>CBDUGF010000024.1:0-37460 GCA_965366835.1 uncultured Rhodobacterales bacterium
CGGCATCGTTAATCGGGGCGGGGTCGAGGGTCGAGGCGGCGTCGGTCATGGCTGTATCCTTTGTTCAGCGCGGGGCCGGGGCGTTGTGAATGGCCCGGTCGAGGGAAAGCGCGATCTGCTCTGCGCGGGTGATGAGATGGGCGGCGCCGTCGGGGGAACAGATCTCGCGGGCTGTCTCGGCAAACAGCGCAAGCCAGCGTTCGAAATGATCCCATGTGATGGGCAGCCCGGCATGGGCCGGGATCGGGGCGCCGTGATAGCGCCCGGTCATAAGCGCGACCGAGGACCAGAAATCGACCATCCGGTCGAGATGGGCTGGCCAGTCGGCGATCCCTTCCTCGAAGATCGGCCCGAGCAGGGCATCTTCGCGCGCACGGACATAGAACCGATGCACCAGCTCGCCCAGCTGCGCCTCATCCAGCCCCGTGGCGCGCATCAACGCGCGGGTCATCTCCGGGCGGACGGATGTGATTTCGGGCGATAGGGATCGGGCCTGCATGGCGGGAACCTTTGGCGGTTTGATGTTGCAATTCGGAATAGCTCTGTTAATAGGTATTGTAAATACCCATTCAAGGCAAAAGGCAACCGGATGCGCCTCACCTCGTTTACAGATTACGGCCTGCGCATGCTGATGCGGATGGCAAGCGCGCCCGAGCGTGCCTTTTCCACCGCCGAGATGGCCGAGGAGTTCGGCCTGTCGCGCAACCATCTGGCCAAGATCATGCAGCGCCTCGGGCGCGGCGGGCTGATCGAAACCCGGCGCGGCGGTGGCGGCGGCGCGGTTCTGGCCCGACCGGCGGACGAAATCCGGCTCGGCAGCATCGTCAGCCTGCTCGAAGAGGGCCAGCCGCTGGTCGAATGTTTCGGCGCCGACGGGGCCGACTGCACCATTCAGGCGCGCTGCGGGCTGAAATCGCGGCTGCGTTCGGCCGAGGCGGCGTTCCTGGCCGATCTCGACCGTTCGACGCTGGCCGATATCGCGCTGGAGGCGCGCGGCGCGGCCTGACTCCGTCGCCCCGCTCTAACCGCTCCAACCCTGCGCCAGCGGCGGCGCGAGGCGCAACAGATCGACGGCGCGCGCGGCGATCTGATCGACCACTTCATCGAGGCTGCCGGGCTTGAGATAGAAGGCCGGCACCGGCGGCAGGACAATGGCACCCATTTCCGTCACCGCGGTCATGTTGCGCAGATGGGCCAGGGTCAGCGGGGCTTCGCGGGCCAGCAGGATCAACGGGCGGCGTTCCTTGAGCTGCACGCTGGCGGCGCGGGTCAGCAGGTTGTCATCAAGCCCGTTGGCGATGGCGGCGAGGCTGCGCATCGAGCAGGGCGCCACGATCATGCCGGCGATGGGCGCCGAGCCCGAGGCGATGCGCGCGCCGATATCGCCGGGCGCGTGCACCCGGTCGGACATGGCTTGCAACTCAGCCAAAGCCGCTTCGCCGCATTCCTCGCGCAACGTCCGCTCGGCGGCGGGGGAAACGACCAGATCGAGCGCGACGCCCAGCGCGACGAGATGGCGCGCCGCAGCCAGCGACAGCGCCGCACCCGAGGCGCCGGAGACGCCGAGGACAACGCGGGTCATGTCATTCCTTTCATGCGCGAGAGCAGGTCGGCGGCGAAAGCGGCATCTTCGGGCGCAGTCTGCATCACCACTCCCCAGTCGCGCGTGGTCTCGGCGCCGATCTTGTTCGTCGCATCTATGCCGATCTTCCCGGCCAGGCCGGGCTGGGGCGAGGCGAAATCGAGGTAATCCATCGGCGTGTTCTCCAGGATCATCACATCGCGCCCCGGGTCCATCCGCGTGGCCAGCGCCCAGGCGATATCGTCCCAATTGCGCGGGTCGATGTCATCATCCACCACAACGATCATCTTGGTATAGCTGAATTGCGGCAGCATGCCCCAGAGCGCCATCATCACGCGCCGCGCCTGACCGGGATAGCGCTTGTCGATCGAGATCACCGCGATGCGATAGGAGCAGGCGGCGGGCGGCAGCCAGAGATCGCGGATTTCGGGGATCTGCGCACGGATCAGGGGCAGCGCCAGACGGTTGAACACCTCGCCGATGATCGCCGGTTCGTCGGGCGGGCGGCCCGTGTAGGTGGAGAGATAAAGCGGATCGTCGCGTGTGGTCAGGGCGCTGACCGTCATCACCGGGAAGGGCTCGGGCGCGTTGTAATATCCAGTATGGTCGCCGAACGGGCCTTCCGGCGCGGTCTCGGTCGGGTCGACCCAGCCTTCAAGCACCATTTCCGCATCGGCGGGCACCATCAGCGGCACCGTCCTGGCCGGGACAAGGCGCGGCCGGGTGCCGGAAAAGACTCCGGCAAAGCCGAGTTCCGAGACGGTTTCGGGCAGCGGCAGGGCGGCGGAGAGCAATGTCGCCGGATCGGCGCCCAGAACGATGGCGACGGGCATCGCTTCGCCCGCCTTCTGCCAGCTGCGATGATGCGCGGCACCACCGCGATGCGCCAGCCAGCGCAGGATGATCCGGTCGCGCCCGATGACCTGTGCGCGGTAGACCCCGGCATTGTAGCGGCCGACCGCGTCGGGCTTGCTGCCATGTGGGCGGGTCAGCACCACCGGCCATGTGATCAGCGGCCCGGCGTCGCCCTGCCAATGGGTCTGGATCGGCAGCGCGGAGAGATCGACCTGTTCGATCACGTTGCGCTGCACCGGCGCTTTCTTCATCAGCTTGGGCCGGGTCGCCATCGCCGCCTTGAGCATCGGCCAGCGCGACAGCGCATCGCGCATGCCCTCGGGCGGGCTTGGCGCGCGCAGGGCGGCAAGGAAGGAACCGAGATCGTCCAAGCCTTCGGGCGCAACGCCGAGCCCCGCCGCGACACGTTCGAGTGTGCCGAAGATGTTCACCACCACGGGCACGTCAGAGCGCGCGCCGCTGTCGAGCACCGGATGATCGAAGCGCATCACCGGCCCGCTCTGTTCCAGAACCGCGCGATGCACCGCCGTCATCCGGTGGCGCACCGAAACCGGATCGGCAACGGCGGTCAGTTGGCCCCGAGCGGCGTTCCAATCGAGAAAGGCGCGCAGGGTGGGGAACGGGGGCAGCGTGCGAATGAGGATTGTCCTTGTAAGCTTTCGGCTGCCATAGCACCCGCAGGCGGCGCAAAATTTGACTAAGATCAAGTTTCAACACGTCCAAAGCGGCTAGGACAGGGACGCTGCCGCCGCGCGCGGCGACGCTCGAAAACGGAGCCTCACGGCCTTCATGTCAGACCATTCGGTTCATCTGCCGCTGTTCCCGCGCCTGCCCGCAACGGCGCTGCGCTTTGCGCCTCTGACCCCTTTTTCACTGGCGCTGACCGGCTTTGCCCGGCGACTGGCCAAGCGCCACCCGGCGATGTTTCGCCGCCTTGGCAGCTATGGCCAGGCGCGATTCGTGCTCGACCCGACCGATCTGCCGGTTTCGATGCTGCTGGAGCCGCGCGGCGGGCGCCCCCGCGTGCATCTGTCGCGCCGCAAGCTGGAGGGCGATGCGCGGATTGCCGGGCCTCTGGCCGGGCTGCTGGGAATGGTGCATGGCGCCTATGACGGCGATGCGCTGTTCTTTTCGCGCGACCTTGTGATCGAGGGCGATACCGCCGCCGTGCTGGCGCTGCGCAACGCGATTGACGATGCCGAGCTTGATCTTTCCGCCGAGGCGCAGGCCATGTCCGGCCCGCTGGCGGCGCCTGTGAAACGGCTGATCGCGCTGGCCGAGGCGCGCACCGGCGTGGCCCTGTCGCGCCACGAGGAGGAAGACGGATGGTGATGGAAATCGTCTGCCCCGCCGGCACGCCCGCCTCGCTGCGCGCCGCCGTCAAGGCCGGGGCGCATACCGTCTATTGCGGCTTTGCCGACGAGACCAATGCGCGCAATTTTCCGGGGCTGAACTTCGATCGCAATGAGATGCGCGAAGGCATCGCCTTTGCCCATGCCCATGGCGCCAAGGTTCTGGTGGCGATCAACACCTTCCCGCGCGCCGGGTCGGAGCCGCTGTGGCATAGCGCCATTGCCGATGCCGAGAGTGCGGGCGCCGATGCGGTGATCCTCGCCGATCTGGGGCTGCTGGCCCACGCCGCCAAGCACCACCCCGGGCTGCGCCGCCATCTTTCGGTGCAGGCGGCGGCGGCCAATGCCGACATGATCAATTTCTACGCCAGCGCCTTCGGGGTGAAGCGCGTGGTTCTGCCGCGGGTGTTGTCGGTGCAGGAAATCACCGCGATCAATGCCGAAACCGAGGTTGAAACCGAAGTGTTCGTGTTCGGCGGCTTGTGCGTGATGGCCGAAGGGCGCTGTTCGCTGTCCTCCTATGCCACCGGGCAATCGCCGAACATGAACGGCGTCTGCTCGCCCGCCAGCCATGTCGAATATCACGACGACAAGGGCGCGCTCTCGGCCCGGCTGGGCGGCTATACCATCCACCGCGTCGGCAAGGGAGAACCGGCGCCCTATCCGACCCTGTGCAAGGGCTGTTTCCAGGCCGACGAGACCACGGGCCACCTGTTTGAAGACCCGGTGAGCCTCAATGCCGAGAAGCTGATCCCGCAACTCGCCAAGGCCGGGGTCACCGCGCTCAAGATCGAGGGGCGGCAGCGGTCGCGCTCCTATGTGGCGCAGGTGGTGCGCAATTTCCGTGCTGCCGTGGATGCTGAGGCCGCCGGCTTGCCGATGCCCGAGGGCATGCTGGCCAGCCTCACCGAAGGCCAGGCCGCCACCGCCGGGGCCTACAAGAAGACCTGGAGGTGAGCGGTATGGAGCTGAGCGTTGGAGCGAACCAGTTTTTCTGGAAGCCCGATGCGTGGAGTGCGTTTTACGGCGCTTTGGCGGCGGCGCCGGTGGATCGGGTCGTGCTGGGCGAGCTGGTCTGTTCCAAGCGCCTGCCGTTCTATCAGGACCGTATCCCGGCGGCGATCGAGACGCTGTTGGCGGCGGGCAAGGATGTGGCCGTGACTTCGCTGGCGCTGATCACGCTGAAACGCGAACGCAAGCTCAGTGCGGAACTGATCGAGGCCGGTGTCGAGGTCGAGGTCAATGACCTCACGATGCTGGCCTATCTGCCCGAGGGGGCGCCGTTTTCCGTCGGGCCGCTGGTCAATGTCTATAACGAGGGCACGTTGAGGTGGCTGGCCGAACGCGGTGCGACGAGCATCTGCCTGCCGCCGGAGCTGCCGCTGGAACCGGTGCGCACATTGGCCCGGCTGGGTCGCGAATTGGGCGTGGCCATCGAAGTCTGGGGCCATGGCCGGATCCCGCTGGCGATCTCGGGGCGCTGCTATCACGCCCGCCTGCACGGCCGCACAAAGGACAATTGCCAGTTCGCCTGTGAGGATGACCCGGACGGGCTGGACGTGGCGACGCTGGAGGGGCAGGATTTCCTGGCCATGAACGGGGTGCAGACACTCTCGGACACATTCGCCTGTGCCGATCACCAGATCGAATTGCTGCGCGACGCCGGGGTTTCGCGCCTGCGCCTGTCGCCCCAGACCGGAGATTTCGCGACTGTCTCAGCGCTCTACCGGGCGCGGATCGACGGCGGAATCAGGCGCGGCGCGGTGGCCGAAGCCTTGCAGGCGATGCAGCCGGGCATTCGCCTGAGCGACGGGTTCCTGACCGGCAAGAGCGGCGCCGAATGGTCGGGTCTGTTGGCCGAAACGTGAAAGGATAACACCATGGAAATCGCCTTTGTCAGCACGCCGGAACGCGGCGAGACCGACCGGCTTCTGGCCGAGACGGCCGCGCTGCTTGCCGGTCAGCAGGTCAGCGTTGCCGGGATCGTCAAGGAGCTTTCGCATGAGAGCGCGTTTGACAACGGCTGTGACATGAAGGTGCGGGTTCTGCCGGATGGACCTGTGATCAAGATCACCCAGGATCTGGGTGCGGGTTCAGATGCCTGCCGGCTCGATCCGGCGGCCATCGCCGATGCGGTGGCGCAGGTCGAAAGCGGCGATCTGCGACTTGCGCAGGTGTTCATCCTCAACAAGTTCGGCCCGGAAGAGGCGGCGGGGCGCGGCTTTCGCAGCGTGATCGGCAGGGCGCTGGAGCTGGACATTCCCGTGCTGGTGGGTGTGGGCAGCGGCAGCCGCGAAGCGTTCGACGACTTCACCGAGGGGCTGGCCGAACCACTGCCCGCCGATACCGAGGCGATCAGCACATGGTGCCTGACGGCCGTGGCGATGGCGTGACTGCCGCTCTCAGCCCGCGCCCTGTGGCGGTGGGAACGACATCTGCTTGTAGGGCGTCCAATCCGCGATCTCGGGATAGAACTGTTTGCGCCATGCCCGCACCCGCGGATTGAACCTCCGCCGCCACAGCGGCGGGATCATCGCCATCGAGGTCATCGGCGGATAGCCCGTGGGCAATTGCGGCGCCTTGGTTTCATCGAAGATCTGCAACAGCGGGAAGCGGCGCATCGGGTGCAGATGGTGATCGGCGTGGCGCTGGAGATTGATCAGCAACAGGCCCGAGACGCGATGCGCCGAATCCCAGGAATGATGCGCGCGCACCGGTTCGTATTTGCCGTCGCCCAGATAGGCGCGGGTCAGCCCGTAATGCTCGACATAGTTGGTCAGCTCGAGCTGCCAGACGGCGAGGAAGGCTTGCAGGGCGAACAGGCCGACGCCCATCCAGCCGCCGATACCGAAGGCGAGCGCGAGGAATGCCAGTTGCAGGGCGGCGTATTTGAAGATCGGATTCGAGACGTGCCACGGGCTGCGGCCGCGCCGGGCCAGCATCGCCTTTTCGGCGCGCCAGGCCGATCTTGGGCCCTGAAGCAGCACGCGCGGGAAGAACCGCAGGAAGCCTTCATTATAGCGCGCCGTCACCGTGTCGCGCGGGGTACCGACATGGGGATGATGCACCAGAAGATGCTCGGTGCGGAAATGGCCATAAAGCACCATCGCCATGAGGAGATCGCCCAGGCTGCGCTCGAACCGCGCCGGTTTGTGAAACAGCTCATGGGCATAGACGATACCGACCGTGCCGGTGGTCACACCGATGCCGAACATGATGCCGAAGGTTTCAAGGCCGGAATATCCATCGAGATGGGTCAGCGCCCAGATCGCGCCGAAGACGAGGCAGAATTCGATGGGAAACCAGATCCAGGTGAGCAGGCGGAACCAGAACAGCTCGCTGTCGGGCGTATCCGGGTCGGGGTTGGTCAGGTTCTTGCCCAGGATGGTATCGAGCAGCGGCATCAGCAGCCAGCCATAGGCGGGGATCAAGAGGATGGTCCAGCCGCCCTCGGTGACGGCCAGGATCACCAGCGGCACGAATGTGAGGGTCAGCCAGTAGGGCCATGCCCTGAGGGCGGCGGCGGGAGTTTTGCTCATTGCTCGGCCTTGTTGTTGAGAATGTCCGTATCGCGCGGGATCAGGCGCAGATAGATACCGTAGCGCGCACGCACGGTGAGATGGGCCTCGGGGATGGGCACGCGGCCTTCCACCGGCTCGAAGCGATAGGCGCGCACCAGCATCGACAAGAGGAGCGGCCCCTCGGCCATGGCAAAGGCCGAACCGGGGCAGACCCGCGCGCCGGCCGAAAACGGGATATAGGCGTTGCGCAGGCATTCCTTGCCATTGGGTGTGTCGAAGCGGCCGGGATCGAATTCATCGGGTCGCTCCCACAGCCGCTCGTGGCGGTGCAGGTGCCACGGGCTGAGGATCACCTGCGACCCCGGCGCGACATCGCGGTCGCGAAACCGCTCCGGGCAGGTCGCTTCGCGCACGAACATCGGCACCGGCGGGTAAAGCCGCATCGCCTCGCGAAAAACGGCGCGCGAATGGCGCAGTTTGCTCAAGGTCGAGAAATAGATCTTTTCGGGCTCGAACGAGACCTGCGCCTCCTCGGCGACACGCTCCTGCCACTCGGGATGGGTCGCCAGCAGGTAGAGCGCCCAGGCCAGCGCGGCGGCGGAGGTCTCGTGCCCGGCGAGAAAGAAGATGGCGACCTGGTCGATCATCTCTTCGGTGTCAAAGCATTGGCCGGTTTCGGGATCCGGCGTGGTCATGATCTTGGTGGCGAGATCGTCGGGCGCCTTGCCCGCCGCGATCTCCTGCGCGCGCGCTTCGGTCAGCTGGGCGATCAGGCCGCGGATGATGGCCGCGGTGCGCCGGGTGCGGCGCGAATGATAGCGCGGAAACCATTTCGGCAGCGGCAGCAGCGAAAACAGGTTGGCCACCGGCTGTTCCTGCTGATGCTCGCGGAAGGTGGCAAAGGCGGCGCTGGCCAGCTCATGTTCGACCGGCACCGAAAACAGGGTGCGGAAGATCACGTCCATCGCCACATGGCTGGCATGGCTCTCGATCTCGACCGGGCGGCCATCGGCCAGCGGGCGCAGCCGCTCGACCACGGCAACACCGCTGTCCCACATCGCCGGGAACACGGTGCGCAGGCGCCCGCCCTCGAAGGCCGGGTCGATGATGCGGCGCTGATGTTCCCAGAGCGCACCGTTGGAAATGAAGATCGACTCGCCCAGCAGCGGCTTCAGCCCGGTGCGGATACGCTCGGATTTGGGAAAATCCTTTGGCCGTTCGCGCAGCACGAGATTGACCAGCTCGGGATCGTTGCACATGTAGGAGCGGAAAAACGGCGTGCGCAGCTCGGCCATCCAGGCGCGATAGAGCCGCGCCGGCTGGGCCGAGAGAATGTCTTTCTTGAACAGCTTGAAGTAGGTCCAGAGCGAGACTTTTCCAGCCCGCGATGCCGGCTTGGGCGGCAAAGGCGCCGACAGAGGTTCATTGGTATCGAACAAGGAACTGCCCTTTTGTTGCGCATCGGCCAATCGGGGCCGAACATTCCGGCAACATTGTGCAACGCGGGCGCGCGTTTCATTGACGGTCGTCAAAATTCCGCCGCTTTGGTTTGAAATACTGTGTTTCCGATGCCGGTTTGAATTCGTTCAACACGCGGGCTGACGATCGATATCTTTTCCGGGTATGCTGCGGGCCTGTCTCACAAGGCGGCGCCCGGTGGGTCTGGAGAACGGGATGGCGGAACAGGAACACCCCTGCGCGAACTGCGGCTTTTATGAGCAAAGCCTGTGGCAGCCTGTTGCCGGAGCCAACGTGTCCACCCTGATGCGCAGTTTCACGCGGCGCGAGCTCGAAACCGGCGCCGTGCTCTATCATCAGGGCGCGACCAGCGAAGGGGTCTATTGCGTTTCGCGCGGCTTGATCGCCATTCGCAGCTTTGGCTCCGATGGCGGGTCGAGCCTGTTGCGGCTGGCCTATCCCGGCGAGCTGATCGGATATCGCGCGTTTCTGACCGGGCGCGAGCATCGCACCGAAGCGCAGGCGCTGTTGCCCTCGCGAATCTGCGTGGTGGCGCAGCGCGATGCCAAACAGGTGGTGCAGGCCTGTCCCGCGGTTCTGGCCCGCCTGGCGATCCGCTGCGCCGACGAGCTGGATCAGGCCCACGAGCGCATCCAGGATGCCGCGCGCCTGCCCAACAAGGCCCGTTTGGCACAGCTGCTCGACGCGTTGATGGCCGCCCATGGCAAACCGACGGGCGACGCATGGCGCATGCGCCTGCCGATCTCGCGCCAGGATCTGGCCGACATCCTGGGTGTGCAGCCGGAAACCCTGTCGCGCCTGATGCGCCGTCTGCAGGACGAAGGGCGATTGCTGTGCTCGGGTCGCTGGATCGAGATTCCCGCGCCTGTTGCCGAACGGTCGGCAGGTCGCTAAGGGGCTCGACCAAAGCCTGTTTCGCAAGACCTGCAAGACCGCGGCCATGCCCGTATCCTCTTGCCGACGATGTCGCCGCTCCATGACCAGTTCAGCCAACCCATCCTCGCCAAGGCTGGTCAGAACGGCGCGATCGCCGCTGCCGCCAACATCGTCGGGCTGGGCACCAACATCTCGCCCGGGGGCGCGATGTAAGAATTGGGCGGCCCGCATCTCGTGCGCACCGAATTCCGTGAAAGCAGCCGCATCGAACGTCAGCCTTGTGGCCGGAAAGCGCGGCAAGGCGGGCCCGGTTCGATTGAGGCCATCGTTGCCCATGATGACGAGGTAATCGCGGGCCTTGCGCCGAGGTTGCCCGCCTTGGCTGGCTCGTTCCGACGCCGCGGGTCTGGGCTTTGCTGCGCCGCTCGGCTCAGGCTTGGGCCGATCCCTTCAGGCCAGTCTCTGTGGTGAGAGAGCGCGCACCAGTGCCGCATTGACCGGCGCACCCGTTTTGCAGCACAGGAAGCGCGTGATTGCGGCCATGGCCGGCGAGGTCTGGACCCCGTAGCCGCCCTGGCCCGCCAACCAGAAGAAACCTTCGGCATCCGCAGCAAACCCGGCGACCGGGGTGCGATCGGCAACAAAGCTGCGCAGCCCGGCCCAGCTGTGCGAAGGGCGGACAAGCGGGATATCGACCATCTGGCAAAACCGGTCGAGCCCCTCGGCGAGCACCAGATCATCAGGCCATGCGTCCTGCGGCTCCACAGCCTCTTCCTCGGCGGGCGAGATCAGCAGCCCGGCCGGATCGGGCTTGGCATACCATTGCTCGGAGACCGAGCCGAAGAGTGGCCATTTGTCATACCCCCTGATTTCCGGCGGCAGCGCCATGATCAGGGCCGAGCGGCGCATCGGCTGCAAGCCGACCGGCCGCACGCCCGCCATTTCGGCGAGCTTGTCGGCCCAGGCGCCGGCGGCGTTGACGATCACCGGAGCCTCAAAGGCGCCCTTGGGCGTTGCAACGCGCCAGACGGCACCCGATCTGGCAATCGCCGAGGCCTTGTGCCCGGTCAGGATCCGGCTTTTGCGGGCGCGAACCAGCCGCGCGTTGCCATGCAACAGGCGGTCGACATCTATGTCCATCGCATCGCGTTCGATCGCCGCCGCCGCAATCCGGTCTTGCCGCAGGATCGGCACCAGCTTCTTGGCCTCTTCGGGCGTCAGCCGCTCCATGCCGTCGGTGTCGTTCAACAGGCTTTCAAGCGCATCGACTTCCCCCGGCGCAGCCAGCAGCATTTCGCCGCGCGGCGACAGCACGGTTTCGCCCAGAAGCGCGCCATCGAGCGCCGCGTGGGACATTGCGTTGAGCTGTCGCAGCGTGGCATTGCCATAGTTGCGGATGTAGATCGCGGCCGAGCGGCCAGTCGCATGATAGCCGAGATGGGATTCGCCTTCGAGCAGGACGACGCTGGCATCCCGCGCCAGCTCCGCCGCTGCACTGACCCCGGCGATGCCGCCGCCGATGACGATGATGTCGGCAGTTTCAGTCATGTCGCCGCCCGCGCAGCGGTGCCGGGGCATCGGGCTTTCATCCGGTCCTCACGAGATCGTCCAGCCGTGCGCCCGAGAGTTGCAGGATGTGTTCGCCGGTCTTGGGCTGATAGCCGAGTCGGCGATAGAACGCCGCGGCGCGTGGATTGTCCTGATAGACTGACAGGCGCAGGAATCCGGCCTCGCTGCGTCTGGCAACGGCGGCCAGCAGGCGGGTTGCAAGCGCAGTGCCGCGCGCTTCGGGCGCAACCCAGAGATCGGAGATATAGGCGCCGACACCGCCGAGCGTGGTCGACATCACCGGCGTATGAAGCGCAACACCGCGGAGTTGGCCGCTATCGACCGCGACCTGCGCATCACAGGTCCGGTGAGGCCCGAACAGAGCTTTTTCGAGCGTCTCGAAGCTGATCGCGTAGGGGTCTCCAAGATCATCCGCCAGCGCGCGCAAGCCTTGCTCCAGAAGCGGCAGGGACTCGGGCGTGACCGGTTCGATCCGCATGGCTCAAATGCCGGTCTGCGCTGCGCCCTTGAGGCCCAGCATCTCGCGCGCCTCGTCCGGGCTGGCGATGTCATGGCCCATATCCTCGAGGATCGCGCGAGTCTGCTGCACCTGCCGGGCATTGCTTTCGGCCAGCTGCCCCTTGGCGAGATATAGGTTGTCCTCGAGCCCGACCCGCACATGCCCGCCGCGTTTGGCCGAATGTGTCGCCATCGGGATCTGGTGCCGCCCGGCGGCCAGCACCGAGAACATGTAGTCCTTGCCGAGCAGCTTGTCGGCCAGCGCGATCAGATGGTCGAGCGTGTCGGGATCGGCGCCCATGCCGCCGAGCACGCCAAACACGAACTGGATGAAGATCGGCCTGTCGACCAGCCCGCGATCGACAAAGTGCCGCAGCATGTAGAGATGGCCGAGATCATAGCACTCGAATTCGAACCGCGCGCCGCGTTCCTTGCCCATCATCTGCAACACTCCGGCAATGTCGCGCGGAGTGTTCTTGAACACCAGGTCGTCGGAGCCGAGCAGGAAGGGCTCTTCCCAGTCGAACTGCCAGTCGCGCGGTTTTTCGGCCATCGGGTAGAGCGCGAAATTCATCGTGCCCATGTTGAGCGAGCACATTTCCGGCCGGAAGGTCAGCGCGGCGCTGAGCCGGTCTTCCAGCGTCATCACTGCGCTGCCGCCGGTTGTCAGGTTGATCACCGCGTCGCAGCCCTGCGCGATCACCGGCAGGAAGGCGCCGAAATGTTCGGGCGCGCCGGAGGGGCGGCCATCGTGTGGGTCGCGCGCATGCAGATGCAGGATCGCCGCGCCCGCCTCGGCCGCCGCGATGGCCTGCTCGGCGATATCCTCGGGCTTCCAGGGCAGGTGGGGCGACATCGAGGGCGTGTGGATCGAGCCGGTGATGGCGCAGGTGATGATGGTTTTCGGCATGGCGGCGCCTCAGGTGGGGTTCAGGGCGGTCTCAGGCAATTCGGCCATGAAACTCGCCAGCGATTTGTCGAGCAGCGCAACGATCTCGTCGATCTGCTCGGGGGTGATGGTCATCGGCGGGCAGACCAGGAAATGATCTCCCGACAGCCCGCCGCGAGTGCGGCGCGCATAGAGGATCAGCCCGTTCTGATAGGCAATCTCGACCAGTCGGTCGAACGCCTTGAGCCCGGCAGGCAGCGGCGCCTTGGTCTGCCGGTCCTGCATGAATTCGAAGGCCAGCAGCAGTCCGAGGCCGCGCACATCGCCGATGATCGGATATTTCTGCATCAGGTCGCGCAGGCGGTCGGCCAGCGCATCTCCCATCTGCGCCGCATTGGCGGTCAAACCCTGTTCGGCGATCTCGTCGAGCACGGCAAGCCCGGCGGCGCAGGCCAGCGGATTGCCGGCATAGGTATGGCCGTGAATGAAGCCCCCCTTGTCGAGCACGGCCTCGACGATGTCTTCGCGCGCGATCACGGCGCCCAGCGGCACATAGCCGCCGCCGAAGCCCTTCGACAGGCAGATCAGATCGGGCACCACATCCCAATGCTCGGCGCCAAAGAAGCGCCCGGTCCGGCCGCCGCCGCTCATCACCTCGTCATGGATCAGGAGCACGCCGTAGTGGTCGCAGATCCGGCGGATGCGCTGCATGTATCCGGCGGGCGGCACCAGCGCCCCGGTCGAGGCGCCGCCGATCGGTTCGACGATGAAGGCCAGCACCGTTTCGGGGCCTTCTTCGAGAATCCGCTGCTCCAGCATATCGGCATAGTGGTGGCCGGTGGCGGGATCATCCGGGTCGAGCCCGTCGAGATAGGCGCGCGGCGCGGGGATCTTGGGCATGGCGCGCATCATCGGATCAAACGGCGCGGTCATCGGGGCATAGCCCGTGACGGCCAGAGCGCCCAGCGTTGCGCCGTGATAGGAAGGGCTGCGCGAGATCACCTTGAAGCGTTGCGCCTCGCCCTGGGTCAGCGCGTATTGCCGCGCCAGCTTGATCGCGCTTTCGGTCGCTTCCGATCCGCCGGAGACGAAAAACACCCGCTCCAGCCCCTCGGGGGCCAAAGCGGCGGCGCGCTCGGCCAGCGCTTCGGAGGCTTCGGTCTGAAAATGCAGCCGGTAGCCGAAGGTGGCGGTCTGCATCTGCTTTTGCATCGCGGCAAGCACGCGCGGGTTGGAATGGCCGATGTTGCTGACCATCGCGCCGGAGGAGCCGTCGATGTAGCGCTTGCCGCTGGTGTCCCACATATAGATGCCCTCGGCGCGCGCCAGCGTCGGGCGCGGCAGGCGGGATTGATAGAACAGGCGGGTCATTGCGGCCCGGTCAGCGGCAGCACCGCGCAGGCGTCGGGGTTGAAGTCGAGCGAGACGGTTTCACCGACGCCGAAGGGCGCGCCGTCAATCATGTTGACCGCCTGAACCTTGGTGTCGCCGATACGCAGGAAGTAACGTGCCAGCTGGCCTTGATAGTCAATCGCCTCGACCACCGCCTCGAACGGCGCCTGCCCCGACGGCACCAGCAAGAGCTTTTCGGCCCGGATCATCAGCCTGGCCTGTGTCGCGTCGCCCAGCGTCATGGCCTGGGTCAGCGGAACCCTGGTGTGGCCGAATTCGGCGGTTTCGACCATGACATGACCGGCCTCGCGCCCGATGACGCGGGCGTCGAGCAGATTGGAGGCGCCGAGAAATCCGGCGACGAATTCGGAGGCAGGCCGGTTATAGACCTCTTCGGGCGTGCCGGTCTGTTCGATCCGCCCGGCGCTCATCACGATGATCTTGTCCGACATCGCCAGCGCCTCGGACTGGTCATGGGTGACGAAGATCGTGGTGACGCCGATGCGGTCCTGGATCGCCTTCAACTCGACGCGCATTTCCTCGCGCAGATTGGCATCGAGCGCCGAGAGCGGTTCGTCGAGCAGCAGCACATCGGGTTCGATCACGATGGCGCGCGCCAGGGCGATGCGCTGTTGCTGCCCGCCCGACAATTGCGAGGGATAGCGCTCTTCGACGCCGGGAAGGCGGACGATATCGAGCGCCTCGCGCACCTTCGCCGCCGCGTCGGTCTTGGACACATCGCGGTATTTCAGGCCGAAGGCGATGTTTTCGGCGATGGTTCGATGCGGAAACAGCGCATAGTTCTGGAACACCAGCCCGAGGTTGCGCTTGTGGATCGGCACGTCATTGATGCGCTTGCCGCCGATCAGGATATCGCCGCTTGTGGGCGATTCGAGGCCCGAAACCATCCGCAGGATCGTCGTCTTGCCGCAGCCCGACGGCCCGAGAAGCGTGGTGAACGAGCCTTCCTCGAACACCACATCGGCGCCGTGAACCGCGACAAAGCGGCCAAACATCTTGCGGATCGCGGATAGTTCTACGCGTGCCATGAAACAGCCTCGTCCTTACCGGTAGGAATGGCGGGGCAATGCGCCCCGCCAGCTTGGTCTCAGCCGCCCTTCTGGACGCGGTTCCACATCTTCGACTGCTCTTTTTCCTGCGGATTCCAGACCTCGGGATCGCGGAACACCAGCCCTTCGAGCTTGCCCGTCGGATCGAAGGCCGGCAGGTTCTTGACCTCGTCGGGCATCTCGATCTTGGTCGGATCGAGCGAGGACGGGTATTTCTGCCCAACCGCGACCGCGATGGCCGTGTCCGGCTCGAGCATGAAGTTCAAGAGCGCTTCGGCCGGCTCCATCGGCGAGCCTTTCAGAACGAACATCGATTCCATCCAGGCCAGGCCGTTGGGCGGGTCCATATAGGCGATCGGATGGCCCTGGGCCTGAAGCGCCGCGACGCGGCCCGACCAGGCTTCGGTGACATAGATCTCCTCTTTCGCCAGCAGGTCCATCAGCTCGGCGCCAGAGCCCCAGTATTTGAGCACCAGGTCGCGGTTCTCGCGCGCCTTGTCCCAGACCGCATCCCAGTCCTGGATGTTGTTGGGATCCTGGCCCGATTGCAGAGCGCCATACCAGGCCCGGTTGGCCCAGTCGCCGCCCCAGGCGCCGATCTTGCCCTTGAGCTCCTTGTCGAGCAGCAGGTTGGCGCCCAGTTCCTTGGCCTTCTCTTCGCTCACGTATTTGGTGTTATAGGCGATGCCCGTGGTGCCGTAATCATAAGGCACGGCGGAAAGCCCCTCTGGTGTGACCGCCCGGAACGGATCGATCATGGTGGTCATCACGTTCTTGAGGTTGGGGATATTGTCCTCGTTGAGCACCACGGCATAACCATTGTCGGCCCAGCGCTTGTACCAGCTGACGCCGGAACTGTGCAGGATGTTGTGGCCTTCCGTGCTGCCGGCGGCCTTGATCTTGGTCAGCACCTCGTTTTCGCCGCCGAAGGTGGCGTCGACCACGGTATTGCCGCTGGCCGCTTCATAGGGGTCGAAGGCGTGCTTGCGCAGCGCCTCGGAAACAACCCCGCCCCAGCCTTCGAAATGCAGTTCCGTCCCGGCGGCGCGGGCCTGGCGCGCCATGCTCGCCATGATGCCCCCGGAAAGGCCGGCGGTGATGCCGGCCGAGCCGAGAAGTCCGAAGAAGGTCCGCCGGTCGACATCGCCGTTGCCGACGGCCTCGCGCAGCTTTTCGTAGCGTTGGGTTTCATCCATTTTCTTGGTCATCTTGTTCTCCCAGTTTTTGGTTTAGATTTTCTTGCGTGAAAAATAGCGCGCGAGCAGACCTGCGAGCAGCGGCACGCCGACCGTGATGCAGATCATGACAAAGCCCAGCGCGTTGATTTCGGGGCTGACCGAGTTGCGCAGCATCCCGAAAATCTGGGTCGGTACGGTTTCCATTCCCGCCGGCCGCCAGAAGATCGTGGCGGTGATGTTGTCAAACGAGATGGTAAAGGCAAACAGCGCCCCGGCAAAGACCGCCGGCAGCAGCAGCGGCAGGGTGATCTGGAAAAACGCCTGCAACGGCGAGGCGCCGAGCGAACGCGCCGCTTCCTCGTATTCGATGCGGATGCCGATCAGGCGGGCCTGCACCACGAGCACCACGAAGGGCAGCGCGATGATCGAATGGCCGATCAGCAGCAGCGCGAAACTGCGCGGCATGTGCAGCCAGCGCAGGAAGATCAGCAGCCCCACCGCCAGGACCGTTTCCGGAACCAGCACCGGCGAGATCAGGATCGAGGTGATCCAGCTCTTGCCGGGAAAATCATAACGCACCAGCGCCATCGCGGCGAGGATGCCCAGGGTCGTTGCGATCAGAGCGGTCAGCAGACCCAGCGTCACCGAGGTGCGCAGCGCGCGCACGATGGCCTCGTTCTCGGCCAGCTTGACGAACCAGCGCAGCGAAAAGCCTTCGATCGGAAAGCCGCCGAATTGCGACGAATTGAACGCCAGCACAAGCACCACGGCAATCGGCGCGAACATGAAGAGGTAGACCAGGAAGGTATAGAACTTGAGCAGCGACCAGACCCGCATGGCTTACCTCCCGAAGGCTTTGGTAAGCTGGTTCATGCCCATGAACCGGCTGTAGAGGATCACGATACTGCCGAGAAGCAGGAGCAGTGCGAAGGACAGCGTGGCGCCCATCGGCCAGTTGAGCTCGGTCACGACCGCGTCGTAGACCAGATTGCCGAACAGGAAATCGCCCGGCCCGCCGAGGATCAGCGGCGTCACATAGCTGCCCCCGGTCAGCACGAAGACCAGCAGCGATCCGGCGGCAAGACCCGGCATCGAGAGCGGCAAGGTGACTTCGCGAAACGCCTGCCACGGGGTCGCGCCCAATGTGCGCGCGGCGGGTTCGAGATTCGGGTCGATGCCTTCGAGGCTGACATAGACATTGAGCACCATGTAGGGCAGGAAAACATGGATGAAGCCGACGATCACGGTAAATTCGGTATACATGATCTGCAGCGGCGCATCGGTCAGCCCGAGCCAGCTCAGCAAGCCGTTGAGCGCGCCCTGATTGCCGAAGATGTGGATCCAGCTCAGCGTGCGGATGATGAAGCTGATCCAGAACGGCAGGATCAGCAGCAGCAACAGCAACCACTTCTGACGGTATTTCGTCATCGCGATCACGTAGGCCGGGATGTAACCCAGCACCGCCGCCAGAACCGTGACGATGAACGACAGCCGCAGGGTCTTCCAGATCGCGGTGTGGTAGTAGCTGTCGGTCAGAAGCTCCTGCCAGTTGCCGAACTGGAAGGCGGGCCGGTCGATGGCGAGGTCGATGTTTTCATAGAACGAATAGACCAGGATGAAGGCCATGGGAATCACCACCAGCGCCGCGATGAACGCAAGCGCGGGACTGAGCAGGATCCAGGGGCGGCGGTCGGCTGTCGTATCAGACACAGAATCTCTCCCTGAGATAACTTTGCACACCCGACGCGAATTGAGATAATTGATATGAAGAATGAGCGATATCAACTAGGTTAATGACAATGGATTCCGACAACAAGTTCGCCTTTCGGCTCGACTGGAACCTGCTGCGCACCTTCCTGGTGATCGCGGATGAGCAGAGCTTCACCCGCGCTGCCAACCAGCTGCTGCGCGGCCAGCCCGCCGTCAGTCTTGCGCTGAAACGGCTCGAGACCGAGCTGGGATGCCGCCTGATCGAGCGCGGCAAGGGCAGCTTTCGCCTCACGGCGGCGGGCAAGAAGCTCTATAGCGAGGCTTCGGAGCTGTTGCGCGGCGTGTCGCAGCTGCCCGACAGTATCGGCGAAGCCCAGAACGAGCTGTCGGGCGAGGTGCGCATCCTGCTGGCCAGCCATGTGATCACCCCCCTGCTTGACAGCCAGCTCACCCGGTTTTCGCAAAGCCACCCCAAGGTGCGCTTCAGCATCCGCGTCGAAACCAGCAGCAATGTTCTGCAGGGGGTGCGCGACCGGCAGGCGACAATCGGCATCTGCCTGGTGAACCGCAGATCGGCCGATCTGAGTTACACTCACATGTATCGCGAATTCTTCGGTTTCTACTGCGGTCGGCCGCACCCTCTGTTCGGCCGGAGAGGTCTGAAGATGGACGATCTGCGCGAGCATCCATTCGTCGCCTTCGATACCGAGGAAATCGACAATGCCCTGCGGCAGATCGTGATGCTGCGCAGCGATTGGGGCCTGACCCGCGATGTGATCGGCAGGTCGTCCCAGCTCGAAGAGGTCCGGCGCATGGTGACCTGCGGCATGGGCATCGGTGCGTTCCCGATTCATGTCGTGCGCAGCTATGTGGAGCGCGGGTTGTTGTGGCGGCTTCCGCCCTATGAGGATCCGCCCGAGGTCGACATCTTTCTGGTGACCAACCCGCGCAAGCTTAACAACCGGGCCGAGCGGGTGTTCACCGCCGAACTGAAAAGGCTGATCGAGCAGACCCCGGCACAGGATCGCACCTATCGCAGCTAGGGTCGGGCCGCGGCGATTGCGTCCTTCTGGAAACACGGCCGCAAGATTTGGTGGTTGACATGATCCGCCGGACCGCATAATTTGAACACATCGTTCACAAATGAACACGTATGAAAACAGGTGCCAATTGCAACGCCGGACCGGGCCAGCTTGTCGGGAACGTGGAACTCCTGCCACGTGGTGTGCGCGATGACAGGCGCTGGGCAACGCATGGCATCGGGCTTCTCCTGGCTCGAGCGGCCCGGCCCCGGGCCTGCCCTTGTCTTTCTGCATGGCATCGGTTCGAGCGCAGAGTCGTTTCGGGGCCTGTTCGATCTGCTGCCCGAAAGGTTCCGCCTGCTGGCCTGGAACGCGCCGGGCTATGGCGCTTCGGATCGCCTGGAGGCCGAGTGGCCGCTTGATCGCGATTATGCCGCAGCGTTCGGCCGCTTGCTCGACGCAGCCGGGATCGACCGTGCGATCCTGCTGGGGCATTCGCTGGGCACGCTGATCGCGAGCGCCTTTGCCCGGGCCTGCCCTGATCGTGTCGCGCATCTGGTGCTGGCGTCGAGCGCCTGTGGCTACAGGATCGCGTTGGGCGACAAGCTGCCCGGGGGCGCCGCCGCACGGATCGAGGATCTCGAGCGGCTCGGGCCTGTCGAATTCGCCCGCGCCCGGGCTGCGCGGCTGGTGTTCGAGCCGCAGGCGAATGCCGCGACCGTGGCCAAGGTGGAGCATGAAATGGCCCGGATCGAGCCGCGAGGCTATGTTCAGGCGGTCAGGATGCTGGCCAGCGGCGATCTTGAGGCGACGCTGAAGGACATGCGCGCGCCATGCGATTTCATCATCGGGGCCGAGGATATCGTCACCCCCGAAGCACAGACGCTGCGGGCCGCCAAGGCGCTGAAAGAAGGCGGCGGCGAGCCCGGACGGATCGAGCGGATCGAGGCGGCGGGCCACGCGGTCTACCTGCAAAAGCCAGAGGCATTTGCCGAGGCCCTGTTGCGGCTTGTCGCGCCGCAACCGCAGGCGAACAAAACCCCGGGCGCGGCCCGGATCGGAGGACAACATGGCTGATTTGATCAGGGTGGGGCATCTGCGCGGTATCGTCATGCGCGCGCCCGGTATCACTGCGACCAAGGATTTTTACCTCGATCTCTGGGGGCTGCACGAGGCGATGAGCGCCGACGGCATAACCTATCTGCGCGGCACCGGCGACGAGCCGTTCATCTATGGCCTGAAGGACGATCCGACCTATGGTATCGAATACATTCATTTCGGCATGGAGAGCCGGGCGGATATGGATGCGCTTTTCGCTCAGGTGACCGAGAAGGGCGCCACCACGCTGGGCAAGCCGGGCGTGTTTGACGACCCCATCGGCGGATATGGCTTCGAAATGCTCGACCCCGACAACCGCCGCCTGCGTTTCACCACCGATCTCGAGATGCGCGCGGGCGAAGAAGTGCATGCCTATCCCCGCAAGGTTTCCCATGTGGTGCTGAACACGCCTGACATGGGCGGCTGCGAGGCCTGGTATCAATCGGTTCTGGGCTTTCGCACCTCCGATTATTCCGCCGATCAGATGGTATTCCTGCGCTGCGGCACCGATCACCATTCGATCGCGCTGGTCCGGGCGCAATATCCGTCGGTCAACCATGTGGCGTTTGAAATGTCGGGGATCGACAGCTTCATGCGCGGCATCGGGCGTATGAAGCAGAAGGGCCAGATCGCCAGCTGGGGGCCGGGGCGGCACGGGCCGGGCAACAATCCGTTTGCCTATTTCGTCTCGCCCTCGGGTTTCGTGATCGAGTTCACCGCCGAGATTCAACAGATCGACGAGGCCACGCATGAGGTCAAGGTCTGGTCACGCACCGATCCCGAAGCGATGGACCAATGGATGACCGCGGGCCCGCCGACGCCGGCGCAGCGCGCAGTGATGGCCGGGCGCCCCGATCCCGGCTTTCCGCAGGGCGGGTGAGCGGCGATGGATCTGGGATTGCAGGGAAAGACCGTGGTGGTCACCGGCGGCTCGTCGGGGATTGGCTTAGCCACGGTGCGCTGCCTTCTGGGCGAGGGCGCCAATGTGGCGTTTTGTGCTCGCGGCGCCGCGCGGCTGGCAAAGGCGCATGAGGCGCTGGCGGACGAGTTTGGCCAGGAACGGCTGTTGTCGCGGGCGTTTTCGGTGCTGGATCGCGCAGACGTCGAGGCGTTTGCGGTCGAGACCGGGGCGCGCTTCGGCGGCTGCAATGCGCTCATTACCAAAGCCGGGCAGGGCCGGGTTTCGAGTTTTGCCGACACCTCCGATTAGGATTGGCGCGACGAGCTGGAGCTGAAATTCTTCAGCCAGCTCAACCCGATCCATGCCTATCTGCCGCTGCTGCGCGCCGCTCCGTCGGGCGCCATTGTGGCGGTCAATTCGCTCCTCGCCTATCAACCCGAGCCGCATATGGTCTGCACCTCTGCGGCGCGTGGCGGGGTGCAGAACCTGCTGAAATCTCTGGCCGGAGAACTGGCGCCCGACATAAGGGTGAACTCGCTGTTGCTTGGGCTGGTCGACAGCCAGCAATGGCAGAACCGGTTCGAGGCGCGCGACGACAAGAGCCAATCGCGCGAAGCGTGGTTCGCTGCTCTGGCGCAGAAAAAAGGCATCCCGCTCGGGCGGCTGGGGCAGGCCGAGGAGGCGGCAAAGGCACTCGCCTTTCTCGCCTCAAACGCCGCCGGCTACATCACCGGGGCACAGCTCGAGCTGTCCGGCGGGGTCTCCCGCTTTGTCTAAGGTGTTTCGACATATTGCTCGCCCACGACGATATGTCGAAACGCCCGCGACGAATGAGCGTTGTACGCGTTTCGATTTCGACCTGAATCTCAACTCAAACTCGAAACGCTTTGAGTCCATGAACAGAAAGAACCGCAGATGACAGAGACAGTCGGCTATCAGATCGCGCGCAGCCTTGCCGATATCGGCGTGACCTGCGTGTTCGGGGTGATCTCGATCCACAACATGCCGATCCTCGATGGCATCGCCGAACAGGGCCGCATCCGCTTTGTTCCGGCGCGCGGCGAGGCCGGGGCGATGAGCATGGCCGATGCGTTTTCGCGCGTCTCCGGCCAGCTTGGCGTTGCGCTCACTTCGACCGGCACGGCGGCGGGCAATGCCGCGGGCGCACAGGCCGAGGCGCTGACCGCGGGCAGCCGGGTGTTGCACATCACCACGCAGATTGATCGCGAATTCATGGACCGCGACCGCGCCGCGATTCATGACGTGCCCAAGCAGCCCGAGATGCTGCGCGGCGTGTCGAAAGCGGTGTTCCGCATCTGGGACGAGAAATCCGCCGTCGGCACCATAGAGGCAGCAGTGCGCGCGGCGCTGACCCCGCCGAGCGGGCCGGTAAGCCTGGAAATCCCGGTGGATGTGCAGCGCTTGCCTGCTTTGGCGTCACATCAGGTCAGCCCGTCGATGGTGGCGCTGCCGCCGAACGATACGGCCAAGCTCGACGCTCTGGCCGCACTGGTCAAATCCGCCAGGCGCCCGATGATCTGGCTCGGCGGCGGCGCGCGCGGCGCCGGGGCGGAAGCGACCGAACTCGTCGCGCGCGGCTTTGGCGCCGTGACCTCGACCCAAGGCCGCGCCACCGTGCCCGAGGACAACCCCGCCACGCTGGGCGCGTTCAACATGACGCCCGAGGCGCAGGAGATCTATGCCAAGGCGGATCTGATGATCGTGGTCGGCTCGCGCCTGCGCGGCAACGAAACGCTCAACAACAAGATGAAGCTGCCCGGCCCGCTGATCCAGATCGACGCCGACGCGACGCAATGCGGGCGCAACTACCCGGTCGATATGTTCCTCTGCGGCGATGCGGCGACCAGCCTGCGCGGGCTCTTGGAGCGTTTGCCCGAAACGCTCGATGTCGATCCGCAGCAGCGCCATGACATCGCCGTGGCGCGGGCCAAATCCGAAGGCGCGCTGCGCGACCGGCTCGGGCCGTATCAGATGGTGGCCGATCATCTGATGTCAGTGGTTCCGGCCGGGCGCCACCCCTGGGTGCGCGATGTGACGATCTCGAATTCGACCTTCGGCAACCGCTACGTCCAGATCGGCGCGCCCGAACTGGGCGTGCATGCGCTGGGGGGCGGCATCGGGCAGGGCATTGCCATGGGGGTCGGCGCGGCGGTGGCCTCGGGCGATGTGCGCACGGTGACGTTGCTGGGCGATGGCGGCGCGATGCTGGGCATTGCCGAGCTCATTACCGCCGTCGATGAGAGGCTGAACCTGACCTATGTTCTGATGAACGACGCCGCCTATGGCGTGATCGAGAATATCCAGGACGCGCAATATGACGGGCGGCGCCACTACTCGGCGCTGAAGACGCCGGATTTCGCCAAGCTCTGCGAGGCGGTCGACATGCCGCATACCAAGGTGAGCGACATCACCCGGTTTGCCGAGGCCTTCGATGCCAGCATGAAGGCCGATGGCCCGCATCTGATCGAGGTCGACATGTGCGTTATCGGGCCGTTCAGGGAAGCCTTCGCCGGGCCACCCGCCGGAGCGGCCGGCGGCAAGACATGACCGGCCATGTGGCGATCATCGGTTTCGGTGCGACTGCGCAGGAGCTGATCGCCATTCTTTGCGCGCAGGATGGCGGCGCGCCGGGGGCGATTTCGATCCTGGTGCGTGAAGGCCGGGAAAAGGTGGCGCGGACCAGGGCGCAGGAGATCATTGCCGGGCGTTGCTCCGTGGAGGTGATGAGCGATTTGGCCGGCCTTCTGGCCGGGCGGCCCGATGTGCTCGTGGAATGTGCCGGGCATGGCGCGGTGCAGAGCTTCGGCGCCGTTGTGCTGGCTGCGGGGACCGACATGATCGTCGCCTCGGTGGGCGCGCTGGCCGATGCGGCGCTGGAAGCCGAGCTGCGCGCGGCGGCGGCTGGGAGCGGTGCACAGCTGACCCTTCCGGCGGGGGCCATCGGCGGTGTCGATGTGCTGGCAGCCGCGCGGCTCGCGGGGATCGCGGACGTGACCTATACGGGCCGCAAACCGCCTGAAGCGTGGCGCGGCACACCGGCCGAGGCGGCGATCGATCTGGGCAATCTCGCGGTTGAAACCGTGTTTTTCGAAGGCTCCGCGCGCGAAGCAGCCAGCGCCTATCCCAAGAACGCCAATGTCGCGGCGACGCTGGCGCTGGCCGGGCTGGGCATGGACGCAACGCGGGTGCGGCTGGTGGCCGATCCGGGTGCGCAGGCCAACAGCCATGAGTTTTCCGTGCGCTCGAACGCGGTCGATTTCTCGATGACGCTCACCGCCAAGCCATCGCCGCTCAACCCGAAAACCTCGGCCTCGACGGTCTACAGCATCGCGCGCGCGGTGCTGAACCGCTCGCAAGCCATCGTGATCTGAGGAACCTCCATGTCGCATGAATTTTCAGATGGCCGGCTTTTCATCGCCGGCGAATGGCGCGCAGGCCGCGGCGCGCCGATCACCTCGGTCTTCGCCGCCGAAGCGGTGGAGAACCAGACCCTTGCCGGGGCGTCGCGCGAGGATGTGCTCGAGGCCATCGACGCCGCGAAAACCGCCCAGCAAGACCCGGCATGGCAAGGCCTCAAGCCGCATGAACGGGCAATCTTCCTCTATCGCATCTCCGAAGGGATTGCGGCGAATATCGACCGGATTTCATGGATCCAGAGCCGCGACACCAGCAAGACCCGCGCCGAGACCCGTGCATTGGCCACGTCCGCCGCGGCGACGTTTCGCTATTTTGGCGCCGTTCTGGAGACCTCTGACGAAGATCTGACCGTGCCGCGCGGCGATTACCTGACCTATTCGGTGCATGAACCGCTCGGAATCGTGGGCGCGATCACGCCATGGAACTCGCCCATCGCCTCGGACGCGCAGAAGGTGGCCCCGGCCTTGGCGGCGGGCAATGCCGTGCTGCTGAAACCGGCCAGCTGGTCGCCGCTGGTTGCGCTAGAACTGGCGCGGATCATCGAGGAAGCGGGGCTGCCCAGGGGCCTCTTCTCGGTCCTGCCCGGATCGGGGCGCGAGGTCGGGCAGCTGCTGGTCGATCACCCCGATATCGCCAAGGTCTCGTTTACCGGCGGCACCTCGACGGGGCGGCGGCTGGCCCATGCGGCGGCGGAAAAGCTGATGCCGATCTCGCTGGAGCTGGGTGGCAAATCGCCGACCATCGTGTTTGATGATTGCGATATCGATCTGGCGATTGCCGGCATCCTGTTCGGTATTTTCTCGTCCTCGGGGCAAAGCTGCATCGCCGGGTCGCGTCTGTTCGTGCAGCGCGGCATCCATGACAGCTTCGTCGCGCGCCTGGTCGAGGCGACAAGGGCGTTGAAGCTGGGGCATCCGTTCGAGGGCGATACGCAGGTGTCGTCGCTGGTGCACCCCGATCATCGCGATTCGGTGGAAGGCTATGTCGCTCTGGCGCGCGAGGAGGGTGGCGAGATCCTCTGTGGCGGCAAGCGCCCGGAAGCGGCGGAGCTGGCCAGGGGCGCCTATTATGAGCCGACGATCATTGCCGGGCTGGAGAACACCGCGCGGGTCTGCCGCGAGGAGATTTTCGGCCCGGTTCTGGTGGTCATGCCATTCGACGATGAGGACGACGTGATCGCGCTGGGCAATGACAATGAATACGGGCTGGCCTGCGGCATCTGGACCCGCGATCACGCCAAATCCTGGCGCGTGGCGCGGGCGATCAGGGCGGGCACCGTCTGGGTCAACACCTACAAGCAGTTCTCGATCTCGACCCCGTTTGGCGGCGATGGCGCCAGCGGCATGGGCCGCGAAAAGGGGCGCGCGGGCCTGCGCGCCTATCAGAGCCAGAAATCGATCTATGAAGACCTCACCGGCGCGCCGCATCCCTGGGCGCGCTGGCCGCGCTAAAGCGCTTCAGGTTTACATTGGAACCAGTGGATCGAAATGCGCGTTCGAGCGGCACGCTTAAGGCCGCGTATTTCGAGTCAGGTTCAACCTGAAACGCTCTGGGATCGGACGTTGTAGCCAAGCGCCTGCGACGCCTTGAGTGCCGCCTGTTTCACGGCGCTGCGGATCGCGCCGCTGCCCGAGGCGGTTTCCTCGGCAAAGGCCGATTGCGGGCCCGAGACGTTGAGCGCACCCGCGGGCTTGCCCTGATGATCGAGGATCACGGCAGCGCAGGAGCCGATGCCGTTTTCGAAATTGCCCTCGCTCCAGGCCACGCCTTCGGCCTTGTCGGCTTGGGCCTGTGCGATCACCGCGTCGAGCGTCACCGGCGTCTTGTCGGTGCTGGCGGTGAGCGCGGTATCGCCAAACAACCGGCCGATGAAGTCGGCGCCATGTTCGGCCAGGATCGTGCGCCCGATCGAGGAGGCGTGGGCCGGAAGCCGCGATCCGGCGCGCACATTGCTGACCAGATGGGTGTTGGGCGTCTCGCGGCCGAGATAGACGATATCACGGCCGTCGAGAATGCCGAGATGGGCCGACATGCCGGTTGCCTCGCACAGTTCGGCCAGGATCGGCTGGCAGGCCTGAACGATATCGCGGCCATGGATCGCCTGACTGCCGAGGCTGATCAACCCGACACCAAGGCGATAGCCGGCGCCTTCGGCGATTTCCTCGATCATGCGATTGTCGGCCAGCGTGTGGATCAGCCGGATCAGCGTGGTGCGGTTGATCCCGAGATTGGCCGAGGCGGTGCTGAGATTGCGGCAGGTATTGCCATCGCCGATATAGCGCAGCAATTTCAACGCCCGCTCGACCGGCGGCACCGAATAGGTTGTGGCGCTGGTTTCCTGATTCTGCGTCATGCGGTCCTCGCGATGGATTTACCCACATTAGAACAGGTTTATCGTATTTGAACAACGTGGGATGATGCGAAAGCAGGTATTAAGACGTGATCTGCGGCGAAAGAGCGCGCAATTTTCTTGACCGCTTCCGGAAAGCCTACTATTCTTTGAACAAGACGTTCACAATAGAACACTCGATTTGAACGGATAGCGGAACGTGGGGAAGACATGACGAAGCTGTCGATCGGTATTTGCGGCGCGGGTATCGGCGGGCTCTCCGCCGCGATTGCTCTGCGCAAGGCAGGTCACGACGTCGAGGTTTACGAGCGCACCGCGAAGTTCAATCGGGTGGGTGCAGACATCAACCTGACGCCGAACGCCGTTTTCGCCCTCGACCAGCTGGGCGTCGGCGAATACCTGCGTGCCTCCGCCGCGCGCCCGAGCTATCGCATCAGCCGCGATGGCATCACCGGAGAGGAAACCTCGCGCCTGCCGATGAGCGCGGCGGCCGAAGCCAAATACGGCGCGCCCCAGCTCACCATCCATCGCGCCGACCTGTTGCAGGCGCTGCAGGATCAGCTGCCCGAAGAGCGCATCCATCTCGGCATGGGCGCGGCTTCGGTCGAGCTTGGCGAAAACAGCGCCACCATCGTGTTTGAAAACTGCGATCGCAAGAGCTTCGATGTGGTCATCGGCGCCGATGGCATTCATTCGGCGGTGCGCAGCGCGCTTTGGGGCGAGGATCAGCCGAAGTTTACCGGTATCGTCTCCTATCGCGGCGTGTTCCCGAAGGAAAAGGCGGCCGGCCTGCCCGATACCGACGCCTTCACCAAATGGTGGGGCGAGGTTCCGGAAAAGCAGATCGTCACTTTTCCGCTGACCCGGGGCAAGGAGATTTTCGTCTTTGCCACCACACCGCAGGATGGCTGGAGCGAGGAAGGCTGGACCCTGCCCGGCAACATCGAGGAACTGCGCGACGCCTACAGCAATTTTCACGCCGATGCGCGCGCACTGCTCGAGGCCTGCGACGAGGTGACGAGATCGGCATTGCATGTGCGCGAACCGATGGCGCGCTGGGCGCGCGGGCGGGCGACGATCCTTGGCGATGCGGCGCACCCGATGGTGCCGTTCATGGCGCAGGGGGCATGCATGGCGATCGAGGATGCCGTGGTGCTGGCCCGCAGCCTGAGCGGCGAAGGCAGCGAGGATATCGAGGCGGGACTGGCACGATACGAGACGGCAAGAAAGCCGCGCACAGCGAAGATTCAGGAAAGCTCGCTGGCAAACGAGTGGCTGAAAAAGGGAAGCAACGCCGACTGGGTCTATGGCTATGATGCCTGGGCCGTCGAGCTTGGCTAAGAGAAAACAAACGGGAGTGACCATGAAACATCTACTGAAAAGCGCATTTGTCGCGGCCACCATGCTGGCGGCGGCGGGGCCATCGACAGCCGAGGAAATCACCCTCAACGCCGTATCGCTGGCGCCGCCGCAAGCGGCGATCAGCCAGGGCTTCGTGATGTTCATCGACGAGGTGAACGCGAAATTCGCCGGCGAGTTCCAGATCAAGTGGCGCGGCGGCCCCGAGGTGATGCCGCCGTTCAAGCAGGCCGAAGCGGTGCGCGGCGGGGCGATGGACATGGCCTTTACCAGCCCCAGCTACTACGCTGGCCTGGTGCCGACCTCGAGCACGATGAACCTGTCGTTCAAACGCTATGACGACATCGCCGCGACCAATTATCACGAGCGCATGACCGAGCTTCACGCCGAGAAAGACCTGGTTCTGCTGGGCGAGGTTCCGGCCACCGATCTGAATTTCCTGCTCTACCTGCGTGATCCGATCGCCGGGCTTGACGATCTCAAGGGCAAGCGCATCCGGGTGTTCCCGACGCTGCTGCCGCTGGTCCAGTCGCTGGGCGCCGAGCCGATCGTGCTGCCGATGGGCGAGATTTTCACCGCGATGGAGCGCGGCGCGATCGACGGTTTCATGCAGGGCCCGATCGGCAATGCCAAGCAGTTCGAGGGCGTGGTCAGCACCGTGGTCTATCCCGGCGTCTATCGCGCCGGCTTCCCGATCCTGGTGAACAAGGCCAAGTGGGAAACGCTGCCCGAGGATCTGCGCGACCGGATCACCGCCTTCGTGCGCGACGATCTTGCGCCGCGGCTCGATGAAATCTGGGTTGATGACGTGGCCCAGGGGGTCGAAGAGATGGATGCGGCGGGCTTTACCCGCTTCGCGCTGTCGGCGGAAGACGAGGCCGTCTATCGCCAGAAGGCGATGGATTCAGCCTGGGCGGAGATCGCCGAGAATGCCGGTGCCGAGATCGCCGCCGAATTGCGGGCGATGCTGGTCGACTGACCGCCACCGTTGATAGGAAATGATGCAGCCGGGCCCGCGCCCGGCTGTTTCTCAAAGCGGGAGAGAGCAGGGTCATGTCGGGTTTCTATCAGGGTCTGGTGCGACTTTTCAGCAAGCTCAATCTGGCCTGCGCCATTCTGGGGGCGGCCATCCTGTTCTTCGCCGCCTCGATCATCTTCCTGGAAGTCGCCTCGCGCGCGCTGACCGGGGTGTCGCGGATCTGGGTAATCGAGGCCAGCGAATATTCGCTTCTGTTCATCACCTTTCTGGGTGCGCCCTACCTGCTCGAAAAGAACATGCATGTGGTTCTCGATATCGTATACGAGAGCTTCAGCCGCAGCTGGAAACGCATCGCGGCGCTGCTCAATGCGCTGATCGGCCTGGCGGTCTGCGTGATCCTCACGGTGGTGGGCATCATCGTGGTAATCGACCAGATCGGCACCGGCGTGCGCGAGACCACGGTGATGGCGCCGCAGAGCTTCTGGTTTACCGCGGCATTGCCGCTGGGCATGTTCCTGATGAGCTTCCAGTTCATCGATCAGGGCGTGCGCGCCATCACCGGCAGGATTTACTGAGCATGGAATGGTACAGCGTCATTGCCCTGGTTGTCGCGCCGCTGTTGGGGCTGATGATCCTCGGGCTGCCGGTGGCGTTTTCGTTCCTCGCGGTCAATCTCGTCGGCTCCTACATCCTGCTCGGCGGTCTTTCCGGCGTCGAACAGCTGGTGCTCAACACGGTGAATTCTCTGGCCAGCTTCACGCTGGTGCCGATCGCGCTGTTCATGATCATGGGCGAGGGCATGTTCCAGTCGCGCATCGCGATCGATCTGATGGACACGCTCGACAAGTGGTTCGGGCGCCTGCGCGGGCGGCTGGCCTTCATGGCGGTGGGCGGTGGCGTCCTGTTCTCCACACTGACCGGCAATTCCATGGGCTCCATCGCGCTTCTGGGCTCGTCGCTGGTGCCGGAAATGGAGCGGCGCGGCTACAAGAAGCCGATGTCGCTGGGTCCGATCCTCGGTTCGGCCGGGCTGGCGATCATGATCCCGCCCAGCTCGCTCGCTGTGGTCCTTGGCGTCGTGGCGGATCTCAGCATCGGCAAGATCCTGATCGGGATCATCGTGCCGGGGCTTCTGATGGCGGTGCTCTATGTCGCCTATATCCTGATCCGCTGCACGATAGAGCCCGATGTCGCCCCGAGCTTCGAGGTCGAGCCGGTGTCGATGGGCGAGAAGCTGCACGCCACGGCGGTCAATATCCTGCCGCTGACCCTTGTTGTCTTCTCCGTTGTCGGGGTGATCTTCATGGGCATTGCCACCCCGAGCGAGGCGGCGGCCACAGGCGCCTTCGCCACGCTTGCCCTGGCCGCGATGAAACGCCGGCTGACCTGGGACGTGTTCTCGAAATCGATCTTCGGTAGCGCCAATATTTCGGTGATGGTGCTGCTGATCGTGTCCGGCGCTGTCGCCTTCACCCAGCTTCTGGCCTTTACCGGCGCGACCTATGGCATGGTCGATGCCATCATTTCTCTGCCGGTCAGCCCGGGCAGCATCGTGCTGGTGATGATCGCGGCGGTGATCTTCCTCGGCATGTTCATGGGTCCGCTGCCGATCATGCTGATCACCCTGCCGATCTTCGTGCCCATCGTGCTGCAATTCGGCTTCGATCCGATCTGGTTCGCGGCGATGTATCTGGTCGCCATCGAAACCGGGTCGACCTCGCCGCCGCTGGGTGGTGCGCTGTTCGTGATGAAGGCGGTCGCGCCCAAGGGCACCACCATGAACGACATCTATCGCGCCGCGATGCCCTTCATCGTCTGCGATCTGCTGGCCATCCTGATCCTGTTCTGGTTTCCCCAGCTGGTGACATGGCCGGTCGAGCTGATGTTCCGCTGAAGGCCTGGGCATGGTGCAAAAGCCCCTCGACATCGCGATCATCGGCGCGGGCATCGCCGGATGCTCGGCCGCGATTGCGCTGGCGGCGGGCGGGCATCGCGTGCGCTTGCTGGAGAGACAGGCGGCATGGAAGTTTCAAAGCTCTGGCATCTTCGTCTACAGCAACGGCCTCGAATCGCTCGAGGATCTGGGCGTTCTCGACGAAATCCTTGCCGTCGGCTTCGCCATTCCCGGCGGGGTGAACGCCTGGTTCGATCACCACGGCGCGCCCATCGTCGAGACCCGTTATCCGACAGCGCGCGAGGGCCGCGTTCCTGCCATCGTCGGCATCAAGCGGGCTGAATTGCATCGCGTTCTGGCCGCCCGGATGCAGGCGCTGGGCGTGCCGGTCGAGCTTGGCGTGAGCGTGACCGGGATCAGCGAAGCAGGCGAGGTGAGCACCGGCGACGGCGCTCGGCTCAAGGCCGATCTGGTGATCGGGGCGGATGGCGTGCGCTCGTGGGTGCGCAGCCAGATCGCGCCGGACATTGCGCCACGCTACAGCGGTTTCGGGGTCTGGCGCTCGGTGCATGCGCGGCCTGCCGACCTGACCGAGAAGATCATGATGATGGGGCCGGGCAAGCGCTATGGCATCATGCCGATCAGCGACGACCGGCTCTATACCTTCGGCACCGTGGCGCACCCCGTGGGTGCGTTCATCCCGCCTGAGCAATGGATCGCACGGATGCGGAACGAGTTTGCCGAGTTCAAGGGCCCGGCCGCACCATTCCTCGCCGCGCTGGATGAGAACAGCGAAGTGCTGTTCACGGCTGTGGAAGAAGTGGTGATGCCGTTGCCATGGCATCGCGGGCGGATCCTGCTGATCGGCGATGCAGCCCACGCTTCGACTCCGTTCATGGGGCAGGGCGGCGCGATGGCGATGCAGGACGGCGTGATCCTGGCGCAGATCCTGGCGAAGGGTGGCGATCTGGCGGCGGCGCTGGCGCTGTTTGGTGCGTTGCGCCAGCCGGTCTGCGAATTCGTGCAGGGCGTTTCACGCGCCGTGGGCGAGGCCGGGGCGGAAGAGGATATCGCCTCGCTGCCCGCGCGCCATGCCAGGCTGCGTGAAACGGCGCAGGGGGCAGTCGATGGGTTTTATGCCAGGCTCAGAGCATTGAACGGCGAAGTGGATCGCAAGCTGGCGGCGCTCTGAGTCAGAGATCCATGCGCCGGCCTTCGACGTCCATCCCGGACGTCTCCAGCGTGCCAAATCCCGCACCACGCGCCCAGACGCCGCCCATCAGGATGGCATCGCTGAGATCGGTCTTGCCCGACACAACCGTGCCGGAGAGCGAAAGATTGGCGAGACAGATGCAGCCGGCGAGGTTCAGCGTGCCGATCTGTGCATTGTCGAGCGACAACACACCCTCGAACTGCGCGCTGTTGAGGATCAGCGTGTCGCAAATCAGCCCGTCTAGCCGCAGATCGTTGCGAAAGATCGCGCCTGAGAGATCGCAGGTGCCGTTGATCTTCGCGCCGTGCAGCCACGACATGCCGCGAAACACCGCCTTGCGCGCGCTCAGCCCCGCCGCGAACTCGGCGCCGGAGAGATCGAAGCTGCACAACGTCTGGCCATCGAGATCGAGCGGCTCATCGAGTTTGATCCCGCGCGCATCGACATGCTGGCCATGCACCCAGTCCCGGCTCAGCGCCTGTTTCAACTCCCCCGGCGTCATGTGAACACAAAGCCCCGGTTGACCGGCAAAACCTGTCCGGTGAGGGTCAGCGCGCCTTCGCTGAGTAGGAAAAGCACCGTTGGCGCGATGTCTTCGGGCGGCTGCGGCCCGGGCACTGCGCGGCCGTCCTCATAGAGCCGGTGGCGCGCTTCGGGCACATAATCGGTGCTCGGGGTGGTCAATATGCCGGGCGCTACCGCGGTGATGCCGATGCCATCACCACCCAGCTCGCGGGCAAGCGAGCGGGTCATCGCCATCACCGCGCCTTTCGAGGCGGTATAGCTCAACAGGTTGGGCGCACCCCAAAGCGCGGTATCGGAGGCGACGTTGACGATCCGCCCGGTCCCACTTTGCCGCAGCGCAGGCGCGCAGGCGCGAATGGCAAGCCAGGTGCCGCGCACGTTCACCCGCATCACCCGGTCCCAGGTCTCGAGCTCGATATCCTCGAAGCCGATGCCGCCGATCCCGGTGGCAATGGCGCCATTATTGACCATGCCATGCAAGGGTGCCTCAAGCGCCGCGCCCATCGCTGCGATGCTCTCGGGATCGCCCAGATCGACCGCGACGAACCGGGCCTCGAGTTCCTGCGCCAACGCGCGGCCCTCTTCCTCGGCGATATCGGCGAGGGTCAGCCGCGCCCCGGCCTCAGCGGCGGCGCGTGCCAGAACCGCGCCCAGCCCGCGCGCCGCGCCGGTGATCAAAACATGGCGGCCCGCAAGGCTCATTCCGCCGCCACGCCTTCTTTTCCGGCGGCGGCATCCTCGGCCATGATCTGCGCCTTGGCCGCGCGGTTAAGCGCCCGGCGCAGATGCGCCACGCCGATGTCGTGCTGATAGAGCATCTCGCGGGTGCGGGCGTCGTCGGGCATACCTTCGAGCATCACCCGGTCCTGCTCCAGCACGTTCCAGTGCCGCTCTTCCAGCTGCGTGCGATAAAGGAAGCGCCAGCTTTCCCGCGCCGCCCCTTCCACCTGGCGCATCCGCCAGAAGAACACCTTGACGCGGCGCGGCCCCATCGGGCTGACATAGCCCAGGATGCGCATGTTGCCGCCCGGCCCGGCGGCGGGCGGGTAGGGGATATCGAGAAAGCAGAACATGCCGCCTTCGCCGATGACGAATTGCGACCAGTCGAAATTGTCGCCGACCTGGCCGACCCGGCTGACCTTGAAACCATCGTCGCGCTGATCCAGCTCCAGCAGATCCTGCTTCGAGCCGAAGGCCAGGGTGAAACTTTCGGCATGCAGATAACAGCCGTGCATCGGATCGGAGAGATTGTCGAGCGCGTAGCGATAATTCACGTCCCAGATCGCGGTGCACAGAAAGCCGGTCCAGGACGGATCGCCGAGCTCGGCGGGCAGCGGCAGTTCCGGCGCCTCCGGTCGCTCGACCGAGGGCACATAGACGAATACCGCGTCGCTGGCTTCCTGCACCTTGAAGTCGCGCAGGGCCTTGCGGCCTTCCATGGCGCATTCCGGCATCGCCGGCACGCGCTGCACCGTGCCGGTGCCATCGACCACCACACCGTGATAGCGGCAGCTCACGTTGCCGTCGTGGATCTCGCCATAGCTCAAGGGCGCGCCGCGATGCGGGCAGAAATCCTCGATGCACTTGATCTCGCCCGCCGCGTCGCGCCAAAGCACGATCTTTTCGCCCAGAAGCGTGGTGCCATAGGGGCGGGTGGATTTGATCTCGACCGATTTGGCCACCGGATACCACTGGCCGCGCAGGCCTTCATTGACGCGCGTTTCAACGCGCGCTTTCAGATTCGCATCCATTACCATTGCAGAGTCCTCACTGTTCGCTTTTGTCTGTGGTTCAGGCGTCAGGCGCCGATGCCGTTTTCCAGATAGGCCGCATCGAAGCTCTCATTGGCGGCGCGCAATTCGCTTTCGAGCAGGGCCGCGTCCCAATCGGTGCGCTTCGAGGCGGGCGCGACGATCGCGCGTTCGGCCAGTTGCCGCGCCAGACCGGCCATGTCGGCGGTGCCGGTGGCATAGATTTCCATCATCGCCTCGGCCAGCGCCGTTTCCTCGGCACTGATCTCGCGACCCGGGCTCTGATGCGCCAGGGCGGCGCGCCCGGCTTCGCTGCGCGCGGCGATCATCGTGTCGCGGAAGGCGTCCTTGGCGGATTCAGGTACGTTCGTTTTGGTCATCATCTGCCTCCTTTTGCCGCTGCATAGGTGATCCCGTCATCCTTGGCATCGCCGATCACGGTCCAGAGCGTGGCCGCACCGGCGCCGGGATTGCGGATGTAATGTGCCTGGCCTGCGGGCGTGCGCACCAGATCGCGCGGGCCAAGCTCGACCGAGGCCTCGTTGCCCGCGCCGTCAACCCAGACAACCTCGATCGCGCCTTCCAGGCAGAGGATGGCATCCTCGACCTTGCGGGTATAGGGCGCCAGCGCGCAGCGCGACGGCACGCCCCACATCTCCTTGCGGCAGGTGTCGTGATGGATCGCGCCGGGGGCGGAGCCGACATAGACCTTGCGGGTAAACCCGGCGTCTTCCCAGATCGTCGGCAATTCGGCATGGCGCACCACATAGTCCGCCATCAGCTTCTGGATCGGATGGTCGCCGCTGCGGTCGAATTTCATCGTCTTGCCCGGGGCCGCGCCAAAGCTGCGGGCCAGTTCCGGCGGATGCTCCTTGGGGTGATAGTGATAGACCGGCGGCAGCGGTTTGCCGACATCGACCGAGATCGACATCATCACCGGCTCGACCCCGTCGACGCGAAAGCCATGGCCGATCTCGCGGGCGTTGAGAATCATGTCCCTGGGCCCGAGATTGACCTCGACCACCTCGCCGTCACGCTCCCAGCCGACCACAAGCGTGCCGTCGATGATCAGGAAGCTCTCCTCGATCTCGTGGCTGTGGCAGGCGGCATAGCGGCCCGGCTCCTTGTAGATCAGGCTGAGGGTGAAGTTCTCGGCCTTGAGCGTGGATTTGTCGCCCACCTTGGGCGAGCCGCCGGCCCCGATATAGCGCATCTGGGCGCGCGCCAGTTCCTCAAAGCCCGAGTTCGATGGAAACGCGTCCCAATCGAATGTTTTGTCGGTGAAACGGCCGGTGCTTTGCGCCAACGCGGTGCTGAGCGCGTCGGGTTTGTTCATGACGTTCATTTGCGCATCCTTTCCTCAAATCGCTTGACGAAATCATAATCCAGAGTGTTTCACTTGTAAGAGTGCGTTTTGCAGGTGAAACGGAATCCGGACTGACATGAGCGATGCAAAAGATCCCTATCTGGTGCCCGGTCTGGTGCGCGGCCTGGCGGTGCTGCAGGCGTTCACGCCGCGCCGCCCCGAGCTGACGCTGTCGGGTATCGCCGCCGAGCTCGGCATCACCCGCTCGGCGGCGTTTCGCGCGGTGCACACCCTCGTCACCGAAGGCTACCTGCTGCAAACCCGCGACGGCACGCATTACCGGCTGGGGCCATCGGTGCTCAGGTTGAGCTATGGCTATCATGCCAGCCGCGAGCTGCTGGAGGTGGCCCAGCCGGCGTTGGAAAAGCTGCGCGACGATCAGGACTGGTCGACCCATCTGGGCGTGCTCGACGGGCGCCATATCCTCTATCTGATGCGGCTCCCGGCCACCGGCGGCCTGTCGTCGCTGGTTCATGTCGGCAGCCGCCTGCCCGCGGCGACCACGTCGATGGGCCGGGTTTTTCTCACCCACAAGAGCGAGAAGGTGGTGCGCCAGCTCTATGGCGATCTCGATCGGGGCGCACTCGACAGGCTGCTCGAGTCACGGGCGCGCGACATCGCTGCCCCCTATGTCGAAAGCATCGGGCGGTTTGAAAGCGGGCTGTCCAGCATCGCCGCACCGGTTGTAGACCTGTCGGGGCAGATCGTCGCCGCGATCAGCGCCACCAAGGTGACCGATACAATTCCCAAAGCGGTGCGGCGCGATCTGCTGGCCGCCGCCGAAACCATCAGCCGCGGGCTTGGCTGGCGGCCGCCGACTGGCTAGCGGGCAAGGGCGCTGGAGGCTGGTTTTCGGGCGCCACAGGGTATATCGAGACGCAAACGGATCGAGGACCGGAAGGCATGGACAATCGCACGGCTGACACCGGCAAAATTATACGCGCAGGCCAGCGTGTGCTGCAGATCGAGGCCGACGCGCTGGCCGAGATGGCAGCGGCGCTGCCCGAAGGATTCGAAGCGGCGGTAAAGGCGATCTTCGCCTGCACGGGCCGCACCATCGTTTCGGGCATCGGCAAGTCGGGCCATATCGGGCGCAAGATCTCCTCGACCCTGGCTTCCACCGGCACGCCGTCGGATTTCCTGCATGCCGCCGAGGCCAGCCATGGCGACATGGGCATGCTGACGCGCGACGACCTGTGCATCCTGATCTCGAATTCCGGCGAAACCCAGGAAATGGGCGATCTGATCCGCTACACGCGGCGCTTTTCGATCCCGCTGATCGGCATTTCCTCGGTCTCCGACAGCACGCTGATGCAGGCCGCAGACATTCCGCTCCTGCTGCCCAAGCTGCCCGAAGCCTGCGCCATCGGCCGCGCCCCGACCACATCGACCACCCTGACGCTGGCGCTGGGCGATGCGCTGGCCGTGGCGGTGATGGAACAGCGCGGTTTTGACGAGAAGGACTTTCAGACCTTCCATCCCGGCGGCAAGCTCGGCGCGCAGCTGATGCGCGTGTCCGAACTGATGCACGGGCCCGACGCGCTGCCGCTGGTGGCGCCCGATACCGCGATGAGCGAGGTGCTGCTGACGATG
>CBDUGF010000025.1:0-37157 GCA_965366835.1 uncultured Rhodobacterales bacterium
GGTCGGGTCGAGATGCGGCGGCTCGAGTTGCATCGCCACCGTGATATCGGTCTTGGCTATAGCCGCCCCCGACATCATCATCGCAAGCGCACTGACGGCGCCTAGTTTCAGAAAAGACATATTCGTTCTCCCATGTTCCCCGGCCTTTTTGTGTCCTGGCCAGCAGATTCTGCCTTCAGTTTCCTCTCAAACCCCCGTCAGGGCAAGCATTTGCCCCTGTTCGTCCTCACCAGGCATCCGGATAGCGCGGCCCCGGCCTGCCCGGCCCCGCCGTCGCCAGCGCCCTGTCGATGGCATCGCGGGTCTGGCCCGGATCGATCACCGCGTCGAATTCCAGCAGGCTCGCGGCGTTCAGCGCCTTGCCGCGTTGGTAAAGCTCCTCCACCAGCCGCCGGTATTCCGCCGCGCGCGCCTCATCGTCCTCGATTGCCGCCAGATGATCGCGGTGGCCCAGCTTCACAGCCCCTTCCAGCCCCATCGCGCCCACTTCTCCACTGGGCCAGGCGCAGCAATAATGCGGCCGGTCGAATCCGCCCCCCGCCATCGCCATCGCGCCCAAGCCATAGGCCTTGCGCAGGATCACCGTCACCAGCGGCTGGCCGAAATGCGCCCCGGCCAAGAACAGCCGCGAGATATGCGCCACCTGCCCGGTCTCCTCGACCTTGGGGCCGACCATGAAGCCCGGCGTATCGCACAGCGTCACCACAGGCACGCCCCAGGCATCGCACAGCTGCAAAAAGCGCGCGCCCTTGTCGCCCGCCTCGGCATCAATCGCCCCGCCCAGATGCAAGGGATTGTTCGCCAGTAGGCCCACGGCCCGCCCCTTGATCCTGGCGAACCCCGTGATCATTCCGGTGCCAAAGCCGCGCCGCAATTCCAGGAAACTGCCGGCGTCGACCAGCCCGGCAATGGCCTCGCGCATGTCATAGGCCCGCGTCCGGTCCGCCGGCACCACGGCGCGCAAGACTTCGCTGTTGCCCTCTCCGGCCTCTGCCGCCGCGCCCAGCGACAACAGAACCCTGGCCGCCGCTACCGCCTCGGCCTCATCAGGCGTCAGCAGATCGATCACCCCGTTTTTAACCTGTACCTCGGATGGCCCGATCTCGTCGGCGCGCACCGCGCCCAGCCCGCCGCCTTCGATCATCGCCGGGCCGCCCATCCCGATCCAACTGGCCTGCGTGGCGATGCGCACATCGCAGACCCCGAACAGGGCCGCATTCCCGGCAAAGCAATAGCCCGCGACAATGCCGATCTTCTGCCCGCGATGCGCCGCGAAATGGCGAAACGAGGAAACATTCAGCCACGCCGCCATCACCTGGCTCACATCGTAATCATTGGGCCGCCCGCCGCCGCCCTCGGCAAACAGGACAATCGGCAAACCCTCGCGCCCGGCCACCTCGATCAGCCGGTCCATCTTGCGGTGATGGTTGAAGCCCTGCGTCCCGGCCAGCACCATGTAATCCACCGCCATCGCCGCCACAGGCCGCCCGCCGACCAGTCCGGTACCGCAGATGATCCCGTCGCCCTGGGTGCGCGCCTGCAGTTCCTCCAGCGGTCGGCGCGATCGCTGCGCCGCCACCGCCAGCGCGCCATATTCGGCAAAGCTGCCGGCATCGAACAGGTCGTCGATATTCTCCCGCGCGGTTCGATAGCCCTTGTGATGGCGCTTCTCTACCGCCTTCGCCCGCGCGCCGTCCGCCAGCAACGCCATGCGCGCTTCAAATTCGGCGAAGTCCGGCCGCGCCTCTGCCGCCTTCTCTTGCGCCATTGCCGCCATCTCCCGTGGCTCCAGCGTCACCAGAGCCTCGCCGCCGCCCAGTTCGTCGCCCACCCGCACATGCACATCGCTGACAACGCCGCTTTCGCCGGCCCGGATCTCGTGGCGCATCTTCATCAGCTCGGTCACGATCAGCACCGCCCCGGCGTGCACCACATCGCCCGCCGCCACATGGATCTCGGCCACAACCGCCGCGCCTTCCGCCTTGATCGTCGTCATCCCTGCTCCTCTTCTCCCCAGTCTACCGCGCGCTGCGTTAAGACTTTTCGCCGCGTTTCCATACCCGTGCGTATGTCACGCGCAAGTCAGCCGGGTGGCAGCCGGGAGTCACCCCCCGGTTTTTCGCCGGAAAATCGCGTTAACCATCCGGTGCGCTGGTATCAGCTTTCATTTACCGCCCAGCAGATCGAGCAGCGAATGCGCCATCACCTGCGCACTTTCCACCATGTCGTCGATGCCGACATATTCATCCGGTTTATGGGCCAGATCGAGGATTCCGGGGCCGTAGGCGATGCAGTTCTTCAACCGCCCGATCCGGTCGATATGCTTCTGATCATAGGTGCCGGGGCTGACCACATATTGCGGCTCACGGCCCATCACAGCGGCCACCGCCCTGGCCACCGATTGCACAATCGGCGCGCTCTTTTCGGTCATCGTCGGCAACACCCGCTGCAATTCGCGCACGTCATAACGGAAGTTGTCGCGGCCCTCCTGAACCCGGCGCAGCAGACCGTGAATCTCCTCCTGAACCTCGTCGATATCCTCCTCGATCAGGAACCGCCGGTCGATCACCATGCGGCAGCTATCAGGCACACAAGGGCTTGGCAAACCTGTATAATCTTCGGCCTGCTCGTTCTCACCGCCATGGATCGAATTGATGTTGAGCGTCGATTGCTTGGCGCCTTCCGGCACCACCGGCATATCGGTCCGTTTGGTCGCCAGCAGTGGAAAAAGGCTGGTCTCCATCTCGTGCATCACCGCCCCCATATGGCGCACCGCGCAATCGCCGAGGAATGGCATCGAGCCGTGGGCGATCTCGCCATGGGTCTCGATCTCGGCCCACCACACGCCCCTGTGGCCGAGACAGATGCGATCCTTGTTCAGCGGCTCGGGGATGATCACATGCTGCACCCGCTCGGGGCTGAAATAGCCCTTCTCGGCAAGGTATGCGACACCGCCGAACCCGCCCGATTCCTCGTCCGCCGTGCCGCTGATCTCGATCGCACCGGCAAAATCCGGGCAGACGGCGATGAAAGCTTCCGCCGCAATGATGCTCGCCGCCAGCCCGCCCTTCATGTCACACGCACCCCGCCCATAAATCTTGCCGTCCCTGACCTCGCCGCCAAACGGATCGGTGGTCCAGCCCCGCCCCACCTCGACCACGTCGATATGGCTGTTGAAATGGACGCACTCGCCAGCGCGCGCTCCCTCTTTACGCGCGATTAAGTTCCATCGCGGATGCTTGTCACTGTCGCCAATCGCCCCTTCAGCCCGGATCAGCTCGGTGGCAAACCCCTGGCGCACCAGCCGCCGGTCGAGGAAATCGCAGATATCGCGGTAAAAGTCCCCCGGCGGGTTCAGCGTCGGGATCCGGATCAACTCCTGGGTCAGTTGCACCAGATCGGCGCGCCGTGCCTCGATCTCGCGCATCAGCTTGTCGGCGATATCCATGCGCCTGCTCCCTTGTGAATTCGGAGCCGATCATGCGCCCCAATTCTGTCCCGGCGCAACCCCCTGCCGGGCGCGCCTTCACAGCACTGCGCCGCGTAAGAACTCTGGCCAATGTGCCTTTTCCAAAGATGGCACGAGCCAATGCGCCGTGCAGAGTTTGTCGCGCCCGGTATGCACACTCGGCGCCACCACCACGCGCAACCCTGTCGCCGTCGCGTGCGCCATCAATCCGGCCATGCCCGAATATGCGCCTTGCCGCCGGTGGTTTTCAGCAGCGCCATGCGCCTCTTCCATCTCCGCCAGGGCGCCGTCAACATCAGGTTTCAGCGCCTTCTGGCTCACTCGGCGGCGGCGCGAAAGACCCTTTCAGCGATCCCCGGCAGCGCCGAAAAATCGCTAAACGCATGGCTGTGCGTCAGATCCGCCACCGGCTTCTTGCGATAGCCCAGCGTGAACAACGCGAAATCCACACCCGCAGCTTCTGCCGTCGCTGCGTCGACCTCGCTGTCGCCAACGAATAGCCCGCTCGCCACCCCCAAGGCACGGAACGTCGCGCGCAGCGGTGCGGGATCGGGCTTTTTCACTGGCAGGCTGTCGCCACCCAGCACCGCCCCGAAAAATCGTATCAACTCCATGTCTTCGAGGATCTGGCGCGCTGGCGCCTCCGGCTTGTTGGTGCAAACCCCCATTGCAAACCCGTCGTCCTGCAACCTCTCCAGCGCCGTCACCATGTTGGGGTAGGGCCGGGTCAGATCGCTGCTGGCCGCCTTGTAAAAATCCAGCGTCACCTGTGTAAGATCGCCATGGCGCTCCCCGGCGATCCCGCGAGCCCTCATCACCCGCTCCACCAGCTTGGGCAACCCATTGCCGACAAAAGAAATAACCGTCGCCAGATCGAGCGGCGCCAGCCCCTCACCCACCAGCATTTGGTTGACGGCGGCATGAATATCCGGCGCGCTGTCAATCAGAGTGCCGTCGAGATCAAAGACAATGGCGCGCGCAGCTTTCACGTCTTCCACTTGATCGAACAGCCCATCGACGGCACCTGTTCTTTCGGCCCGCGCCCGGTTTCCGCCACCTGTTTCATTGCCTCGAAAAGTTCGCGTCGCGCCGCCTCCGGCCCCGGACTACGCCCGCTGTCATCGAGTCGCCCGCGATATTGCAGCTCTCGGGCGGCGTTGAAGCCAAAGAAATCAGGCGTGCACGCGGCGCCAAATGCCCGCGCCGCATCCTGGCTTTCGTCATACATGTAAGGAAAAGGATAGCCTTGCTCGCCCATCTTCTCGAAGCTGTCGGCGGGATAGGCCGCCGCATCGTTGGACGAAATCGCGCCCACCCCGATGCCCAGCTTTTCCAGTTCCAACGCGTCGCGGATGATCCGGTCCTTTACCGCCAGAACATATGGACAGTGATTGCAGATGAACATGATCAGCGTGCCATTGGGCCCGGCAATATCGGCCAGCGAATAGGTCTTGCCGTCGGTGGCAGGCAGGGTGAAGTCCGGCGCTTGCCAGCCGAAATCGCAAATCGGGGGAATGGCAGCCATGTCGTCGCTCCCTTATGCCGCGTGGCTCCGCGCGCCTTCGGCGGCGGCGCGAATCGCGCGGATGTTTTCACCATATGGCGCTGGGTTCGCCACAGATCCGCCCCTGAACACGGCCGACCCGGCAACAAGCACATCGGCCCCTGCCTCTGCCACCAGCGGCGCGGTTTCAGGCGTCACCCCGCCGTCAATCTGGATATGGATCGGCCTGTCGCCGATCATACGGCGGATCTTGCGGGTTTTTTCCACGCCTGAGTGAATGAATTTCTGCCCGCCGAAACCGGGATTCACCGTCATCACCAGCACCATGTCGCAAAGATCGAGAATATCGCTGATCGCCTCCGCCGGGGTGCCGGGATTGAGGCTCACACCCGCCATCTTGCCGGTCGCCCTGATCGCCTGAAGCGTGCGGTGAATATGCGGCCCGGCCTCCAGATGTGCGGTGATCAAGTCGGCTCCGGCTTCGGCATAGGCTTCGATATAGGGATCCACCGGCGCGATCATCAGATGCACGTCCATGAAGGTCTTCACGTGCGGGCGGAATGCCTTCACGGCGGGTGGCCCGAAGGTCAGGTTCGGCACGAAATGCCCGTCCATCACATCGACATGCACCCAATCGGCGCCCTGCGCTTCGATGGCCTGAATCTCGCGCCCGAAATCGGCGAAATCCGCGCTCAGGATGGATGGGGCGATCTTGATGGATCGGTCAAATGTCATGTCGATCTCCTTTTGGTAGGGTGTGTGATCTCACGCACCATTGCTTCACGGATCAAGCGATCCGTCGGCATAGCGTGTCGCCATTGCATCGAGATCGAGCGGTTTGATCTTGTCGGCATTTCCCGCCGTGCCAAACCGCTCGAACCGGTCCTCGCACAGCTTCTGCATCTCCGCCATCGCCGGAATCATGAATTTGCGCGGGTCGAACTCGGTCGGATTTTCCTGTGCCACCTTGCGGAACGTCCCGGTCAGCGCCATGCGGTTGTCGGTGTCGATATTCACCTTGCGCACACCCGATTTGATGCCGCGCTCGATCTCTTCCACCGGCACACCATAGGTTTGCGGCATCTCTCCGCCATGCGCGTTGATCAGATCCTGCAAGTATTGCGGCACGCTCGACGAGCCGTGCATCACCAGATGCACATTCGGGATCTTGGCATGGATTTCTTCAATCCGCTTGATCGCCAGGGTTTCGCCCGTGGGTTTCGAGCTGAACTTGTAGGCGCCATGCGAGGTGCCGCAGGCAATCGCCAGCGCATCCACCTTGGTCAGCGCGACAAACTCCTTGGCCTCGTCCGGATCGGTCAGCAGTTGATCCTCGCTCAGCTTGCCCACCGCGCCCGAGCCATCCTCTTCCGCCGCCTGGCCAGTTTCCAGCGAGCCCAGAACACCCAGTTCGCCCTCGACGGATGCTCCCACCCAATGCGCCATCCGCGCCACCCGCTCGGTGATGGCGACGTTATAGTCCCAATCGGCTGGCGTCTTCATGTCGGCCTCCAGCGAGCCATCCATCATCACGCTGGTAAAGCCATGCTTGATCGCGCTCAGGCAAGTGGCCTCGTTGTTGCCGTGGTCCTGATGCATGCACAGCGGGATGTTTGGCCACATCTCGCTCAACGCCTGGATCATGTGCTTGAGCATGATGTCCCCGGCATAGCCGCGCGCGCCCCGACTGGCCTGCATGATCACCGGCGCGTTGGTCTTTTCTGCCGCACGCATGATCGCCAGGCCCTGCTCCATGTTGTTGATGTTGAAAGCTGGCACGCCGTAATCGTTTTCGGCGGCATGATCGAGAAGTTGTCGAAGCGTAATCAGAGCCATCGTCTTTCCTTGTTCAGCAACGGTATCGGTGCGCCTCAGCGCGGTAAGTCCGGGCGTGCGCGCAGATGCGCCCTGCCACCCCTCCCGCATGAATTAACCCGCAAACGCTTTTTCCGCCACAGTCAAGCGACAAGAGCGCACCATTTCTTGCCGCCCTGCCGTTCTCCGGGCGGTCGCCTGCATTCGCTGCCAGGAACCATTGCGCAATGGACCTCACCGCGCCTTTTGCGAACACGCTTTTGCCGGAAATACCCGCGGCATCACAATATTGCGCTCGGCCTCTTCGTCAACATGCACATCCTGCCGGATTTCATACTCGCCGCTCCCGCCAAAGATGCGCGGCACAGCTTCCAGCTTTTTGCAACTCGTGGGCGTCATGGAAAACTGCACAGCCATCTCGTCCCCAGCAAAAGACCTGACATTGCCTGCCCTCGTTGCGTTGGAGCGCACACCGGCTACGCCCCTCACCGCGATGGCGTAGCGTTGCCTGCTCATCATCCGCAGCCTACAGCGAGCCCCGGAACAACACGGATTGCCCTGAAAGCGCCGATATCTCCTAGTCCGGCAGGTCGTGATATGCCGCCACCCGATCGACCTCTTCAGCCGATCCAAACACCAGCGGCGTCCGCGCATGCAGGCTCTTGGCCTGTTGATCCATCACCGCATCGCAGCCGTCGGTGGCCTTGCCGCCTGCCTGCTCGATCAGAAAGGCAATCGGCGCGCATTCATAGACCATTCTGAGCCGCCCGTTTTCATAGCCGGGCCGTGCATCGGCGGGATAGAGAAACACGCCGCCCCGGATCAAGATGCGATGCGCTTCCGCCACGAGGCTTCCCACCCAGCGCATGTTGTAATTTCGGTCGCGCGGGCCGGTTTCGCCAGCCAGACAATCGTCGATATAGGCGCGAACAGGTTTGCGCCAGTGACGATAATTCGAGGCGTTGATGGCAAATTCCTTCGATGTCGCGGAGACTTGCATACGCCGGTTGGTCAGAACAAATACGCCCGTGTCAGGGTCCATCGTGAACATCAGCGTGCCATCGCCGAAGGTGACGACCAGCGCGGTCGCCGGACCATAGACGACATAGCCACCCGCCACTTGCTCGCGCGCGGTGCGCAGAAAGCTGTTCTCGCGATCCACTACCGCCTCGAAGACCGAAAAAATGGTGCCGATCGAGACGTTCACGTCGATGTTCGAGGATCCATCCAGCGGATCAATCGCCAGCGCGTATTTGCCCTTCGGATTCAGCTCCAGAACGCCCTTCTGCTCCTCGCTGGCATACCAGCGCACATCCGTGTCGCGCAGCCTTGCCTCGAACATCTCGTCGGCCATCACGTCGAGCGCCTTTTGCTGGTCGCCGTCGGTGTTCTCGCCCACACCTTCACCCAGCGCACCGGCCAAAGGCCCCGCGGCGATGATCGCAGCCACGTCGCGCGACACCTCGCAGAGCGCCTCTATCACGGGCGCCAGCGCGTCTGGAAAATGCTGCGTGTCGATGATGTTCTGCTTGGTGGTCATGTGTTCTCCGGTTCCGGTTTGAATCTGGCCGGTGTGCCCAGTCACGTTCGACATTTCAGGCCGGGAAGGTTTTCGGAACCTCCAAATTGAAAGCGTCAACCCAGAAAACCTAATGCAGCGGCTCGAGACGAACAACATGAAAAAAAAACCGTGCGCCATGGCCGATCACGACTCAATGACCGCCTCAACAGAGTCGCGCTCGCTCGGCCCTCCTGCGGTGCATACCCAGCTGTGAAAGCTGGAGCAAACCCTCGGCTGTGCCCTGCTCGGTCGCGTTCCCTCAGGCGATGCCCGACTGACGACATAGGGGGTGCGCAGCGCTCAATGCCGACTTGGCCTTCGCGACTCCGGGCGTGATCTCGTCCGGCCGGTATTTCGCACTCCGGCTGGTGGCGCGTTTGTGCATCACATTTCCGGCTGGCGCGGCCCCTCTAAGTGGCGGCCCGCGATTGTGCCAATCCGGCGGCAATCGTATTCGATCCTCCACGCCAACCCGGCCCTGTCGCCGACGCTGCAGCCATTGCCAATCGTATCGCGGCGCAATAATGGCGCTTTACCGCAGCTTTGAGACTTTGAAGTTGCGCCGCCTTGCGCCTCGCCCCGGGGGACCACGCTATGCTCGGCTCCGCAAAAGACCAATCAGTTTCCCGCTACGGGTGTTGCACAGACGGCGAAGCCGGGATTCGAGAAATGGCAAAGAGACAGAGCCATTCAACTGCCATTTTTTCTTGGCAGAAACTTCATTCCCCGCTCAACACCTGCGCAACCCCTAAAACCTGGCGCAAGCCTCCTGCATGGCGCAAGGCGGCGGGCCTCAGTTCAGGGCGCCAACACGATCTTGCCAGTCGCGCCGCGCGCCAGAATGCGCTTCAGGACTTTCGGCGCATCCGACAGCGGATAGCGGCCTTCGATCAGCGGCCTCACCTTGCCCTGCGCATACCAGGCAAACAGCTCTTTCATGTTTGCGGCATAATCCCGCGGCTGGTGCATGGTGAAATTACCCCAGAACACGCCGACGACAGCGTATTCCTTGACCAGCGCCAGATTGACCGGGAATTTCGGGATCTCCCCGCCGGCAAAGCCGATCACCAGCAGCCGCCCGTTTCGCGCCATGAAGCGTGTGGCGGCATCGAACGCCTCCCCGCCGACCACGTCATAGACCACGTCGGCGCCCTTGCCGCCGGTCAGCTTCTTCACATCCTCGCGCAGGTTGTCATAGCCGATTGCCTCATCCGCGCCGCCCTCCAGCGCCAGCTTGCGCTTTTCTTCCGACGAAGCCACGGCGATCACCCTGGCACCCATGATCTTGCCGATCTGCACAGCCGCAATTCCGGTGGCCCCGGCCGCTCCGAACACCACCATCGTTTCGCCGGGCTGCAAATCGGCGCGCTGCTTCAAGGCGTGATGCGACGTCCCGTACGCCACCATCAGCGCACAGGCATCGGCGCCGTCCATAGCGTCGGGCATGGCGAAGGCCTGGTTTTCATGCACCGCCACCTTCTCGGCATAGCCGCCCTGCATCGTTCGCGCCGCCACCCGGTCGCCCACGGCGAATCTAGAAACACCCTCGCCCACAGCCTCGACCACACCGGCCACCTCGTTGCCCGGCACGAACGGAAGCGGCGGTTTCATCTGGTAGAGCCCCTGCACCACCAGCCCGTCGGGATAGTTCACCCCCGCCGCTTCGGTCCGGATCAGGATCTGCCCCTTGCCTGGCTCGGGATCGGCGATCTCCTCCAGCACCAGATCGTCCAGCGGCCCGAATTCCTTGCAGATGATGGCTTTCATGTCTCTCTCCCTGTCGGCGTGAGCTTCAACCTATTCCTGCGCCCGACACCCCGGCAAGGCCTGCGCTACGCTTGTGCCGGAACGTCACTTGCCGCGAGGCGAAGCCAATTCTTCTTCCCATCGCCGCGCGCTTCGGCATAGGCTCGGCCTTCAAAGACAGACCGACAAGGGGAGAGAACCACCATGCTGGGCCAGATGATGCACCGCCCGCTGCTGATCAGCGATATCATCACCTACGCCGCCGAAATGCACCCGAAAAGCGAGCTTGTCTCGGTGCGCACCGAAGGCGACATCCATCGCCAGACCTACGCCGAGACCGGCAAGCGCGTCGCCCGGTTGGCCCATGCCCTCAGGGCGCGCGGCATCAATATCGGCGATCGGGTCGCCACCTTGGCATGGAACGGCTACCGCCATTTCGAGCTCTATTATGGCATTTCGGGCATCGGTGCGGTCTGTCACACGATCAACCCGCGGCTCTCGACAGAACAGATGATCTATATCGTCAACCACGCCGAGGACAGGGCGATCTTCGTCGACACCACCTTCGTGCCGATCCTCGAGGCGGTGAAGGAGCATCTGCCCGACGATCTCATCTATGTCATCAACACCGACCGCGCCCACATGCCGGAAAACAAGCTCGGCGCGCTCTGCTACGAAGAGCTTCTGGCCGAGCAGCCCGATAGCATCGACTGGCCAGTATTCGATGAGAACACAGCCGCCGGCCTGTGCTATACTTCCGGTACCACGGGCCATCCCAAGGGTGCGCTCTATTCCAACCGGTCTACCATCCTGCACGCGCTCTATGTCGCGATGACCCTGGGTCCGTCGATCCCGCCGGAATCCAAGATCCTGCCGGTCGTGCCGCTTTTTCATGTCAACGCCTGGAGCCTGCCCTATTTCGGCCCCTTGATGGGCCATTCGCTGATCATGCCGGGGGGCGCGCTCGACGGACCGTCGCTGTTCAAGCTGATGGACGAGGAAAAGGTCTGCTCGGCCTGGGGCGTACCCACCGTTTGGCTCGGCCTGAAGGCCGAAATCAAGGCCAAGGGGCGAAAGCCTGAGGCGTTCAATCACATGGTCGTTGGCGGTTCCGCCGCGCCGCGCTCGATGATCGAAGGCTTCGAGAAACAGGGCGTTGATGTGGTCCATGCCTGGGGCATGACCGAAACATCGCCGATCGGCACCCATGGCACCATGCCCAGATGGGTGCAGGACAAACCGTTTGACGAGATGATCAACTACAAGGCGCTGCAAGGCCGCCGCGTGTTCGGCGTCGAGTTGAAGATCGTCGATGATGCGGGTAACCCCTTGCCGCATGACGGCAAATCAGCGGGCGAGCTTTTCGTGCGTGGCATCGCGGTGGTTTCGGGCTATTTCAAGAACGAAGATGCCTCCAGGGCGGCCATCGACGCCGAGGGCTGGTTTGGCACCGGCGATGTAGCGGTGATCACGCCCGATGGCTTCCTGTCGATCCAGGACCGCGCCAAGGATCTGGTGAAATCCGGGGGCGAATGGATTTCCTCGATCGATCTGGAAAACGCCGCCATGTCGCATCCCGCCATCGCCAATTGCGCGGTGATCGCCGTGCCGCATCCGAAATGGGATGAACGGCCCGTGCTGATGGCGGTTCCGGCGGGCGATGAGCGCCCCTCACTGGCCGAGATGCATGCCCATATGGAGGCGCATTTCGCAAAGTGGCAGCTGCCGGACGATCTGATCTGGGTCGAGGAACTGCCGATGACAGCCACCGGCAAGGTCTCCAAGCTGACGCTGCGCAAGACCCTTGGCGACTACAAGCTGCCGGATCAACGCTGACTCGGGAAGGCGTTTTCTGACGCAGAAAACGTCGTGAAATCCGACACGGATTTATGGTATCCCAGCCGCAAAACACGCAGCCGATTTTCCGCGTCGGAAAATTGAACGAAATCCGCGTCGGATTTCGCCCCTTCCGACGCCACGGCACATCTTCGTGACGCCCCGTCAAACTGCGCCCCCCCTTGCGCCAGACCCCGATTCCAGTGTGCCCTAAACCGAACAGTAGCGCCTGGGAGGAGCCGCCATGTCAGACCCGCTGGAAAACTTCCGTTCCGAGATCGCCGATTGGATCGCCGCCAACCTGCCCGATGCTCTGCGCGGCGTGCCGACGACCGAGGACACCATCTGCTGGGGCGGGCGCAACTGGGTCTTTGCCTCCGAGGCCCAGCGTCAATGGCTGGAACGCTGCGCCGCCCGTGGCCTCACCTGCCCGCACTGGCCAACTGAATATGGCGGCGGCGGCCTCTCGCGCTCCGAAGAGAAAATCCTGCGCGAAGAAATGGACAAGGCCGGCGCGCCTTCGCCCTTGCAAAGCTTCGGCATCTGGATGCTCGGGCCTGCCCTGCTGAAATTCGGCACCCCCGAGCAGAAGGCCGAGCACCTGCCCGACATCACTGCCGGGAAGATCCGCTGGTGCCAGGGCTATTCCGAACCGGGCGCGGGCTCCGACCTCGCCAGCGTTCAGACCAAGGCCGAGGACAAGGGCGATCACTGGCTGGTCAATGGCCAGAAGATCTGGACCTCCTATGCCGACAAGGCCGACAAGATCTTCGCCCTCGTGCGCACCGACCGCGACGCGCCCAAACATCTCGGCATTTCCTTTATGCTGATCGACATGAACACCCCCGGCGTGACGACCAAACCGATCCGCCTGATCTCCGGTGCTTCGCCGTTTTGCGAAACCTTCTTCGACAACGTCAAGGTGCCGAAAGACGGCGCCATCGTCGGGCAGCAGAATCGCGGCTGGGATGTGGCCAAATACCTGCTCACTCATGAGCGCGAGATGATCGGCGGCGGCGGCGGCGGGCTTACCTCGGGCGACACATTGGCACAGATGATGGGAACGCTCGATCCCGGCACGCTGGACGATCCGGTGCTGCGGGCAGAAGCGATGGAACTTGAGGTCGATACCATGGCCTTTGCGCTCACCATGGAGCGCTACAAGGACATGGCCGAAGGCGGCCAGGGCGTCGGCCACGCCAGCGCAATGCTGAAATACTACGGCACCGAGCTGAACAAGCGGCGTCAGGAGATCCTGATGTCGGCGCAGGGCTCCAACGCGCTCGATTGGGAGGCCGGCGCTGCCGCCGACTGGCTGCGTTCCAAGGCCAATTCGATCGAGGGCGGGACCTCCGAGGTGATGCTCGACATCATTGCTAAACGCGTCCTTGAACTGCCCGCGAAATAAGGAGAGATGCAGATGGACAAGCTTTCCGACAACGAAGACGAAACTCTGCTGCGCGACGCCGCGCGCGGGTTCCTCGATGAATTCGCGCCGCTCTCCGTGCTGCGCAAGAACCGCGACGACGGGCGCGATTACCAGCCCGCGCTCTGGGCCGAAATGGCCCAGATGGGTTGGGCCGGGGTGATGATCCCCGAAGCCCAGGGTGGCGCCGATATGGGCCACCGCGCCGCCGGTATCCTAGCCGAGGAAATGGGCCGCACTCTGGCCGCCTCGCCGTTCCTGTCCAGCGCCGTGATCGCCGCAAATGCCCTGCGCGCCTCGGCGTCGGATCGGCTTTCGACCATCGCGTCCGGCGAAGCCACCTACGCGCTCGCCATTGATGAAGGCGCCAAGCACAATCCCGCGGCCACGGCGCTGCAAGCCAAATCCGAGGGCAATGCCTTCCGCCTTTATGGCCGCAAGGCCTTCGTCGCCGACGGCACCACCGCCTCGCGCCTCCTCGTGCTGGCCCGCACTTCAGGAAAGCCTGGCGATCCCCTCGGCCTCACGCTTTTCGATATCGACACCGCCCGCGCCGGTCTCGATGCCGAGCCGATCCAAAGCATCGACTCGCGCGATTTCGCCCGCATCGATTTCGAGGATGTCCAGGCCACCGGCGATGATGTGGTCGGCGATGTCGACAACGGCCTCGCCGCCCTTGTCCCCGGCCTGCGCGCCGGGCAGGCCGCGCTGGCCGCCGAACTCACTGGCCTCTCGGCGGGGATCTCGGCGATGACCATTGGCTATCTCAAGGAGCGCAAGCAGTTCGACCGCACCATCGGCAGCTTCCAGGCGCTGCAACACCGCGCCGCGCATCTCTTTGCCGAGATCGAGGTGACGGCCTCGGCCATCGCCGCCGCGGGCCGCGCGCTCGACGCCGACAGCGACGCCAAAAATGTGCAAACGCTCGTCAGTCTCGCCAAGGCCCGCGCCACCCGGACCGCCAAGCTCGCAGTTATGGAAGGCGTGCAGATGCATGGCGGCATCGGCATGACCGATGAGTATGACGCAGGGTTTTTCATGAAACGCGCCCGCGTTGGTGCAGAATGGCTCGGGGATTATGGCTACCACGCCGCTATCGTCGCCGCCGCACGTGGTCTTTGAGACCGATCTGTGTAAAATGTTGAGCCCCTCGCCACACCGAACGCCGCAGCGTCGGACCTCGATCCGCAGCAGTGGAACCGCAAATGACTGGAGACCCAAATGAGCAGCATGACCCCTTCCGCCCTGTTTGATCTCAGTGGCAAGACCGCCCTTGTCACCGGCGGCGCCACAGGCATCGGCCGCATGGCAACCGAAGGCCTCGCCGCCGCCGGTGCGCGCGTGTTGATCGCCAGCCGCAAGGCCGACGCCTGCGAGGCTGTGGCCAGGGAAGTCAACGCGCTCGGCCTGCCCGGCAAAGTCGAAGGCTTCGGCGGCGATGTCGCGACCGAAGCCGGCATCGACGCGCTCGTGGCCGAGGTCAAATCCCGCACCGACAAGCTCAATATTCTGATGAACAACGCCGGTCGTACCTGGGGCGCGCCGATGGGCGAACACCCCTATGATGCCTGGAGCAAGCTGCTCGCGCTCAACGTCACCGGCATGTTCCACCTCACCCAGGCGCTCCTGCCGCTGCTCAAGGCCGCCGCCACGCCGCAGGATCCCGCCCGCGTCGTCAATGTCGGCTCGGTCATGGGCGACATCCCCAAGGGCACGGCCACCTATTCCTACGCCACATCGAAGGGCGCCGTGCATCACATGACGCGCGTTCTGTCCAACGATCTCGCGCCGCAAGGCATCACCGTCAATGCCATCGCGCCCGGCCCGTTCGTGTCGAAAATGACAGCCTTCGCCCTTGCTACGGAAAAGGGCCAGGACCAAGCGGCGGAAAGTGTGCCGCTGGGCCGTGTCGGCTCGCCCGAAGATATCGCGGGAGCCCTGCAATACCTCTGCGGGCGCGGCGGCGCCTATGTTTCCGGCGCGATCCTGCCGCTCTCGGGCGGGATGCAGTCCAACGCCCCCGGCAATCTCTTCAACGAGGATCTCTGACATGGCCAAAACCCTCACGCTCAGCGAATTGAAAGCCCTGGTCGGCAAGCCGCTTGGCACCTCCGGCTGGTTCACCATTGATCAAAAACGCATCGACGCCTTCGCCGATGTCACCGAGGATTGGCAATACATCCATGTCGATCCCGTTGGTGCCGCCGAGACCGCATTCGGCACCACCATCGCACATGGTTTCCTCACCCTTTCGATGCTCTCGGCCATGGTCTATGAAATGCCCGCGATCGAAGGCCTGGTGATGGGCGTCAACTATGGCTTCAACAAGGTCCGCTTCCTGTCGCCCGTGCCCGCCGGTGCCCGCATCCGCGCGCATTTCACGGTCAAGAGCGTGGATGACAGCCGCCCGGGCGAAATCACCACGATCATGGATGTGAGCGTGGAAATCGAAGGACAGGACAAACCGGCGCTGATCGCCGAGTGGATCGGCCGCCGCTATTTCGGAGAGACGACATGAGTGAAGTGCGTTTTGACGGCCGCGTTGCCATCGTTACCGGAGCAGGCGTCGGGCTGGGCCGCAGCCACGCCCTCGGCCTCGCCGCTCGTGGCGCCAAGCTTGTCGTCAACGATCTCGGCGCCGCCACGGACGGCACCGGCTCCTCGGACGCCGCCAAATCCGTGGTTCAGGAAATCCGCGACGCCGGCGGCCATGCCATCGCCAATGGCGCCAATGTCGCCGATGCCGATCAGGTTCAGGCCATGGTCGATCAGGCCATCGCCGAATTCGGCCATGTCGATATCCTGGTCAACAACGCCGGCATCCTGCGCGACAAGACCTTCGCCAAGATGAGCCTCGACGATTTTCAGAAGGTCGTCGATGTGCACCTGATGGGCTCGGTCAATTGCACCCACGCGCTTTGGCGCCACATGCTCGAGCGCGAATACGGCCGCATCGTGCTGACCACCTCGGCCTCGGGCATATACGGCAATTTCGGCCAGGCCAACTACGGCGCGGCCAAGGCGGCCATGCTCGGGCTGATGAACGTGCTCTATCAGGAGGGCATCCGCAAGAACGTGCGCATCAACATGCTCGCCCCCACAGCCGCGACCCGAATGACAGAGGAATTGCTCCCGGCGGACGTTCTGCCCCTGCTCAAGCCCGAAACCATCACACCGGGCCTTCTGGCGCTTGTTGCCGAGGACGCGCCCAGCAAGATGATCCTCGGCGCGGGCGGCGGCTGTTTCGCCGAAACCAAGATCTACGAAACCGTCGGTATCGCCCTCGGCGATGACGAGCTGACCCCGGAGGCGGTGATCGCCAACATGGGCAGGATCCGCGACCCGAAGGGTCAGACGGAAATGCCCGGCGCCTTCGACCAGACCAACAAATACATCCAGATGGCCGCCAAGCTGCGCGGCATTTCTCTCGACAAAAAGGACTGACCCTAATGCGTGAAGCACTCATCGTCTCCACCGCCCGCACCCCGATCGGCAAGGCCTATCGCGGCGCGTTCAACGCCACCTCCGCTCAGACCCTGATCGGCCATGCTGTCTCCAACGCGGTCTCCCGCGCCGGGCTCGATGGCTCCGAAATCTCCGATTGCATCGTCGGCGCCGCGCTTCAGCAAGGCTCCTCGGGGGGCAATATCGGTCGGCAGGCGGTGATCCGCGCCGGGCTCCCGGTGACGGTTGCGGGCATGTCGCTCGACCGGCAATGTGCCTCCGGCATGATGGCCATCGCCACGGCCGCCAAACAGGTCGTGCATGACGGCATGGAGATCGCCATCGGCGGCGGCGTCGAAAGCATCTCCCTGGTGCAGAACGAGAAGATGCGCACCGATCACCTGGCCGACAAATGGATCCAGAAGAACAAGCCGTCGCTCTACATGTCGATGCTGGAGACCGCCGAGATCGTGGCCGACCGCTACAAGGTCAGCCGCGAGGATCAGGACGCCTACGCCCTGCAAAGCCAGCAGCGTACCGCCGCCGGGCAGGCCGATGGCAAGTTCGACGACGAAATCGTGCCGATCACCACCAGCATGGGCGTGATGGACAAGGAGACCAAGGAAATCTCCTTCAAGAACATCACCATCGAGAAAGACGAGGGCAACCGCCCCGGCACCAGGCTGGAAGATCTTGAAAAGCTCCAGCCGGTGTTCAAGGGCGGACAGGTGGTCAAGGAAGGCAAGTTCATCACCGCGGGTAATGCCTCCCAGCTTTCCGATGGCGCCTCCGCCTCGGTGCTGATGGAAGCCAAGGAAGCCGAAAAGCGCGGGCTTGCCCCGCTGGGCCGCTATGTCGGTGTCATGGCCGCCGGGCTCGAACCCGATGAAATGGGCATCGGCCCGATCTATGCGGTGCCGAAATTGCTCACGGCACATGGCCTCAAGATGGACGATATCGGCCTCTGGGAGCTCAACGAGGCCTTCGCCTGCCAGGTGCTGCACTCGGCCCGTGTGCTGGGCATTCCCGAGGAAATCCTCAACGTCAACGGCGGCGCCATCTCAATCGGCCATCCCTATGGCATGTCGGGCGCGCGCATGGTCGGCCACGCCCTGATCGAGGGCAAGCGGCGCGGTGCCAAATACGTCGTCTGCACCATGTGCGTCGGCGGCGGCATGGGCGCGGCGGGGCTGTTTGAGGTTCTCTGACCAAAGATGGGTGCGTGAAATCACGCACCCTACATCAACCCGTAGGGTGTGTGCTTGCACGCACCTTCACCCGTTTCAAGGCATCGCGATATGACCCTCCCCACCCAACTGCAAAGCCTCCGCATCCCCGTCATCGGCGCGCCGCTTTTCATCATCTCCAATCCCGATCTGGTGATCGCGCAATGCAAGGCCGGTATCGTCGGTTCCTTTCCCGCCCTCAACGCTCGCGAGAAGGATGGCGAACCGATCCAGCTCGACGCCTGGCTCAAGCGCATCACCGAGGAGCTGGACAAGCACAATCAGGCAAACCCCGATCATCCCGCCGCGCCCTTCGCGGTCAACCAGATCGTGCATCGCTCCAACGCCCGGCTGGATCGCGACCTTGAAATCTGCGCGCGCTGGAATGTCCCGATCTGGATTACTTCTCTGGGCGCACGGGTCGAGGTCAACGACGCGGCGCATTCTTGCGGCGGCATCACCCTGCATGACATCATCAACAACCGCTTTGCAAAGAAGGCCATCGAGAAGGGTGCCGATGGACTCATCGCCGTCGCTGCCGGCGCCGGAGGCCATGCCGGGGCGCTCTCCCCGCTGGCGCTGATCTCCGAGATCCGCGAATGGTTCGACGGCCCCGTCGCGCTCTCCGGCGCCATCGCCAATGGCCCCTCGATCCTGGCCGCGCAAGCCATGGGCGCCGATCTGGCCTATATCGGCTCGCCCTTCATCGCCACCGAGGAAGCCAACGCCGTGCCCGACTACAAGGACATGATCGTCGCTTCCGGCGCCGATGACATCGTCTATTCCAATCTCTTCACCGGCGTGCATGGCAATTATCTCAAACCCTCCATCGCCCGAGCCGGCATGGACCCCGACAACCTGGAATCTTCCGATCCCAGCACGATGAATTTCGGCGCCGACCGTGAAAAGCCGAAAAGCTGGAAGGAAATCTGGGGCTCGGGCCAGGGCATCGGCGCGGTCAAGCAAATCCTGCCTGCCGCCCGGCTGGTCGACCGTCTCGCCGCCGAATACACCGCCGCCCGCGAGGCGCTCTGCGGTGCCTGAGCTTTTTCTTATCCGCCACGCCCAGGCCTCGTTCGGGGCGGCGAATTACGACAAACTGTCCGAGCTTGGCCATGAGCAATCCCAGGAACTCGGCCGCGCGCTCAAGGCTCAGGGCGTCGCGCCCTCGTCATTCTGGATCGGCACCCTCACCCGTCACCGCGAAACACTCGACGGCATTCTGCGCGGCATGAAGGCCAAGGCCACGCCGCAGATCCATCCCGGCTTCGATGAATTCGATTTCACCGCGCTGCTCGATGCGCGCTACGCCGGGAAACCGGCCCCTGAAAACATGCACACCGAACGCAAGAGCCATTTCCGCACCCTGCGCGACACCGTGCTGGAATGGGAGCGCGACGAGATTGCCGATCCGCCCGAAACATGGGCCGCGTTCACTCAGCGCACCCGCGACGCAATACGCGCCGCATCGCAGCCCGAACACGATCAGGTACTCGCGGTGTCTTCGGGCGGCGCCATGGGCCGGATCATCGCCGACACGCTCGATTGCGGCCCTGGCCAGCAGGTCAAGCTGCAACTGCAGATGAAGAATTGCTCTGTCACCCGTTTCGTCTACTCTGCCAAGGCTTGCTACCTTCACGGATTCAACGAAACGCCCCACATCAACGCCGCAAATTCTGCGCGGCTAATGACCTATAGCTAGGGAGGCGCAGATGAGCGCGAACATGGCCGCCCAACTCGATATCGACGCGGTGGAAAATTACCTCACCGAGCATCTACCCGGCTTCAAGGGCCCCATCGAGCTGCACAAGTTCTCGGTCGGCCAGTCCAACCCGACCTTCCGGCTCACCACACCCTCGGGCTCCTACGTACTGCGCCGCAAGCCGCCCGGCGTGTTGCTCAAATCCGCCCATGCGGTCGATCGCGAATACCGGGTGCAAAAGGCGCTCTACGACACCGATGTGCCGGTGGCGAAAATGCATCTTCTCTGCGAAGACGATGACGTGATCGGCTCGGCTTTCTACCTCATGGAAAATGTGACCGGCCGCCGTTTCGACGATCCCCGCCTGCCCGAATTGCCGGTCGAGGCCCGCCGCCCCGTCTTCGATGAGATGAGCCGCGTGCTGGCCGCGATCCATTCGGTCGATATCGACGCGGTCGGGTTGTCCGACTATGGCCCTCCAGGCAATTACTTCGAGCGTCAGGTCGGGCGCTGGTCGAAGCAATATGAAGCTTCCAAGACCGATGACATTCCCGAGATGGAGGCGCTTTCTGAATGGCTTCAGGCCAACATTCCGCCTGATGACGGCCAGCGCACGCTGGTGCATGGCGATTATCGCATCGACAACATGCTCTGGCACCCGAGCGAGCCGCGCGTGCTCGCAGTGCTCGATTGGGAGCTTTCGACCATCGGTCATCCCTTCGCCGATGTCGGCGCGGTGATCATGCAATGGGCGATGCCGCCGGGCAATGAGGGGCGCGGGCTGCAAGGCATTGATCGCGCTGCCGAAGGGTTGATTTCCGACGCGGAATTCATCGCCGCCTATTGCGCCCGCCGCGGCCTTCCGGGGATTGACAGGTTCGGCTTCTATCTCGCGTTCAACTTCTTCCGCATGGGCGGCATCCTCCAGGGCGTCTTGAAACGCGCGCTCGATGGCAACGCCTCCAATCCCGAACGCGCCAGGAAGCTGGGCGGGTTCGTCCCTGTCTTCGCCCGCGCCGGACTCGACGCCGCGAAGACCGTCTGACCCGATCCAACGCCGCCCCGGACCCCGATCCGGAGCTTCAGATTTCACGTGGGCCGGGGTTTACCCCGGCACCCCAACAAAGGCTCCGACCCGCGCACATGGACGACTCCCTACGCGAACCGCCCTACCCATTTCAGGCTCTGATGGGCTTCACCATCGACGACTGGGAGCAAGGCTATTGCCGCCTCAGCCAGCCGATGCTCGATCATCTTGGCAATCGCTACGGCATCCCGCATGGCGGGGTGATGGCGACGCTGCTCGATACCGCTTTGGGCTTTGCCGTCTGCTATACCGGCGATCCCGACAACAAGCAGCTGGTGATGACGCTCTCGCTCAACGTCCAGTTTCTGTCGGTTGCGCGCGGCCAGACTCTCATCGCCGAAGGGCGCAAAACCGGTGGCGGAAAATCCGTCGCCTTCGCCGAAGGCGAGGTGAAAGACGAAAGCGGCACTCTTGTCGCCACCGCCACAGCCACCTTCAAATACCGTTCCGGAAAGGGAAAACCATGACCGATCAAATGCAATGCATCACCCTCGCACAACGCCCGGTGGGCGCGCCCAAAGACGAGGATTTCAAACTCGAAACCCGCCCAGTTCCCACACCGGGTGACGACGAAGTGCTGGTACGGGTACACTACATGTCGCTCGATCCTTACATGCGTGGGCGCATGAACGACGCCAAATCCTATGCCGATCCGGTACCGCTGGGCGGCATCATGGAAGGCGGCGGCGCGGGCGAAGTTCTGGCCTCGAACCACCCGCAGTTCTCACCCGGCGACATGGTCTTCGGCATGTTCGGCTGGACCACCCACGGCGTGCAACCCGGCGGCTTGCTGCGCAAGCTCGACACCTCCGTGCCGATCACAACATCGCTCGGCGTGCTCGGCATGCCCGGCTTCACAGGCTGGTACGGCCTGACCGAGATTGGCAAACCGAAAGCCGGCGAAACCCTCGTGGTGGCGGCCGCCACCGGCCCGGTCGGCCAGATGGTCGGCCAGATCGCCAAGGCGCGCGGCCTGCGCGCAGTCGCCATCGCCGGCGGTGCCGACAAGTGCAAGCTTGCAACCGAGAAGTTCGGCTTTGATGCCGCGATCGATCACCGCGCTCACAAGGACGCCTCTTCGCTGCGCAAAGCGATTGCGGCGGAGTGCCCCGATGGTATCGACATCTATTTCGAGAATGTCGGCGGCAAGGTGTTCCAGGCGGTACTGCCGCTGATGAACCGCTTCGGGCGGATTCCGGTCTGCGGCATGATCTCGGGCTACAACGCCACTGGCCTGCCCGAAGGCCCCGACACGTTCCCTCTTTTCTGGAGCGCGCTTCTGGTCAAGCACCTGACCGCCACCGGGTTTATCATCTCGAACCATTTTGATCGCTATCCGGCCTTCCTGGCCGAGGTCGTGCCGATGCTGGCGAGTGGAAAGATTGCCTATCTGGAGGACATCGCCGAGGGAATTGAAAACGCGCCGCGCGCTTTCATGGGGCTGCTCGAGGGCAAGAACGTCGGCAAGCAGATCGTCAAACTGATCTGAAACGGATTGCGCGAAACCTGGATCACGGGTTTTGCGCTAACCACCCGCAGTAGAGAAATGGCGCCCTGCGTTTCGCCTTATCCCTGTCTTGGGAACAGGGCGAAACGCCCTGATTTGCGCAGCCTGAAAATCTCGGCGCTTGAGATCTCGCACCGCGATCTTTCAGCGGAAAATCCTTGCCATATTGCTGCCACAATCGCCTATCTAGGGTCTATCTGCGCTCGGCCCGCAACATCTTTGAATGCCTTCCGCCTATCTCCTTGAAATCACATCTTTTCCTGTGGGCCATGTCGTGCTAGCCTTGGGCAAGCAGAAAAAAGCCAGTCGGAAAACCGACGGCGATTGAGGCAGTAGAAGGTAGAAACCCATGCGCATGCGTGGCAGGCACCCCGTTCGCAACGGGATTTTCATAATTGCAGCTTTCTGGATGCTGGTCGTCGTACCTCTTTCGGCCAAGGCCGCGCCCTATGCGGCGCTGGTCATGGACGCGCGCACCGGCGAGGTGCTGCATGCCCGCAATGCCGATACCCGCCTGCATCCGGCCTCGCTGACCAAGATGATGACTCTCTACATCGCCTTCGAGGCGATCAAGCGCGGTGAAATCAGCCTCGACACCCAGATTACAGTGTCTCGAAATGCCGCTTCTGAACCACCCTCCAAGCTGGGGCTCAAAGCTGGACAGAAAATCGCCCTGCGCTATTGCATCCGCGCCGCGGCGGTGAAATCGGCCAATGACTGCGCCACTGCGATAGGCGAGGCGATCGAAGGCTCTGAAGCGAAATTCGCCCGCCGGATGAACCGCACCGCCAAGGCGCTGGGCATGACCCGTACCACCTTCAAGAACATGCATGGCCTGACCGAGAGCGGGCATCTCTCCACAGCACGCGACATGACCACGCTTGGTCGCCACCTGCTCTATGACTACCCGCAGTATTACAACCTGTTCTCGCGTCACTCGACCGATGCGGGTATCCGCGAAGTCTCAAACACCAATCGCCGCCTGCTGGCCGCCTATAAAGGCGCCGACGGCATCAAGACAGGCTACACCCGCGCCGCCGGATTCAACCTTGTAGCCTCGGCCGAGCGCGGCCAGGAACGAGTGATCGCGACCGTGTTTGGCGGTCGCTCCTCGGCTTCGCGCAACGCCAAGGTGGCCGAATTGCTTGATCTGGGCTTCCGCCGCTCGCCTTCCAACGCGCCGGTGCGAGAGCCTGCAGCGCCGGTCTATGCCGCGCAAGAACCCGAAAAACATATCCCCGGCACCGCTGGCAAGACCATCCGCCTGATTACCGCGGTGAAGAAAAGCCTGCGCCCCAAACTGCGCCCGGGCCTGGAACCCGCCACGCCCGCTCCGGTTCTGGTCGCCGGGTTGAAGGACGATATCCAGACCGCTCTGGTAGAAGCCCAGGCAGCCACCGCACCCGAACCCGCGCCCAAGGGCACCCAGGCCGTCACCGCCACGCTGAAAAAGTCGCCCGCGGTCACGCCCAAGGCGCGGCCCAAGGATCTGGTGATGGCCTCCGCCCCCGCCAATGCCGCGCCGGAACCCGAAATCGTCACCCGAGTGAGTACCTCGGGCGGGCGCCACTGGGGCATCAACGTCGGGCGTTATGGCAGTCGCTATCAAGCCGAGCGCGTGCTGCTCAAGACCGCGCTGAACGAGATGGAAACGCTCGATGGCACCCTTCGCCGCGTGATTCAGCGCAACAGCGGGTTTGACGCCAATTTCATGGGGCTCGACCGCGATACCGCAGAACTGGCCTGCCGCCGGTTGCAAGCCCGCAATGTTACCTGTTTCATGATTGGCCCGAGCTGATCCCGATATGTGCGCCGACTTGCGGTGCTGCGCTGGCCCTTCAGTGTTGCGCCGCCTGGCAGCACCGCCAACGGGAAGTCGCCGCACCAGGGACGGGACTCAATTGGCCCACCGCACGACAGCGGCTTTGAGCAAGACGGCTGACAGGAAGATATCGGCGTCTTGCGCCTTTGCCGAGCTTTGATGTAGCATCTTCCAATCGCATCCAACCAGTTGAGACTCCGTGAAAATCGACGACAAACGCCCCCTGACCCTGCGCGACGTCTCCGAAGCGTCAGGAGTTTCGGAAATGACCGTAAGCCGCGTTCTGCGGAATCGGGGAGACGTCTCCGACACCACGCGAGAGAAAGTGCTGCGGGTCGCCAAGCGTTTGGGGTATGTGCCCAACAAGATTGCCGGCGCGCTTGCCAGCCAGAGGGTCAACCTCGTCGCCGTCATCATTCCGTCGATGTCGAACATGGTTTTCCCCGAGGTCATGACAGGCATCAGCCGCGCTCTGGAGGACACCGATCTGCAGCCTGTTGTCGGCATCACTGACTATCTTTCCGAAAAGGAAGAACGGGTACTCTACGAAATGCTGTCGTGGCGCCCATCCGGTGTTATCATCGCCGGGCTCGAGCATTCCGACGCGTCGCGCGCAATGCTGCGCACAAGTGGAATTCCAGTGGTCGAGATCATGGACGTTGACGGCATGCCGGTTGACACCATGGTTGGAATTTCCCACCGTGCCGCAGGGCGCAAGATGGGTGAGACCATCGCGGCGCAAGGGTATCGCAACATCGCGTTTCTGGGCACGAAGATGCCGCTCGACCACCGAGCCCGAAAACGCTTCGAAGGCTTTACCCAGGCCCTTGCAAAAGCCGGAATCGAGATTGCCGATCAGGAATTCTATTCCGGCGGTTCGGCGCTGGCCAAGGGGCGGGAAATGACCGAAACCGTGCTGTCGCGCACGCCCGATCTCGATTTCATCTACTATTCGAATGATATGATCGGCGCAGGCGGCCTGCTTTATCTGCTGGAAAAGGGAATCGACGTTCCGGGCCAAATCGGCTTGGCTGGATTTAACGGTGTAGAGCTTCTTCAGGGTCTGCCCAAACAACTGGCCACAATGGATGCCTGCCGGTTCGAAATTGGCCAGAAAGCAGCTGAAATCATTCTGGAGCGTAGCCGCAACGCCGGCTTCGAGATCCCCGGAAACAAAATAGAACTGTCGCCGAAAATCTCGCCAGGCAATACGCTGATCCGCAGCTGAACGATACGCGATCCGCTACAATTTGACCATTAGGATTCGGGTAAGTTTCCTCTGCTAAGCCTCGTCTTGGGTGAGTAATAAGGTGGTGGAGATGAGCGCGCAAAGCAATGCGGCGCCAGTCATCATCAAACGAAAGAAAGTCGTCGTTGGCGGCGGGCATCATGGCGGTGCCTGGAAAGTCGCTTACGCCGATTTCGTGACGGCCATGATGGCCTTCTTTCTGCTGATGTGGCTGTTGAACGCAACAACTGAAAAGCAACGCAAGGGTGTGGCTGATTACTTCAGTCCGACCGTTCCGATTAACCGGGTATCCGGCGGCGGCGACGGGTCATTTGGTGGCGACAGTGTGTTTTCCGAGCTTGCCTTGCCGCAAAACGGAACCGGTGCCACCAACCTTCGCCCGACCGAAGCGCTCCAGGCGCGCGGCGAACATGGGATATCGGAAATGGGGGCTGACGCGCAAGGCGCGGAAAGCAAAATCGAAACCAGTGCCGAAGCGGCAACGTTCAAGGCCGTAGAAGAAGCGCTGCGCAACATTGGCGGCGAAAGCAGCGTCTCGAAGTCGCCATTGAAACACATCATCACGCGCGTGACCGACGAAGGATTGATCATCGAAATCTTCGATCTTGAGGATGTCCTGATGTTTGAAACCGGCACCAACATCCCGACGCAAGCGCTCAAGGATCTTGCCACGATGCTGGCCCGAATTTTACCGCTGGTGGAGAACGAATTGGCGATTGGCAGCCATACACGGGCGGAACCGATCGTCCTCGCTGATAATCCGGTCTGGGATCTTTCGACCGCGCGCGCACATGCCATGCGCCAGTTGCTGGAAACAGGTGGTTTGGACAAGGCGCGTATCAAACGGGTCACTGGACATGCAGACAAGAGTCCGACCGTCCGCAATCCAATGTCCATTCGGAACAATCGATTGGAGGTTGTCTTACTCAGAAGCGACATTTGAAAGTCAGACGCATTTTAGACGTTAGCGCGCTGTTAAGCGGGGCGCGCTATGCCTGTATCGCAGTTGATGTTCGATGCAGCAGAAAGGCGTATCCATGACAATTTCATCTTCGCTTAATGCCGGGGTGGCGGGTCTGTCCGCCAATGCAACCCGGTTGGCGACAATTTCCGACAATATCGCGAACTCGGCCACCTTTGGCTACAAGCGGATCGAGGCCGATTTCCACTCCATGGTGATTTCCTCGACGCGTGGCACCTATTCGGCAGGCGGCGTGCGCACGACGACCCAGCGCCTGATCGATCAGCGCGGAGCACTTGTCGCTACGTCGAACCCCACCGATCTTGCGGTTCGTGGACGTGGGATGCTGCCCGTTGCTGCGATCAGCGAGGTCAACAACAACAACGGTTCGCCGCAGATGTATCTCTCAACCACCGGATCGTTCCGCACCGATGATGATGGCTATCTCGTGACCGAATCGGGTTTGGTTCTGATGGGCTGGCCCGCACTCCCCGATGGCACCGTGCCCACCTTCCCGAGAGACACCTCCGATGGCCTGGAACCAATCCAGATCAACGTCAACCAATTTTCAGGTGAACCAACGACGCGGATCAATCTCGGCGTGAATCTTCCAGCCACAGAAACCGAAGCTGGCGCCGCCGGCACCAGTTCGGAATTGTCGATCGAGTATTTCGACAATATGGGCACCTCAGAAAACATCTCCGTCAGTTTTACGCCGTCGGTGCCGGGGACCGGCTCTTCGAACGAATGGACGATGAGCATCACCGATACGGCCTCGCCAGGCACGGTGATTGGCGAATACACTTTGACATTCGATGACAGCCGGACGTCAGGGGGCACCTTGCTTTCTGTCGCCACGGTCAGCGGCGGTGCCTATGACCCTGCGACCGGCGCGCTTATCGTGAATGTCGCCGGCGGACCGATGGAAATCGATATCGGCCTTCTTGGCGCCGCCGACGGCCTGACCCAGCTTTCCGACACGTTTGCACCGGTTTCGATTTCCAAGGACGGATATCCTGTTGGCAACATGATGTCGGTCGAGGTCGATGCCAACGGCTTCGTTCATGCCTTCTTCGATACCGGCATTTCCCGAACGATCTACCAAATCCCGCTGGTCGATCTGCCGAATCCCAACGGGCTGGTTACACTTGATTCGCAGACCTATATGCCATCCCCAGATAGCGGGTCTTACTTTCTGTGGGATGCCGGGGATGGTCCAACCGGCGATATCGTTTCCTTCGCACGCGAGGAATCCACAACCGATGTGGCGGGCGAATTGACAAACATGATCGAGACTCAAAGAGCCTATTCCTCGAATGCAAAGGTCATCCAGACCGTCGATGAGATGTTGCAGGAAACCACAAACATCAAACGGTAATACTAACTGAGGCCGCGGCCCAACCCAGAGAAAGGACCAGAAATGAGTCTTTCCGGCGCTTTATCAAATGCCCTCTCCGGGCTGAACGCGGCCTCGCGAAATGCGCAGACCACCGCATCAAACCTCGCCAATGTCATGACCGAAGGCTATGCACGGCGCGAGCTTGAACTGGGGGCCCGTGGGCTGGGCAGCCACGGAGGGGTGAGGGTCACGGGCATCATCCGACATGCCAATCCCGGCTTGATCGCAGAGCGGCGCCTGGCTGGCTCCGAACAAGCTGGAAACTCCCGACTCGCCGACTATTTCAGTCGGCTCGAGGCTTTGGTCGGTACTCCGGCTGACGGCGCCTCGCTCTCCGCCCGTATCGCGGATTTCGAAACCAGCCTCGTCTCTGCCGCCAGCCGCCCTGATCTCGCCAATCGATTGGATCAGGTTTTCTTTGACGCACGCGAAGTGGCGCAGACCTTTGAAAGCGTCTCGGACGGCATTCAAACCATGCGCAGTGAAGCCGACCGAGAGATCGCCGCGACGGTAGGCCAGCTCAACACCGCTCTCTCGCAGGTGCGCTCGCTCAACATCAGGATCGCCGAGGCGACCGTTGCGGGAAATGACACGACCGCATTGCAAGATCAGCGACAGCTGTTGATCGATGACATTGCCGAAATCGTGCCGGTCAGCGAGGTGTCGCGCGATCTAGGCGCTGTGGCCTTGTTCACGTCTGGCGGCGCCATTCTCCTTGATGGCAACGCGACCGAACTCGACTTCACGACAACCAACCTTATCGTGCCGCATATGACGCAGTCGGGTGGCCACCTGTCCGGACTCGCAGCCAATGGCAAAGCGATTTCGACCGATCCGGAGTCCGGCCCGCTGCGTGGCGGGCGTCTTTCCGCCTTGTTCGAGCTTCGAGACGGATTCGCGGTAGAAGCACAAAGCCAGCTCGATGCCGTTGCCCGCGACCTAGTCGAACGGTTCCAGGACTCCGGCCTGGATGCCTCCCGGGCGCCCGGCGCCGCCGGTCTCTTCACCGACGGTGGCGCCGCCTTCGCTGCCGCAGACGAGGTCGGCTTGTCAGGCCGTCTCGCAATCAATGCCGCCGTCGATCCGGATGCCGCGGGCGCAACCTGGCGCTTGCGCGACGGGCTGGGAGCTGCTGCATCTGGAGCAGTTGGAAATTCTCTTCTCCTGCAGGACATGCAGGGTGTTTTGACGGCCTTGCGAGTGCCGGTATCGGGCCAATTTGGGCCCACTGCACAAACTGCGGCCAACCTACAAGCCAGCTTTCTGGCGGAAATCGGTGCCGCGCGCGAAATCAGCGACCAGTCCGTCAGCTTCTCTGCCGCTCGCTATACCTCGGCGAATTCGCAGCTCTTGGAAGATGGAGTCGATTCCGATCAGGAAATGCAGCGCCTGATCCTGATTGAACAAGCCTATGCCGCCAATGCGCGAATGATGGAAGTTGTCGACAACATGATGCAAGCCCTTATGAGGATATGATCCATGACACTCTACTCCCTAGGCGACATGGCATCTCATTTCATGCTGCGCCGACAAAACGTCCGGATGAGCGCGGAACTAGCCCGATTGACCCAGGAAATGGCCAGCGGCCAAACCGCCGATATCCCTCGACATCTGAAAGGCAACTACTCCTATCTTGGCGATATAGAGCGAAATCTTCGTGTTCTGGACGGTTATGACACTGCCGCGAAAGAGGCGTCGGTCTTTACAGGTGCGATGCAATCGGCACTCGAAAAGGTGCAGCAAACGACCGCGTCGCTTTCTTCTGATCTGATTCTGGCCGCGAATACAAACTTGCCCCAAGCGATGCAGACCGCCTCGTCCAATGCCAAAGGCGAATTGAGTGCTCTCCTTTCCGCCTTCAACACCAATGTCGCCGGCCGCTCTCTTTTCTCTGGCGTCGCAACCGATGCGACTACATTCGCCTCTTCAGAAACCTTTCTTTCCCAACTCAAGATCGCGCTTGCGGGAGAGACCACCCTCAGCGGCATCCTTGGTGCGATCGACATATGGTTCGATGCCCCAGGGGGCGGGTTCGAAACCGCTGGCTATCTTGGCTCGTCATCCGGACTGCCGCCTTTCCTCGTAGGTGACGGCGAAACGGTCGATCTGACGCTGCGCGGAGATGATCCGGTTCTGCGCGATCTTCTCAAAAACACGGCAATCGCAGCTTTGGCCGCCGACCCTGACCTGAGTTATTCCAACACGCTGCAAAGCGGGTTGCTGGTGGCTGCAGGCGAAGCACTGCTGACGTCACAAGGAGTGCTTGCCGCCGTGCGCGCCGATCTGGGCTATGCAGAACACCGGCTCGAGGAAAGCAAAACCCGTGTGTCTGCCGAGCGAACGAGTTTCGAAATGGCGCGGAACGAGCTTCTCGGGGTCGACCTCTACGAAACCGCCACCAAGTTGGAAACCGTGCAGTTTCAGCTCGAAAGCCTCTACACCGCAACCGCACGACTGTCACAACTCTCACTTGTGAGGTATTTCTGATGCATCGCCTGCTCGTCACCGCTCTTGCCTGGTTCGTGCTTGTCCCCACCCTCACTATGGCCAACCCTGTGCGGATCAAGGATCTGGTGGAATTCGACGGCGTGCGCAGCAACGATCTGATCGGATATGGCCTCGTCGTCGGCCTCAATGGCACCGGCGACGGCATTCGCAACGCTCCGTTCACCGAAGAAATCATGTCGAACATCCTCGAGCGCCTTGGGGTGAACGTGACCGGCGAGCAGTTCCGGCCCAAAAACGTCGCCGCCGTTTTTGTCACCGCCAGCTTGCCTCCGTTTTCGCGCGTCGGCTCGCAGATTGACGTAACCGTTTCCGCTATAGGCGACGCCAAGAGCCTGCTGGGCGGCACCCTGATCATGACCCCGCTCAATGCCGCAGATGGTCAGATCTATGCCGTGGCACAAGGCACGGTGATCGCCGGTGGGGCTTCCGCCGAAGGCGAGGCGGGCGGCGTGGTTCAGGGCGTGCCCACGGCAGGGGCGATTCCGTCTGGTGCGCGGGTTGAGCGGGAGATTGATTTCGAGTTGTCGTCACTGCAAACGGTGCGTCTTGCGCTGCGTGAGCCAGATTTTACCACTGCGGCGCGTATTGAAAGCCAGATCAACCGGAATTTCGGGCGAAACGTGGCACTGATGCTCGATTCCGGCACCGTGCGGCTCGATCTTGTGCAGACCAGGACGAAATCGCCTGCCCATGCGCTGGGCCGGATCGAAAACATCCTGGTTGAGCCGGAACGCAAGGCGCGAGTCGTGGTTGATCAACGGTCGGGCACCATTGTCATGGGGGAAAATGTTCGCATATCGCGCGTGGCCGTATCGCAGGGCAATCTGACGCTTCGCATTCAGGAGACGCCGCTGGTGATACAACCAAATCCGTTTTCACAAGGCGAAACGGTGGTGGTTCCACGAACCCAAGCCGAATTGAATGAAGACCCCGGCATCAACCTTGCCGAAGTGCCGCCCGGCACGTCGCTTTCCGAAGTGGTCGCGGGTCTGAACGCTTTGGGCGTGTCGCCGCGCGATATGATCGACATTCTCAAAAGCATCAAGGCCGCCGGCGCGCTGCACGCCGAATTCGTGGTGTATTGAACAGGCGCTCTGCTCAGTACAACTCGTTCGAAGGGATGATCGGAAAAAATACGCCCCCGGACCAGGGACCGAACCACCGCTTGCCATCCACCTCTTCGTGGACGCTGATCTCGACCAGTCTGTAGAAACTCTTCCGGTCGATCAGCGCTTCGAGATTGGCCCGCACCAACACGTAAGGCGAGGGCTCGCCGGTCTCCGGGTCGCGCTCAACGCGGATCGGCGCCTCTGAGCCAGCCGCGACCTTGTCTCCCACATTGGTCTCGAACACCAAGACTTGCGCGCCCTCCGTGCCTTCCCGTTCGAAATCCACTGCGACAAAAGGCGCATCGTCGACGGTAATGCCCACCTTTTCCACCGGCGTAACGAGGAAATAGTCATCTCCGTCCCGGCGTAGAATGGTGGAAAACAGCCGCACAAGCTCGGGGCGCCCGATCGGGGTTCCCAAGTAAAACCAGGTGCCATCGCGCGCAATCCGCATGTCCAGATCACCACAAAACGGTGGATTCCACAGATGAACCGGCGGCAGCCCCTTTCCCTTGGCCGCTGCTTTGGCCGAAGCCGCAATCCCTTCCGCCGATGGCTTCACGTTCATTTGTCCGCTCATAGCTTTTGTTATTCCTGTCAGCCGCGCTACACTCGCGTCGAACTTATCGCAACAAGAGGAGTTTTGCCATGATCGATGCTGCGGACCTGGTGACCGAGATCGAAGCGTTGGAAGCCAAGTTGGCACAGGCCAAGGCCTCGATCACGCGCCGTTTCATTGGCCAGGAGCAGGTTGTCGATCTGGCCCTGTCGGCCCTGCTTTGCGGCGGTCACGCTCTACTTGTCGGCCTTCCCGGGCTGGGCAAAACCCGCTTGGTTGAAACGCTCGGCACCGTCATGGGGCTCGAAAGCAACCGAATTCAGTTCACGCCGGACCTGATGCCCGCCGATATTCTGGGCTCTGAGGTGCTGGAAACCGGCTCCGATGGCAGCCGTGCGTTCAAGTTCATTTCCGGGCCGATCTTTTGCCAGCTCCTGATGGCGGACGAGATCAACCGTGCCAGCCCACGCACGCAATCAGCCCTGCTTCAGGCGATGCAGGAACGTCAGGTCACAGTGGCGGGTAAGAACCGGGTGCTGGATGCCCCATTTCACGTTCTCGCCACCCAGAACCCGATCGAACAGGAAGGGACCTACCCCCTGCCCGAGGCCCAACTAGACCGTTTCCTCGTACAGATCGACGTGACCTATCCGGATCGCGGAACCGAAAAGGAAATTCTGATCGCAACCACCGGCGTCGAGGAGGACGTGGCCCACAACGTGTTCTCCGCAAAAGAACTGGTGGCCGCACAGACCCTTCTGCGCCGGATGCCGGTAGGAGATGCCGTCGCAGAACAGATCCTCGATCTGGTGCGCGCCTTCCGACCGGAAGACCCGACAGCGAGCGAGATCGTCAGGCATTCGGTCGCTTGGGGCCCCGGTCCGCGCGCCGCCCAGGCCTTGATGCTGACGGTCCGCGCACGCGCCCTGATACAGGGGCGACTCGCGCCGGATACCGATGATGTCATCGCCATGGCGCGGGCTGTGCTGATCCACCGCATGGCGCTCAATTTTGCCTCCCGCGCACGCGGCGAAAACCTTGCCAGCCTGATCGACACCACAATTCGCAGCGTCCTGATGCAAGAGGCGGCCGCGTGAACAAGACGCCCCTTCAGCTGCGCGAAGGTGCAGAGGGGGAGGCCTCGCGTTTCCCGCCACTGTTGGCGCGAGCCGAGCATCTGGCCTCGACGGTCCTGTTGGGGGAGCATGGTCGTCGGCGCGCCGGGCTGGGAGATGATTTCTGGCAATACCGGCCGATGCAACCAGGCGATTCGCGCCGCATGATCGATTGGCGTCGTTCGGCCAAGTCCGACGTCCAGTTTGTTCGCGAAAAGGAGTGGCAAATCGCCCAAAGCGTCCTGCTTTGGGTTGATCAGGCCAGTTCGATGCGCTTTGCCAGCGCTCCCGACTGGCCGGAAAAAACCGAACGTGCGCGCGTGCTTGCGCTGGCCGTTTCGATCCTCCTGATCCGCGCGGGTGAACGCGTCGGGCTGACCGGCGGCGCGCTGCTGCCGCGTAGCGGCGAGCCGCAAATCCTGCGTCTGGCCGATATTCTGTCGCAAGACAACGCCGCCGAATATGCCGCCCCCGACGCGCGCGGCATGCCGCCGCATGCCCGCGCCGTCTTCATCTCGGACTTCCTGGCCGAGACCGCCGACATTTCTGCCGCGCTCACCAAGGCCTCCGACCGGGGAGTGCGCGGCGTACTCCTCCAGATACTCGACCCCAGCGAAGAATCCTTTCCCTATCAGGGGCGCACGATCTTTCAGAGCGTCGGCGGTACGATTGCCCATGAGACACTGAAAGCGGGCGACTTGCGGGAGCGGTATCTCGAACGGCTGAACAACCGCAAAGCGGAGCTGTACGCACTTTGCGCTGCATCAGGCTGGCGCTATCACTGCCATCATACCAACGACAGCGCTTCTTCCGCACTGCTCTGGCTGTTTCGTGCGCTCGAAGGAGCATCGCACAATGCTTGACCTCGTCGCATTCACCTCCCCATGGCTGCTGACGGCACTCATCGCTCTGCCGATCCTGTGGATCCTTTTGCGCGCGATCCCCCCGGCGCCGATCCGGCGGCTCTTTCCGGCTGTAGTGCTCCTGCTCGGCTTGCGCGACGATGACAGCGTTTCGGATCGAACACCTTGGTGGTTGCTGCTATTGCGCATGCTCGCCGTCGCCGCCGTCATTTTTGGCTTGGCCGGGCCGGTGCTGAACCCTTCGAACAAGGAAACCAGCTCGCGCGACCCTTTGTTGATCGTGACGGATGCCAGCTGGGCCAGCGCACGCAACTGGGACGAAAGGATCGCATTCATCGAACGCACACTGGCTGAAGCAGGTCGCGACGGGCGCACTGTCGCCATTGCTGATCTAGGTCGGAGTGAGGCGCCCGTGTTTCAGGCCGGAGACACCTGGCGAAACAAGCTTGCCGGACTTGCGCCTAACGCCTGGGCACCAACCGAGGACACGATGCAAAGCCTGGCAGTTGCCCTGGAAAACGGCGGCCGGATCGCAACCATCTGGCTCTCCGACGGTCTCGAGCGCAAGGGCCGGGAAGAGCTGTTGAAAAGCCTGAAAGCTTTGGGGCCCGTCACTGTTTTTCAATCGTCGCGCCCGATCCTCGGACTGGAACCTGTGCGTTTTGCGGACGGTGCTGTACAGATTACCGCCCGTCGCGACAAGAACGAGAGCGAGCAATCGATTGTAGCGCAGGCGGTCGGACGTGACCCCGCGGGAACCGAGCGTGTGCTCGCCGAACTGCCCCTCGCCTTCCTGACCGGTGAAACCACCGCTGAAGGTGATCTGGAGCTGCCCGCCGAATTGCGTGGTCGCCTCTCCCGCTTCCAGATCAAGAACGTAGACAGCGCCGGTGCGGTCGCCCTGACCGATGACAGCCTGCGCCGCCGAGAGATCGCGCTGATCGCGGGGCGCGAAAATCGCGAAGGGCTCGAGTTGTTGTCGCCTTTGCACTATTTGCGCCAGGCGCTTACGCCCTCCGCCGATCTGATCGACGGCGCGGTTTCCGATATCCTGCCCGCCAATCCCGATGTAATCGTCATGGCCGATATCGCCGGGCTTGCCGAGAGCGAAGAGACCGCGCTGCTCGATTGGGTCCAGAAGGGCGGTTTGCTCTTGCGCTTTGCCGGTCCCCGGATGGCGGCAAGCGAGATCAGCCGCCGTGAAGAGCACCCGCTGATGCCCGTGCGCTTGCGCGCCGGCGGCCGCGCCGTGGGAGGCGCGATGAGCTGGGGTGCGCCGAAATCGTTGGCCCCGTTCGACAAGGACTCGCCATTTTTCGGACTGATCTTACCCGAAGATGTGCAGATCACGGCGCAGGTTCTCGCGCAGCCCGACCCGACGCTCGCCGACCGCGTGATCGCGACGCTCAGTGACGGCACGCCGCTTGTCACCCGCAAGAGGCTCGGTCAGGGCCAGGTTGTTTTGTTTCATGTGACCGCCAACGCCGAATGGTCCTCGCTGCCGCTTTCCGGTCTTTTCATGGAAATGCTCGAACGTCTCTCGGTTTCGACAACCACCGCGGCGCCGACGGTCGCGGAACTTGCCGGCACGATCTGGAACCCGCTCAAGGTGCTCGACGGTCTCGGCGCGCTCAAGGACGGCGCCAACCTGCCAGGGGTGTCCGGAGAAGCGCTGGCGGAGGCCTCGATTGGACCGGAACTGATGCCCGGCCTCTACACTAGTGCCAACCGTCTGATCGCACGCAACGTGCTGCGTCCGGGCGACGCCTTGGTATCCGCGCAATGGCCTGCCGGCACCGCCGTAAACGGCTTCGTCGCCGCCAAAGAGATCTTGCTTGGCGGCTGGCTCCTTGCCTTTGCACTGAGCCTTCTGGCACTCGACATTCTGGCGTCATTGGCCCTCTCCGGCCGCCTCTTTGCTGCGCGTCTTGCTGCGATCGCCTGCGCCATGTTCACGCTGCCGTGGGAGGCTCGCGCCGATGACATCACAGCGGTGGAAGCTACATCCGAAGTGGTTCTTGCCCATGTCATCACCGGCAATCGCCAGATCGATGACACAGCTCGCGCAGGTCTGCTTGGCCTGTCGGAAACCCTTTTCTTTCGCACCTCGGTCGAACCCGCTACACCTATGGCGGTGAATCTCGAAACCGACGAATTGTCTTTCTTCCCATTGCTTTACTGGCCTGTCACTCCTGATCAGACGCGCCCCTCAGCGGCGGCCTATGACAAGCTCAATCGCTATCTTCGCTCTGGCGGCATGATCCTGTTTGATACCCGCGATGCCGATATAGCCGGGTTCGGCTCGGCCAGCCCGAATGGCCGCAAACTGCAACAGCTGGCAGCGCCACTGGACATTCCCGCCATCGAACCGGTTCCTTCCGATCATGTGCTGACCCGCACATTCTACCTGCTTCAGGAGTTTCCCGGACGCTACAACGGCCGTGATGTCTGGGTCGAGGCAGCCGCCGCCGACGCCACGAGGATCGAAGGCATGCCGTTCCGCAATCTCAACGACAATGTCACACCGGTGATTATCGGTGGTAACGACTGGGCCGCGGCATGGGCGATGGATGAGCGCGGCAACTCTCTCTTTCCCGTCGGGCGCGGCCTGGCTGGGGAACGTCAGCGCGAAATGGCCTATCGCTTCGGCGTTAATCTGGTGATGCACGTCCTGACTGGTAACTACAAATCCGACCAGGTGCACGTCCCCGCGCTGCTGGAAAGGCTGGGGCAATGACATCGACCATCCTGTTCGATCCCTTGTTGCCCTGGCCGATTGTCGGCGCATTGGTGTTGCTCGCCTTGGCCGCCACCGGGTTCGCGTTGATCCGCGGCCTTTCAGGCTGGGCACTGCGCGGACTTGCAGCGATTGTCATTCTCATCGCACTAACAAAACCGGTGTGGCAACAGGAAGAACGTACGTCCCTTCCCGATATCGCCATCATGGTGGTCGATCAGTCCTCAAGCCAGACTCTCTCGGATCGCGCTGCGCTCACCGAAGAAGCCGCGGCACAGATCACTGCGCGGATTGCCGCCTTGCCTAACACCGAGCTTCGCCGCATCGATCTCGCGGATGGCCCCGAGGATACCGGCACGCTGGCGATGAAGGCGCTCGCGGATGCGCTGGCAGAGGAACCGAACGCGCGCATCTCAGGTCTGTTTCTGATCAGCGATGGCCGCGTCCACGACATCGATGCTGCGCCCGAAATGCCGGCGCCGCTGCATCTACTGCTTACGGGAAATCCCACT
>CBDUGF010000026.1:0-34670 GCA_965366835.1 uncultured Rhodobacterales bacterium
AAGGCGCCGTTGACCCAGGTCTTGATCCCGACATTCTCCAAGGCCGGATAGCGGGCATAGCCCATCATCAGCTCGTTCTCGATCCGGTCGGTCTGCTCCTGGAACAGCTCCATGCCGTAATCCCAGGGTGCCCCGTCCATCGCCCAATGCTCGTGGTCGATCTCGTAGATCCCCACCAGCAGGCCCTTCTGGTCCTGCCGCGTATAGGTAAACCCTTCCAGATCCACCGTCATCGGCACCTCGTGCTCGAGCGCCGCCAGCTCGGGCACCGTGTCGGTGATGAAATAGTGATGCTTCAAGGGCGACACCGGCAGCTCGATCCCCGCCATCCGGCCCAATTGCTTGGCCCAGAGCCCGCCGGCATTGACCACATGTTCGCAGGTGACAGTGCCCTTCTCGGTCACCACCTGCCAGCCCTCGGGCAGCTGATGCAGCTCCAGCACCCGGTTATGCTCGATCACCGTGGCGCCGCGCTTCTTCGCCGCCCCGGCATAGGCATGCACCGTGCCGGTGGTGTCGAGATAGCCCTCGCGGTCGGCCCACATGCCGCCGAGGATGCCCTTTGTCGACATGATCGGATTGAGCTCTCCGGCCTCCTCGGGCGTCACCAGCCGGCAATCCTCGATGCCGATGGATTGGAACACGCGATAGGCCGATTGCAGCCATTCCCAGCGGTCCGGCGTTCCGGCAAGGGTCAACCCGCCGGTCATGTGCAGGTTGATGTCCTGGCCGCTCTCGGCCTGGATTTCACTCAACAGATCAATGGTATAGGCCTGCAACGCCGCCATGTTGGGATCGGCGTTCAAGGCATGGAACCCGCCCGCCGCGTGCCAGCTCGACCCGGCGGTCAGCACCTCGCGCTCGATCAGGCAGACATCGCTCCAGCCCATTTTCGCCAGATGATACAGCACCGAGGCGCCAACCACGCCACCCCCGATCACGACAACCCGGTATTGCGATTTCATGGCCGGTTCCTTCCCCTGGTCTCCGCCCCGAGCCTAGGAACCGCGCCCCTTGCCCGTCAACGGGCCACACCGAAATCTGAAAGGCCGAAAACGACATTCGCGGCAACGCGCGCCTTGCGATGCGCCCCCTCGGCGCTTGCCGGCGGCGGGCCTCAAACCGGAGCACGGCTTTCATCTTGCCAGAAATATCCCCGCGCGGAGCGCTCCTGCCCTTGCCGCAATCGCAGCGCCCGAAATGCCGCAGTTCCCTCAATCTCGACGCCCAGGCCCCCGATTTTTCGCAGAGAAATCGCGCCGCTGCTCACCTACCGATCTGCTCCAACGCCTTTTCCGCCGCCCGGCTGGCGGTAATCTCGCCCGCCGCCACCTCTGCCGCCAGTTGGTCCATCATCGCCTTCGCCGCGCCGCTTTCCAGCCGCGCCAGAAGCCTCCGGCGCACCTCCTCGGCAAACCAGAACTGCGCCTGGCGCGCCCGTGCCGCCTCGAAATGCCCGTGTTCGCGGCGCCAGTCGATCAGTGCCGTCATCTCGCTCCAGGCCTGATCGAGTCCGATCTGCTCCACCGCCGAGACCAGCATCGCCTTGGGAAATCCGGGCGGATCCTGCGGCCGTTTGCGCAGCAGCTTGAGCGCACCGGAATAGTCCGCGCAGGTCCGCGTGGCCGCCGGTTTGAGATCGCCATCGGCCTTGTTGACCAGGATGATATCGGCCATCTCCATGATGCCGCGCTTCACCCCTTGCAGCTCGTCGCCCCCCGCCGGGGCCAGCAGCAGGATGAACAGGTCCGACATCTCGGCGACCATGGTTTCGGATTGCCCCACCCCCACCGTCTCGATCAGCACCACATCGAACCCTGCGGCCTCGCACAGCTCGATCGCCTCGCGGGTGCGCCGCGCCACGCCGCCGAGCTGGGTCTGGCTCGGCGATGGGCGGATGAAAGCGTTCGGGTCGCGCGACAGTCGTTCCATTCGCGTCTTGTCGCCCAGGATCGAGCCGCCAGAGCGCGCCGAGCTGGGATCGACCGCCAGCACCGCCACCTTCAGCCCCTGTTCGGTGAGCATGCAGCCGAAGGCCCCGATGAAGGTCGATTTGCCGACACCGGGCGTGCCCGACAGCCCGATGCGCATCGCCGCGCGTCCGAGCGGTTTCAGCGCTTCCAGAAGCTCGGTCGCCTCTGCGCGGTGATCGTCGCGCCCGCTTTCCACCAGCGTGATCGCCCGGGCCAGCGCGCGCCGGTCTCCGCGTGCGATCTTCTCTGCCGTGGCCGCGATATCCATCTGCCTGTTCCCGCCTCAGTCCCGATACCGCGCCTTCATGCCCAAGGCGTGCGCCCAAGTCCAGTGCCCCATGGACGCGCGCGCCCGCCTGCCGCATAACCCGGGGCATGAAATCCGGCCTGCCGATAGATGACGCCCTGCCGCCCCTGCTCGACGCCTTGCGCGCGCAGGGCCGCGCCGTGTTGCAGGCGCCGCCCGGCGCGGGCAAGACCACGGTGGTGCCGCTGGCGCTGCTCGAGGCGGGCCTCGCCAAGGGCCGCATCCTGATGCTCGAGCCGCGCCGCCTCGCCGCGCGCGCCGCCGCCGAGCGCATGGCCGAGACGCTGGGCGAAGCCACCGGCCAGACCGTCGGCTATCGCATCCGCGGCGAAAGCCAGGTTTCCAAAGCCACCCGCATCGAGGTCGTCACCGAGGGCATCCTGACCCGGATGATCCAGTCCGACGCGGAGCTGTCCGGCATCGGCGCCGTGCTGTTCGACGAGTTTCACGAACGTTCCCTCAATGCCGATCTCGGCCTCGCGCTCTGCCTCGAGATCGCCGAAGCGCTGCGCGACGATCTGATCCTGCTGCCGATGTCGGCGACGCTCGACGGCGATCCGCTGGCCGCGTTGCTCGGCGCACCGCTGATCACCTCTCAGGGCCGCGCTTTCCCGGTCGAAACCATCTGGCTCGACGCGCCCCTGCCAAAGACCAGACGGCTGGAACAGGCCACCGCCGAACTCACCCTCGCCGCGCTGGCCGAAACCGAAGGCGGCGTGCTCGTCTTCCTGCCGGGCGAAGGCGAAATCCGCCGCGTGCAGGCGCTGCTCAGCCCGCTTCTGCCGCCAGATTGCCACCTGCGTCCGCTGTTCGGCGCGATGCCGTTCAGCGAGCAGCGCGCCGCCATTGCCCCCGCGCCCTCGGGGCGCAAGATCGTGCTGGCCACCGCCATCGCCGAAACCTCGCTCACCATCGAGGATATCCGCGTGGTGATCGACGCGGGCCGCGCACGGCGCGCCCGCTTCGATCCGTCCTCGGGCATGTCGCGGCTGGTGACCGAGCGTGTCACCCGCGCCGAGGCGACCCAGCGCGCCGGCCGCGCCGGGCGGGTGGCGCCGGGGCGTGCCTACAGGCTCTGGGGCAAGGGCGAGGAGGGCGCGCTTGCCGCCTTTCCCCCGGCGGAAATCGACTCCACCGATCTCTCCGCGCTGGCGCTGGAGCTGGCACTCTGGGGCGCTGCCCCCGCCGATCTGCCGTTTCTGACCCAGCCCAATGCGGGCGTCTATGGCGAGGCGCAGGCGCTGTTGCAGATGCTCGGCGCGCTCGATGCTGAGCATCGCATCACCGCGCATGGCCGCATCCTCGCTGGCCTGCCGCTGCACCCGCGCCTTGCCCATATGCTCGCCATCGCCGGCCCCGATGCCGCCCCGCTGGCCGCGCTCCTGGCCGAGCGCGATCCGCTGCCGCGCAGCGCCCCCGCCGATCTTTCCCTCAGGCTCGAAGCCCTCGCCGATCCCAAACGCTTCGCCGAAACCCGCCCCTACCAGCCCAACCGCGCCGCCCTCGCCCGCATCCGCGCCGAGGCCAAGCGCCTTGCGCGCGGCCTGCGAGACCGGCCATCGGGCCGGGCGAGCGCCGCCGAAATGGCCGCGCTCGCCTATCCTGATCGCATCGCCCAGCGCCGCAAGGGCGATCAGCCCCGCTATGTATTGTCGGGCGGCAAGGGCGCGGTGCTCGACGAGGCCGATCCGCTGGCCGCAACGCCCTTCCTCGTCATCACCGATACCGATGGCAACCCGCGCGAAGCCCGCATCCGTCAGGCCATCGCCATCAGCCAGAGTGATATCCGCGCGCTTTTCAGCGATCAGATCGGCTGGGTCGAGATCTGCGAATGGTCGAAACGCGAGCGCCGCGTGATCGCCCGCCAGCAGGAGCGCCTCGGCGCCATCACGCTCGACGACCGGATCTGGAAAGACGCGCCGCAAGACGCCATCGCCCGCGCCATGTGCGCCGGTGTGCGCGATCTCGGCCTCTCCCCCGGCCCCGCCGCCCAGCGCCTGCGCGCCCGCGTTTCTCTGGCCCGCGCCGCCGGCCTCGATCTGCCCGACATGTCCGATGCGGCCCTGCTCGACAGCCTCGAACACTGGCTCCTGCCGCATCTCGGCCGGGTCAGAACCGCGTCCGACTGGAAAGGCTTCGATATCCTGCCCGCCCTGCAAGCCATGCTCGATTGGGACCAGACCCAGAAGCTCGATGCCCTCGCCCCGCCGCATTTCATCACCCCGCTGGGGCGCAAGATCGCGATCGACTATTCCGGCGAGGCGCCCGAGATCAGCCTGCGCCTGCAGGAGATGTTCGGCCAGAAGACCCACCCGATGGTCGGCACCACCCCGCTCAAGGTCACGCTCTTGTCGCCCGCCCAGCGCCCGGTGCAGACCACGCTCGACCTGCCCGGCTTCTGGGCCAGCTCCTACGCCGATGTGCGCAAGGACATGCGCGGCCGCTACCCCAGACACCCCTGGCCCGAAGACCCGACCGAGGCCGACCCCACCCTGCGCGCCAAGCCGCGAAAAGGAAGCTGAACCGCACAATGACTGGAACTTCCCTGATCGACACGTTGGAATGGTCTCCGGTGGCAGTCCTGCCGGGCGTCTCTCTGCGATCTTCCGCCGAAATAGGAAATGAGTTCGCCCGCATCGTTTCGGCGGATCACGCGATTATCCGAACCCTCGCCCAAACTTACCCAAACCTAGGAAAGTTCTCCGAACAATTCACAGACGCGTTTGGAAATTCTGTCAGGCCAAGCTGGATCGTTGTCCAAAAAGCGTTCCAACGTCGGCATTCCGACGGTGAGGCTCTCATAGCCTTTCGCAACACTGTTGCCCTTTCGGCAATATTGCCCGTCGCGGCGAGCAATCTAGTCAAAGAATCATCGAGTGGTATTTCCCGGTTCAGTGACCCTTACGATCTCTATCCTTGGATGCTTGATACGCAACTTAACGAATTGGTGATGGCAAACGCATCAGTCATTGCCTCACACCTCGTGTCTGAGTTTTGCGGTCAATGCCCGCCGCAAACACCACAGTCAGTGCTTACAGAACTTGACGTCGACACTCGCCTACTCGAGGCATTAATGAGAAAATGGACCGAATGCTTCGTGTCGCGCCATTCGTCCGCGGATGATCGCCGACTTTTTCGTTCGCTACAGATGGCCTTCGAAGCGGCGCGCCTGCCGTCCAAATACTACACATCAGATTTGGATCTTGGACGCCAGGTTTCTCTCTGGGTAAGCGCCCATGAAATCTTGATCAATGATGACGAAAGCCAAAGTCTAGCGAGCAAAGTCCGGCGAAAGCTGGCGTGTTTTCAGGCCATTACTCCAGCACTAAACAAGAAGAGCTACCGCCATAAACTTGGCGGCAAGTATGTTGCGCACACATTGGCTCAAAAAGCTTATTCTTGCCTGAACGACGCGAGAAACGACTATCTGCACGGCAACAGAGTCACACCATCGGCGCTAAGACCAAGAGGCTACAATGCATCCGTTTTTCAGGTAGCTCCACCGCTTTTTCGGCTCCTTCTTGAGGTGAGGCTGTTCGGAGGCGCACAAATTCAAACCTCACAGGTATTCGCGCTGGAAGACCTGAACGTTATGGCGGCCGAAATTGATCGCCGATCAGAGTTCAATTCAGTGCGTGAGACGCTGGAACAGCCTATTCTCGCGTTCCGCCATCAACCCCTCACCAACAAACATTGGTAGCCTCCGCTGACCCAAAACTCCCACCTTCTTTGCAATTGCGGTAAAAAGGTATATGTTAACAACATCTATGATATAAGTTTTGAACGAAAAATCGGGGCGACCAAGCTCCGGCAGGCAAGCGAGTATCTTATGCACGATGGTTTCAGGAAAGCCTGGAGCGAATTGCTCCAGCCGATGCTGCGCCGCCCCAAGCGGTTGCAGGTGGCGGCGTTGTGCTATGCCCAGAAAGGGCCGAAGAAACAGGTGCTGCTGATCACATCGCGCGACACCGGGCGCTGGATCATCCCCAAGGGCTGGCCGATCGATGGCAAGGATGCCCCCGACGCCGCCCGCCAGGAAGCCTGGGAAGAGGCTGGCGTCAGCGAAGGCAACATCACCGCCGATCCGGTCGGCACCTATGATTACGACAAGGAACTCGATGGCGGCCTCTCGGTCCCGGTCGAAACCCTGGTCTATTCCCTCGAAGTGACCCAGCTCGAGGACGTGTTCCCCGAATCCAAGCAGCGCCGCCGCGCATGGGTCAGCCCGAAAGAAGCCTCCGGCATGGTGCGCGAACCCGAGCTGCGCGATATCCTGCGCCGCATGTGACCAATTAGCCATTTACCGGTATCCGGGCAATAAAACCTGTTGATCTGAAGCCTTGGCTTGGCTACCCCGCAAACACGCAGTGGGGGATAGACAAGCCAGATGACAAACCTGCCGAATGACGCCGACCATCTCGAGACTCTGGATCGCGATCTCGACCGGTTTTCAACCCTCGAAACCGCAACCCAATATGTCGCCCGCCCGATGGTCGCGCCCGGCATCGGCCTGGCCTTCATCGTGGTCGCAGGTCTGGCCGCGGCCATATTCCTCGGCCAGATGCCGATCAACATGGTGGTGGTCGCGGCGGCGGTTTTCGGCGCCTACATGGCGCTCAATATCGGCGCCAACGATGTCGCCAACAACATGGGGCCGGCGGTCGGCGCCAACGCGCTCACCATGGGCGGCGCCATCGCCATTGCCGCGATCTTCGAAAGCGCCGGCGCATTGCTGGCCGGCGGCGACGTGGTCTCGACCATCTCCAAGGGTATCATCGCACCGGAAAGCGTGGCCACGCCCACGGTGTTCATCTGGGCGATGATGGCGGCGCTGATCTCGGCCGCGCTCTGGGTCAATCTGGCGACATGGATCGGCGCGCCGGTCTCGACCACCCATGCGGTGGTCGGCGGCGTCATGGGCGCAGGCATCGCCGCCGCAGGATTCGCGGCGGTGAACTGGCCCACCATGAGCACCATCGCCGCCTCCTGGGTGATCTCGCCGGTGCTCGGCGGGGTGATCGCGGCGGCGTTTCTGGCGCTGATCAAGAGCCGGATCATCTACCGCGACGACAAGATCGCCGCGGCCCGCCGCTGGGTGCCGATCCTGATCGGCATCATGGCCGGCGCCTTCGCCGCCTATCTCGCGCTCAAGGGTCTCAAGCGCCTGGTCAAGATCGACATTCAGACCGCCCTGCTGATCGGCCTGGTGTTCGGCATCGCCTGCTGGCTGATCACCATTCCGCTGGTGGCGCGGCAGTCGCAGGGGCTGGAGAACCGCAACAAGTCGCTCAAGGTGCTCTTCGCCATGCCGCTGGTGCTTTCGGCGGCGCTGCTCAGCTTCGCCCACGGCGCCAATGACGTGGCCAATGCGGTGGGCCCGCTGGCGGCGATCGTGCACGCCTCGGAGTTCGGCGATTTCTCCGACAAGGTGGCGATCCCGATGTGGGTCATGGTGATCGGCGCCTTCGGCATCTCCTTCGGGCTGTTCCTGTTCGGCCCCAAGCTCATTCGCATGGTCGGCTCGCAAATCACCAAGCTCAATCCGATGCGCGCCTATTGCGTGGCCCTGTCGGCGGCGATCACTGTGATCGTGGCGTCCTGGTTCGGCCTGCCGGTCAGCTCGACCCATATCGCCGTCGGCGGCGTGTTCGGCGTCGGCTTCTACCGCGAATGGGACACCAGCCGCCGGATGCGCAAGAACTCCGGAACCATCCCCGAAGAGATGCGCATCGCCCCGGAAGAGCGCCGCCGCCGCAAACTGGTGCGGCGCTCGCATTTCATGACCATCGTCGCGGCCTGGGTGATCACCGTGCCCGCCGCCGCGTTGATGTCGGCGCTGATCTTCCTGCTGCTGCACACGCTCTTTGTCTGAACCCAAGGCACGTCCGCCATTCGCTCGCCCGGCATGCCGGTGGGCCAGGCCGTGATCGGATTTGGCGCTTGACGGGTGCGCGCACCTTCCTCACCATCGCGGCATGAAAGCGTTGCGCCTTAAACTTGAGTCTGGGAAAGGGCGGAGCGCCGCGCGACAGGTGAGATTTTCCCGCGCCGCGCCAATAACCAGTCATCCAGGTTCAGGGCGTGACACTTGAATTGGCTTGAAACCGAAAACCTGACGCGCTCAGGCCTGCAACTTGCCTGCGATGGCCGTTGGGAAGATGCCATTCCGGTGGAACAGACCGACCCGGCAATCCTGCGTGACTGGCTTACAGACACCGGCCCCAACATAGCGATTGAAAGCGTGTATCGCGATGCGTCCGGCGCGCTGCAAGGTTTCTTCGGCTTTCGGCGGGTTCTCCGGGACGGCAATCAGCGGTCCTCCTTCTGGCGCGACATCCTCACCGCATCGGCCGCCTACCAATCCCGGCCTCCCGCCGAGCAACTCGCCGCATGGCTGGCTCTTCTCGATGCGCCGTCGCTGCTGTCGCTGCCGCCCGAAGGCATCCAGCTCGGGGTATTCAATCAGTGGCTGTCAGCCGGACCCGTGACCTTGCATCACGACAGGCTTGACCGGACCGATATCGAGTCCGGCCCCGCCTGGCTGCGCAACGGCGCAACCGCCCCGATCTGCCACGAGCGCTACTGGCTGGCCCCGGAGCGGATCTGGATCGCGCAGACGGCGAGCCGGATCGCCAGCGACGGCCGGCACCGCCTTGACCCAAAGTTCCTGCCCGGCTGAGCGCACGGATCCGATGCCGCGCCCTAGCCCAACACCTCGTCAACCGTCACACTTGGCAGACTTGCCCCCTCTGCCTGCCGCACCAGCGCCGCGACCCTGTCATTGACCGGCGTCGCAACCCCCTGCGCCCGCCCCAAACGGGCAATCTCGCCTTGGAACAGGTCGATCTCGGTCTTCCGTCCGGCTTCCAGATCGACCACCATCGAGGTCCGCGCCAACGCATCCACCGTCAGCATCGGCGCCGCCACACGGGCAAAAAGCGGCGTCGGCAGGCGCAGGATCCACGGGATCGCCCAGCCCGGCGCCGCCGCCGGCACCCGCACCTCCAGCCCCGCCTTGCGAAACACCCGCAATGCCTCGGCCATCTGCGCCGCCATCACCCGACGCCAGCCGCGATCCAGCAGCATGTCGCGCAGTGTCAACCCCGACAGCGCGTTTGCCGCGTTGGTCAGGTTCAGGATCAGCTTGCCACGCTGAACCGCCTCGATCCCGACCGCCTCATCCACACTCAGCCCCGCCACGTCGAGCAGCTCGCCCAAGCCCCCCGGCCCGGCCTCGATCACGATCCCGCCCCCGACCGAGCGATGATAGCGCCCCTCGCCCAGCGCCACGACATTGAAGCCGACAACCCCGGCGCGCACATCGCGCCCGCTCAACAATCCGCGCAGGATATCGGCATTGCCCACTCCGTTCTGCAAGCTCACCACCACCGCCCGCGCCGGCGCATGGGCGGCCAGCAAAGCGCCGATCTCGCGCGTCGCGCCGCCCTTGACGCAGACCAGCACGATATCGGCCGCCGCCAGCAGCTCCGGCGCTGCGCTCGCCTCGGGCGCCGCCGTCGCATCCAGCCCGTCAAAATCCGTCAACCGCAGCCCGTGGGCGCCGATCTCGCCGACAACCCTGTCGCGCCTCAGAAGCCGCACATCCCGCCCCGCCGCGCTGAGCAACCCGCCGACGAAACAGCCCACGGCCCCGGCCCCGGCCACAACGATCACCGGCCGGGTCATCGCATTGCTCCCGGCTTCATCTTTCCGGAAATACTCCCGCCGGAGGCTTCCCCGCGCGCCCCGAACGCATCCCTTGAAATCGCGGGGTCGGCCAGACCCGGGGTTCCTCCTCCCGGAGGGAGGAGGCCAGGAGGAGGGGTCGCGAACGCCCTGCGCGCCGTCAGGCGCCCCTCGGGATCAAACCCCAAGGCACCAGCGCATCACCGCCTTTTGCGCATGCAGCCGGTTTTCCGCCTCGTCGAACACCACCGAATGCGGCCCGTCCATCACCGCGCTGGTCACTTCCTCGTCGCGATGCGCCGGCAGGCAATGCATGAACAGCGCGTCCGGCCTGGCATGGGCCATCAACGCTTCGTTGACCTGGTAGGGCCGCAGCATGTTGTGGCGGCGTTCGCGGTTGGACTGGCTGTCATGCATGCTGACCCAGGTATCGGCGACCACCAGATCGGCATCCGCCACCGCCTTGGCGGCGTCGCGCTCGATGATCACCTTCGAGCCGTTCTCGCGTGCAAGCCCGATGAATTCCGGCTCCGGTTCCAGCTGCATCGGCCCGGCGAAGGTCAGATCGAAACCGAACTGCCCGGCGGCATGCAGGAACGAAGCGCAGACATTGTTGCCATCGCCGCACCACACCACCTTCTTGCCCGCGATCGACCCGCGATGCTCCTCATAGGTCATCACGTCGGCCATGATCTGGCAGGGATGGGTGCGGTCGGTCAGCCCGTTGATCACCGGCACATCGGCGTATTCGGCCAGCTCCAGCAGCACGGTTTCATCGAAGGTGCGAATCATGATCATGTCGACATAGCGGCTCAGCACGCGGGCGGTATCGGCAATGGTCTCGCCATGGCCGAGCTGCATGTCCTGGCCGCTCAGCACCATGGTCTGCCCGCCCATCTGGCGCACGCCGACATCGAAGGACACGCGGGTGCGGGTCGAGGGCTTCTCGAAGATCAGCGCCACCATGCGGTCCTTGAGCGGCTGCGCGTCATCCGGCGCGCCCTTGGGGCGGCCGTCCCGTGCGCCTTTCATATCGCGCGCCTGCGAGATCATCGCCTTGAGCGCGGCGGGGTCGGTCTTGTGAATGTCGAGAAAATGGTTCATGGCGTCGGTCCGTTTTGCGGAGGCCGGACCGGGGGCGCTGCCCCCGGACCCCCGGGATATTTTCAGCAAGATGAAGAGGCGGCCTCGATCTCTGCGGCGGCGGCGTCGAGGCGATTGACGGCCTCGGCGATGTCCTCCTCGGAGATGTTGAGCGGCGGCAACAGGCGGATCACGTTATCCGCCGCTGGCACCGTTATCACCTCATGGGCATAGCCCGCATTGACCACATCCGTGTTGGCCGCCTTGCATTTGAGGCCCAGCATCAGACCCATGCCGCGCACCTCCTCGAACACTTCCGGATGCGCGCCCACCAGCCCTTCGAGCTTCTGGCGCAGGAACCCGGCGCGGGCGTTGACCTCGGCCAGGAAATCCGGGTCCGAGATGATCTCGACCACCTTGGCGCCGACCGCGCAGCCCAGCGGATTGCCGCCATAGGTCGAGCCGTGGGTGCCCGCCGTCATGCCACTGGCGGCGCGCTCGCTGGCCAGCACCGCGCCCAGCGGGAAGCCACCGCCGATGCCCTTGGCCACCATCATGATATCGGGCTCGATCCCGGCCCATTCATGGGCGAAGAGCTTGCCGGTGCGACCCATGCCGCATTGCACTTCGTCAAGGATCAGCAGCGCGCCAGACTGGTCGCAGAGATCGCGCAGACCCTTCAGGCAATGATCGGGCAGCGGGCGGATGCCGCCTTCGCCCTGCACCGGCTCGACCAGGATGGCGGCGGTACGGTCTGATACCGTCGCTGCGAGCTTGTCGTGATCGCCCCACGGCACATGCTTGAACCCCGGCAGCAACGGGCCGAAGCCCTTGGTCATCTTCTCCGATCCGGCCGCCGCGATCCCGGCCGAGGAGCGGCCATGAAAGGAACCCTCGAAGGTGATGATCTCGACCCGCTCGGGCGCGCCCTGATCATACCAGTATTTGCGCGCCATCTTCACCGCCAGCTCGCAGGCTTCGGTGCCTGAATTGGTGAAGAACACCGTGTCGGCGAAAGTGTGTTCGACCAGGAGGTCGGCGAGCCGCTGCTGTTCGGGGATCTGATAGAGGTTGGAGACGTGCCAGAGCTTGCCCGCCTGTTCGCTCAGCACCTCGACCAGCGCCGGATTGGCATGACCCAGCGCATTGACCGCGATGCCCGAGCCGAGATCGAGGAAACGGCGCCCGTCGGCTTCAGTCAGCCAGCAGCCCTCGCCCCTGACGAATGCGAGCGCGGCGCGGTTGTAGGTCGGCAGAACAGACGGGATCATGTGCGTTTCCTTTCGCATCGACAAGCCCCGTGAGTGCCCCAGGCGGAGCGTTTCGTCAATGATTTTGGCGATATGGGGCGACAGCGCGCGGCGATGAGCCTCAGCGGGCCAGCGGCGGGCGCAAACGCCGCCACGATTGTCGCGACGGCTTCGGCGCCGGCTTTCGATGATCCTCAAGGCTTTGTTCATGTTCGCGCCCTAACCTCCCGGTCGGGCGCTGCGATGCGCCGCGAGGATTCGGCGCTTGCCCGCAACATTCCCCGCCGCTGCCGTTTTTGCGCCACGGTTGGGGGCAACAACTGTTTCCAATCGAGCAGCAATAACCCTTCGCCAGAAAGGCTGATCCCATGAGTGCACAAATCCATATCCTCGACGCGACCCGCGCCAAAGCGATGCCGATCCCCGCCCCCACAGCGGCGCTGGAGGCGCGCGACCGCTGGGGCCGCACACCGCTCCTGCGGGCCATCGTCGATGGCACCCTGAGCGAGGTTCGCGCCCTTCTCGAGGCCGGCGCCGACGCCAATGCGGCGCTCTGCGGCGGCACCGCGCTTTGCTTTGATGCCGGCGAGACCGCGCTGATGCTGGCCGCGCCGGAGCCCGACAAGCTGCGGCTTCTGCTGGAGCACGGCGCCGATCCGGCGGCCGGGCCGAATGGCGGGCTGATCGCCTGGATCAAGGGCGAACTCGACGAAGACAATGGCGAAGTGCCGGCGTATTTCGACGGGCTGGCCGAGAGCCTCGCATACCTGACCAACGGCTGACCCGGCGGCCCGGACCGGCCTCAGCGAGCCGCTGAGTTTGCGCTTGCGCCCGCCCGGGCGTCGGCGCAGGAAAGCGGCCATGTTCCAGCCCGCTTCTCCCAACCCGCGCCTCGCGGTGACCTTCATGCTCGGCGCCTCGGTGTTCATCGCCGCGTCGACGCTGATGGCCAAGCTGGCGACATCGGCGCAACTGGGCGAGCCGCTGCACCCCTTGCAGGTCAGCCACGGGCGGTTCCTGTTCGCCTGGATCCTGATCGCTGCGACGGCGGCGGCGATGCGGCTGAAGATTTCCCGGCCCAACCTGCCGCTGCATGCCCTGCGCACGCTCGGCGGCTGGAGCGGGGTCAGCCTGATGTTCGCCGCGGTCAGCTTCATCCCGCTGGCCGATGCCACCGCGATCAGCTTTCTCAACCCGGTCTTCGCGATGATCCTGGCGATCCCGATCCTGGGCGAAAGGGTCGGCCCGGTGCGCTGGGCGGCGGCGGCGGTCGCGCTGATCGGGGCGCTGGTGCTGCTGCGCCCGACCCCGGCCAGTTTTCAGCCCGCCGCGCTGCTCGCGCTTGGCGCGGCCGCGGCGATGGGATTCGAGATCGTGCTGATCAAGCTGCTGTCGGGGCGCGAGGGGCCGCTGCAGATCCTCTTCATCAACAACAGTTTAGGGCTGGTGATCGCCTCGCTGGCGGCGCTGTTCGTCTGGGCCGCGCCGAGCCCGGCGCAATGGGCGGCGCTGGCCGGGGTGGGCACGTTCATGGCGCTGGCGCAGACCTGTTATGTCAATGCGATGGGGCGGGCCGAGGCCAGCTTCATCGTGCCCTTCGCCTATGCCACGCTGGTCTTCGCGGCGCTGTTTGATGCGGCGCTGTTCGGGGTCTGGCCCGACGGTGTCTCGATCCTGGGGGCCCTGATCATCATCGCCGGCGCCACGCTTCTAGCCTGGCGCGAGGCCCGGCTGGCGCGGCACCGGGCGCGCTGAGGGGCCAAAGACGGCGCGACCAGTTGCGCCTTGCGCCCGCCGCCCGCATGTTTAAAATAGGAGGCTGAGCGGATTTTCAGGGCGGCCCGAGCCATGTGGCCGCCTTTTCAAATGGGAATGAACCATGTCCTGGACCGATGAACGCGTAGACCTGTTGAAGAAAATGTGGGGCGAGGGCCAATCGGCCAGCCAGATCGCCAAGGAGCTTGGCGGGGTGACGCGCAACGCGGTGATCGGCAAGGTGCATCGGCTGGGCCTGTCGAACCGCGCCACCGGCGGCAAGGCCGAGACCAAAGCGAAACCCAGCGCCAAGCCCGAGGCCAAGCCGCGCGCCGGGCGCGCCAAACCCGCCAAGCCGGCCAAGGAAGAGACCGCGGCAACGGAGCAAGCCCCGGCCAAGCCCGTGATGTCGGCGGCGCGCAAGGCGATCATTCCGGCCGGCCAGCCGCTGCCGCCGCAGCCTTCGGCCAACGAGATCAGCCCCGAGGCATTGGCCAAGGTCAGCGAGATCGAGAAGAAGGCCAAGCGGCTGGAGCTGATGGAACTGACCGAGCGGACCTGCAAATGGCCGGTCGGCGATCCGGCCACCGAGGATTTCTGGTTCTGCGGCCTGCCGGTGCAATCGGGCAAGCCCTATTGCGAGGCCCATGTCGGGGTGGCGTTCCAGCCGATGTCGAGCCGCCGCGACCGCAAGCGCTGAGGCGCGGGGTTTCCGGAGCGTTTCAGGTTAAGCCGCAATCGCAATGCGCCGCCTCTCGCGCGCCTGTTTCGATACACATGTTTCAATGAATGCCTGAAACGCTGTGATTGTCCCGAGGGATTGCGCCGCCTTCGGCGTCGCCCGGTTTGAGGATTTGCGCCGCCTTCGGCGTCGTCATGTTTGAGGATTTGCGCCGCCTTCGGCGTCGCGGGGGGCGCCTCGCTGCGCTCGGCGCCGATCCTGGCAAGGCCGGTGCTGTCCTTGCCGAGTCTGCGCCCGCGATCCCCGACGGGATTGAGTATTTTTGCCAAGAAAAAGGAGCGGGAGCAGGCGATTCCCGGTGGATCTTCTTCCTGGTTGAAATGCTCACATTCGAGCCGCGCAAACGGGTGTTGCGGGCGAGGCGCCCTCACTCCAGGAGCTTGCGCAACCCTTTTATCAGCTCTTCCTCGACCTTGCGCTCGAGCGCGTCCTCGACCTTTTCGCCCTCCTTGACCTCGATATCGAGCTCTTCGCTGAGCTTTTCCCTGACCTCGCTCTCGACCTTGTTTTCCAAAGCCTTCTTCTCCTCGGCGAGATTGAGGTCGATCGCCGCCTTCATGTCCGGGGTGATCCGGGGCGCCGCCCAGGGCCCGGAGATGCGCACCGGGATGGCCAGCCCCTTGCCCTTGCGCGCCTTCAGCACCACCGGGGTGAAAAGATAGTCGATATCGCGCGCGCCGAGCCCGACCCGGCCCTTGCCCGTGGCCTCGATCCCCGGCAGGGTCATTTTCAGATCGTCGTTGAGCATGTTTCCCGCCGCCATGGTGAAGCGCGCATCGAGCCGGTCGAAGATCGTGGTGCCGCCGGAGCCATCGCCCGAGCGCATCAGCCGGTCGAGATCGAAGCCCGAGATCGTGCCCTTGTCGACCGCGATCTGACCTTCGCCCTTGAGGCTCTTCATGATCGCCTCGAGAGAGCCGCCGACGCCGAGGAAGCTGACCGTGGCGGTGCCCTCGCCCGACAGCCGGGTGATCGCGGCGAGATCGCTGAGCAGGTCGCGCAGCTCGACCGCCGTGGCGTTCAGCTTGCCGCCCACCGACAGCCCGTTGCGGTTGTTGAGCACGAACTCGCCGCCGAAGGCGCCGCCATAGCCCGCCAGTCGGGTGAGCGAAAACACGATCCGGCTGCGATCGAGCGTGGCGGTGATATCGGTGCCGGCGAACTTGAGCGTGCCGAGATCGACCGACCGGGCGGTGATCCGCGCCTGGCCGTCGAGCACGCCCAGGGCGCCGGCGTCGATCGGGTCGCGCGACCAGCCATCGCCGCCCGCGCTGCCGCCGCCGCCCGAGAGGCCGGAAAAATCGAGATCGCCGGCATCGAGCCGCGCGGTGACAAAGGGCCGGTCGCCGCCGAACCGGACATCGAGATCGCCGCTGAAGGCGTTGTGATCAAGCCGGAACTCGGCCTTGCGCAGGGCAAGCGATTTGCCCGCCTTGAGCACCACCAGCCCCTCGGCCGAAACCGCCTGGCCGAGCCCTTTCGGCGGGTTGACCCCGGCCATGCCGAGCGCTTCGAGCACCTTGCCCGTCACCGGCAGATCGGCCTTGAGCCGGCCCTCGGCATCGCCGGTCGCCGTCGCCCGCCCGATGAAATTGAGCGTGCCGCCGCCGGCCGTCACATCCGCCGTCACCGCCACCGGCTCGCCCGAGACGAAGGCTAGGATCCCGGCCACGCCGGCGCTCAGCACCACCCGCTCACCGGCCGGTTCCAGCGCCAGCTCGAGCCGTGCCAGCCCGGCCAGATCGGGCGCCTCGAGCACCGCGTCGAGGCCGCTGAATTCCTGGCGCGAGCCGTCGGTCTGATCGAGATAACGCACCCGCCCGCCGCGCAGCTCGACATGATCGAGCGCCAGGGCGAATTGCCGCCCGTCGCCGCTCGCTGTACCAAAGTCGATCTCCCAGTTGCCGCGCCCGTTCCTGTCGCGCTCGAGCAGCAGGTCGGGCCGGGTCAGCTCCAGCGCCTTGATCCGGATCCGCCCCGACAAGAGCGGCATGGTCTCGACCCCGATGTTGAGCGCCTCGGCCTTCAACATCGGCCCCTTGTCGGACCAGGCGGCATTGGCGATGCTCATCGCGCCGGTGCGCACCCCGAGAACCGGGTAGAAGCTGACGCTGACATCGCCCTCCAGCGTCACCTCGCGCCCGGTGGCCGCCTCGATCTGGTTCAGCACCACCTGGGCGATCTTCTCGCCGGGCAACAGCAACAGCCCGCCCAAAAGCAACAGCGCCGCCACCAGCAGCGCGCCCGATATCCTGAAAATCCAGCGCATTGCGGCCTCCTCCTGCTCGAACGGGCGATGCGTCTTGGCGCCAGTGGTAACGCCTGCCCTGCCCTGTGGCAAGAACCCGCCGATCCATGCGTCAGTTGCCGCCGATGCCTGTGTCTACGCAAGAGACGACAGCCGCGCCGCGGGCGGGCATGGCTGTCCTTGTTTCAGCCGGCGCAGGCGGCGATCACGAACGGCGCAAGGCCCCCAGAACGGTGCGGCGCGCCTTTGGCGTTCCGGTCCGGCGCTGCGCCGTTTCGGCGTCGGCCCGGGTCAGGCCCATATCGGCCAGTCGCGCGTCGGACATCCGGCGCAGCTTTTGCATCTCGCGATAATGGCGATCATGCTCCGCCAGCCAGTTGAGCAGGCGCAGCGCCGGATTGGTTTTGGTATGGGTCGGGCGGGTTCTGTGGGTGTCGGTCATGGTTCGTGGCCTCCGTTTCGGGATGTGTCTTCTGATGTCTCCACCATCGCAGCCCGCCGCAAATCCAGCGCAATTTGCGCTACTCATCTGCGTCATCGCCGTGCAATAGTTGCGTAAATTCCGACCATTCATCGCAAAAAACCTTCAGAACCGGCCGATTTCATCCATGTCCACCGCGATCACCCTTTCGTTGCACGGCCCGTTGCGCATTCGCGGCGCCAATGGCGCCGAGCTTGCTTCGCTCTCGCTGCGCGGGCGCGCGCTGCTGGCCTATCTCTCGCAACAGCCGGGCATGCGCGCCGAACGCGGGTTGCTGGCCGATCTGCTGTGGTCCGACCGGGCCGAGGAACAGGCCCGCGCCTCGCTGCGTCAGGAACTGGCGCTCTTGCGCAAGGCGCTGCCCGAAGGCGTCCTCGATGCCAACCGGCAAACCGTCTGGCTCGATACGGCGCGGATCGCGCAGGACCAGACCGGCACAGGCGATTTCCTGCAAGGCTTCGATCTGCCCTCCGAAGGCTTCGAGGACTGGCTGCGCCAGTCCCGCGCCCTGTCACCAGCCGCCGCGCCCGCACCGGCCACACCCAACGAAGGCACCCGCCCGGTACTGGCCATCCTGCCGTGTGACGAGCTCGGCGCGCCCGAGGCCGACATGTTCGCCGATGGCGTGGTCGAGGAAATCACCAGCGCGCTCAGCCGGGTGCATGAATTCCATGTCATCGCCCGGCAATCGGCCTTCGCCCTGCGCGGCGCGGCGCTCGACGTGCCACAGGCCGCCGCCCGCCTTGGCGCCGACTATCTGGTCGAGGGCAGCGTGCGCCGGGCAGGTGACAAGGTGCGCATCGCCGTGCAGCTCGCCCGCGGCAGCGACGGCCATACCCTTTGGTCCGCGCGGTTTGACGACCGGCTTGACGATCTGTTTGCCCTGCAGGACCGCATCGCGGCACAGGTCGCGGGCCAGATTTCGCCCAGCCTGCGCGCCGCCGAGATCGCTCGTGCCCGCACCCGCCCCCCATCCGACCGCACCGCCTATGACCTGCTGCTCACCGCCTATCCCTATTTCTGGTCGCTGCGTCAGGACGACAATGATCATGCTGCTGCCCTGCTCGATGACGCGCTACGGCTCGATCCCGATTTCGTCCCGGCAATGGCGCTGCGCGCCTGGGTGCACGCCCAGCAAGTCACCTACATGTGGTCGCGCGACCCAGCGGGCGAGCGCGCTTTGGCGCTCGCCCTCGCCGAGCGCGCGGCCGGCATGGTCGGCGATCACGCCCCGTCGCTGACCGCAATCGCCGGCACCTACATCCAGGCCGGCGACGATCTGCCCCTCGCCCAGACCTATCTCGACCGCGCTCTCGCTCTCGACCCGAACAATGCCTGGGCCTGGATCCGTCAGGGCTGGCTGCACCAATATGTAGCCGAGATCGAACCAGCACTCGCCGCGTTCGACCATGCCGAACGACTCAGCCCGCTCGACCCGTTTCTGCACCAGATCACCTTCGGGCGCGCCGCCGTGCATTACCGCTTTTCCGAAGACCCTACCGAAGGGCTGGCGATGATCGAGGACGGGCTGCGCCGCCACCCCGGCGTGCTGTGGCCCCTGCGCATGGTTGCCGCGGCGAATATCCGCCTTGGCAATATCGAACGCGCACAGGACGCCGCCCAAAGACTGCTGGCCGCGCTGCCGCATCTGACGATCTCCTATCTCAAGGTCACCTTGCCGCCGATCGCCGTGCACTTCAACGACAGCTATTTCGCAGACCTTGCCCGCGCCGGCATCCCCGAATGAGCCCTTCCTCAGCCCCGGCTTTCACACTATATCGCGCCTATGACCCAGAACCCGCCCGAACTTCGCCCCGACCTCTCGCACGCCCGCCTCACCGAGGCGCGCCGCCCCGGCCAGCCGACCATCGGCATGGTCTCCTTGGGCTGTCCCAAGGCGCTGGTCGACAGCGAACGCATCCTCACCCGGCTCAGGGCCGAGGGCTATGGCCTCTCGCCCGATTACGCCGGCGCCGACGCGGTGATCGTCAACACCTGCGGCTTTCTCGACAGCGCCAAGGCCGAATCGCTCGAGGCCATCGGCGAGGCGCTGGCCGAAAACGGCCGCGTCATCGTCACCGGCTGTCTTGGCGCCGAGCCCGACTATATCCGCAAGCATCACCCCAGGATCCTCGCCGTCACCGGCCCGCACCAATACGAACAGGTGCTCGATGCGGTCCACGCCGCCGTGCCGCCCAGCCCGGATCCCTTCGTCGATCTCTTGCCCGCCTCCGGCGTCAGCCTGACCCCGCGCCATTACAGCTATCTCAAGATTTCCGAGGGCTGCAATCACCGCTGCAAGTTCTGCATCATCCCCTCGATGCGCGGCCGCCTGCAATCGCGCCCGCACCGCGCCGTGCTGCGCGAGGCCGAAAAGCTGGTGGAAAACGGCGTGCGCGAGCTGCTGGTGATCTCCCAGGATACCTCGGCCTACGGCATCGACTGGCCGCGCGACGAACGCTCCGCCGATGAACAGCCGATCACCACCCTGGCCCGCGATCTCGGCTCGCTCGACGCATGGGTGCGGCTGCATTATGTCTACCCCTACCCGCATGTGCGCGAGCTCATTCCGCTGATGGCCGAGGGCCTGGTGCTGCCCTATCTCGACGTGCCGTTCCAGCATGCCCATCCCGATACCCTGAAGCGCATGGCCCGCCCCGCCGCCGCCGAACGCACCCTCGAGCGTATCGCCGAATGGCGCGCGATCTGCCCCGAGATCACCCTGCGCTCGACCTTCATCGTCGGCTATCCCGGCGAGACCGAGGCCGAATTCCAGACCCTGCTCGACTGGCTCGACGCGGCCCAGCTCGACCGGGTCGGCTGCTTCCAATACGAAAACGTCGCCGGCGCCGCCTCGGGCGCCCTGCCCGACCATGTGGCCGACGAGATCAAACAGGACCGCTGGGACCGCTTCATGGCCAGGGCCCAGAGCATCTCCGAAGCCAAGCTGGCCGCGAAGGTCGGCCAGGTCATCGACGTGATCATCGACGATATCGACGAAGACGGCATCGCGACCTGTCGAACCCGGGCCGACGCGCCCGAGATCGATGGCAACCTGTTCATCGACGAGGGAACGGACGGGCTGAGCGTTGGTGAGATCGTCTCGGTCGAGGTGGACGAGGCCGGGGAATATGATCTGTGGGGCAAGTTGGCGCGCTAGCCGCGCGATCGCCAGACCGCGGGTTGGCAGCCCGACGTTTGTGAGGCGCACTTTATCCCGCCAAATCCGAAAAACACCAATACGTTGCGCCGTCCTCTGCCAATCGCCAGCCCGGGGGGCGGTCTGGCGATCGCGCGGCGCCCTGCGGGCTTTGTTCCGCGCAGTGATCTACCTCAAACCCAATCCCCCAACCCGCCACTCTGAAACGCCACCCGCCGCATCTCGCGGCGGAACCCGTGGTAATCGTTGATCGCGTAATGCTGCGTCGCGTAATTGTCCCACACCGCGACCGTCCCTTCCGACCAGCGCAGCCGCAGGCAATGCTCGGGCAGCGCACAATGGGCAAACACCTGCTCCAGCACGGGCCGGCTCGCCTCCTCGCTCATCCCCTCGATCCGCAGGGCATAGGTCGGGTTCAGATAGAGCCCCTTCCGCCCCGTCACCGGATGGGTCAGCACCGCCGGATGCCAGCGTTCCCGGTCCGCTTCCGGATCGCCGCGCCGGGTCGAACCCTTCATCGCCTGTTCCTCCACCGGCGGCGCCCATTTGATCCCGTAAGGCTTGCCCACATGCGCCACCCGCCGCCCCTCCAAAAGCGCCTGCAACGGCCCCGGCAGGCTGTCCCACGCCGCCTGTTGCGACAGATACATCGTGTCGCCGCCAAAGGGCGGGATCTCCACCGCGCAAAGCACAGACCCGCGCGGCGGATGTTCGAGAAAGCTCAGATCGGTGTGCCAGCCGCCGCCGAACACGCCGGTGCGCTCGTCGGCCTCCTTCACAACCCGCGTCATCTCGGGATAATCCGGATCGCCCGCCGCATAGGGGTTTACCGCCGGCTCGCCAAAGACCCGCGCCAGGGCCCGCTGTTGTTCGCCATCAAGCCCCTGCCCGCGCAGCACGATCACCAGATGCTCGGCCAGCGCCGCGCGCAGCCCCTCCGCCACGGCATCGGAAATCGGCGCACGCAGATCCACGCCGGAAATCTCCGCCCCGAACACCCCGGTTATCGGCTCGATCCGCATCCTGTCCCTCTCTCGTAGGGTGGGGTTTCACCCCACCATCCGGGCCCACCTACTTCCGCAACCGCTCCAGCGCGCGGCCATCATCCCATGTGCCATACATCACACCCCCCGGCATGATCACGTAAACCACAGGATGTTTCGCGCCCCAGTTCACCGTCACGACCCGGCCCTCGCGCCTGCCGATCCCGGTATAGCTCTGGTTGCCCACGATCCGGGCAAACCCCACCGCCCCGCCGGGGTCTTCCTGCACTGTCACCGTGCCGGAATAGGTCGAGCCATCCGCGTTGCGCCCCTCGGCGCGGTAAAGGCCGGAAATATCGCCCGCCATTTGCGCCGCCACCGGCGGCACCAGCACCAGGGCGGCGAAACCAGCGCTCAGAAAAAGCCGTCGTGCCAACATCGAAAATCCCTCCCGATTGAAATCCCCGATCAGCCTAGGCCGCGCAGGCCGTCCTGGCAATTCCGCATGCGCCGCCCGCAATTCCTCGCCAACCCCGGCTCCCCCTGCTACGATGAGGCGACCCAAAGAGGGAGAGCCTCTTGCCCGCCTACCTGATCTATGACGTCGAAATTCACGATCCCGCCCCTTACGGCGAATTCATGACCCGGGTCAAACCGCTGGTCGAGCGCATGGGCGGGCGCTATCTGGCGCGCGGCGGCGCCCATGAGGTGCTGGAAGGCGATTGGCAGCCGACCCGGCTGGTGCTGTTCGAATTTCCCGACATGGACAGCGCCCGCGCGCTCTTCACCTCCGAGGACTATGCCCCGCTCAAGGCCCTGCGCCAGTCCTGCAGCAGCGGCCATGTCGTCATCGTCGAAGGCGTCTGATCGCCGCCGTAGGGTGTGTGCTCGCACGCACCTTGCCCCGCTCCCGCGCACAGCCAATTGCATTGACCCCGGCCGCTGACCACGCCAGCATCGCGCCACACCCAACCCCCCACACCCCCAAAACCCAAACCCCGGAGACCCCCATGACCGATACGCCCAACATCGCCCAGAAAGCCCCCTTCCCGGTCGAGGTCGAAGACGGCAAGACCTATTTCTGGTGCGCCTGCGGCAAATCGGCCAAGCAGCCGTTCTGCGACGGCAGCCACAAGGACACCGAATTCACCCCGGTCAAATACACCGCCGAGTCGTCGAAAAAGGTGTTCTTCTGCGGCTGCAAACACTCTTCCAAAAGCCCGCTCTGCGACGGAACCCATTCTAAGCTCTGACCCGGCTGCGGCAATGGGGCCGGTGAAACCCGATGACCCTCAGCTTCCGACAGATGCAGCCTGACGATGTCGAGGCCGCGCTCGCGGTCCGCTTCTCGACCATCGAGAATGCCGTGACCCTGGCCGAGCTGCGCGACGAAATCGGTGTCACGCCAGGCATCATGCGCGAAGCCTTGCGCACCGCCTCGCGGGGCTGGGTCTGTGAGGAGGCCGGCACTATCGTCGGCTTCGCCATCGGCCACGGCCCCAGCGGCGAGGTCAAGGTCGTTGCCGTCATCCCCGGCCACGAAGGGCGCGGCATCGGCAAGACCGTGCTCGGCCATGTCCGCGACTGGCTCTTCGCGCAGGGCCATGCCCGTATCTGGCTCTGCGCCAATCCCGATCCCGGGATCAGGGCTTCCGGGTTCTATCAGAGGCTCGGCTGGCGGCGCACCGGCGAGCGCCGCGGCGCAGACGAAATCCTGGTGCTCGACGCCGCCTCGTAGCCACCCAGGCCGCGGATCGCCCCGACCCCCGCACCACCGCACGCCGGATTAACCCTAACGCCGGTTAACACATTCAGGAATCCGATGTCATACGCCCGACAGCCGGGCAGCAGCCGGGAGTCACCCCGCCGATTCCGCACCGTTCGGTGCGATTAACCAATCAGCCCGATCAGCACCACGACCCAGGCCAGCCCGGCGGCCAGCGAGGCCACGAACACCCCCGCGCTGCCCGCATCCTTGGCCTTGGCGGCCAGCGGATGCTGATCCTGCGAGATGTAGTCGACCGTGTGTTCGATCGCCGTATTGATCAGCTCGAATGCCAGGACCAGAACTCCGAGAGACAGGATAAGTGCCCGTTCCGAAAGGGAAATCGGCAGGGTCAGCGCCATCAGGGCCGAGACCAGATTGGCCCAGACCCAGGTGCGGAAGGAATGCTCTGTGCCCCAGGTCTGGCGCAAGCCGCGCCAACTCCAGATCAGGCGCAGCCTGAGCCGCTTGAAGAAATAGAGCATCGCGCGCTTGCCTCCCCTCGGCCCCACTTGGCCGAAAAGATCAGCGATTTCAGAGGTTAAAGCAAGGCCGCCGACAGCCCACCCGCAATTCGAGCCACCCCGCGCACCCCGGCGCTGCAGGCAAGACGCTGACCACCCTGTTACAGCCGTTCCAGCACCGCCTTGTTGCGGCAATCCCCGTAGGGCTCGAAACGTTGCACCGCCTGGGTTGCCAGCCAGTGTTTGCAGCCTTCGACAAAGGCGCATTGGCGGCAATTCGTGACCATGGTGGAATATTCTTGCGCGGTCAGTTTCCCGACCGCCATCGCTTCGCTCAGATTGATCCCCATGGCCCGCGCCGCCGAGCGCGTGAGCCAGAAGTGCATCGCCGGATCTCCGAGTGGCAAGACATTGGTTGTCATCAGCTTTCTTCCATTTCTTCCAGCGCCCTGAGGACGCCGAATTGAACCCGATTGCAGCACTCGCGCGGCAACGTTTCGAGCGTTGCACCACCCGCGAGCAAGGTCTCACAGCCCCGCGTCCACCCACAGCTTCGGCAGCGTTGCACCATCCCGGCCCAGCGCGCCTGATCGAGATCGCCGCGCGCCCTCGACCTGGCCAGATTCAGCCCGCCGGCCCGCGCCATGCGCTGGGCGAGCCAGAAATGCCGCCGGGTGTCTCCGAGTGGTCGCAACAGGGCCTCCCGCCATGAGCGTGATGGCTCCAACCCTAATCCACCGCCGGATCAAGCGTCTTTGACCCTGATCAAACTCCGGACTTGCCGCGTTCCGCGAGATAGGCGCGGACACAATCAGCGACCCGGCGGAACCGGTCGCCGCCCAGTTTCGTGCCGCCATACCAACGGGTTACAACGATCAGATGGTCGCGCAACCCCTCACGTTCCAGCATCCGCAGGATCATCATCCCGGCGCCCGCCTCGCCATCATCGCCCTTCAGGGGGGTGCCATCGGCGAGCAGAATCGCCCAGCTGTTATGGCTCGCCCTGGCGTATTTCTTCACGCTCCTGAGCGCCTTCAGCAACGCCTCCACCTCATCCCGGCTGGCGGCCCCGGCGCCCGAAACCGCATATTTCGAGCCGCGGTCGCTCACCACGTTCTCAAGCTGCAACATGGTCAGGAATCCCCCACCTGCGACAATTGCGACAACCTGCTAGCGTCATTGCATAAAGCCGAACTCGATTTTGAGAAAAACACTTGCGGGGATGACATGAATTTCAATTTTTCCGATTTGACGCTGTTCGAAATCGCCGGGGTCTTCGGCTTCGCACTCTACGTGATGAATTACGTCATGCTCACTTTCCGGCATCTGACCAGCGATTGCATCACCTATTTCGCGATCAATTTCAGCGCCGCCAGCCTGGTTCTGATCGGCCTCACCGCCAGCTTCAATCTCGCCGCCGCCCTGCTTCAGGGTTTCTGGATCGTGATGTCGCTGATCGCGATTTCGCTGCGCCTGATGCGCCGCTTCTGAGCCGCCCCGCGCCTCCGGCATCACATCTGTGACGACACCCGCCGCACCGTTTCCAACCGTTGCGCATTGGGCGGATGGGTGCCGAGAAAGCGATTGCCCGGATCGGGAATTCGGGCGAAGAATTCGGCCCCGCGCAGCGGATCGAAACCGGCTTTCTTGGTGATCACCGTGCCAAGTGCATCGGCCTCGAGTTCGAATTCCTTGGAGTAGCTGCGCGCACCCACGGCGGCGCCCAACTCCTGCGCGCTCTGCACCGAATTGGGGTCGGCCCCCGTCAGCACCGCCAGCCCGGCAAAGATCACCGCGCCCGCGGCGGCATTCTCGCGCTGGCGGCGGATGTGGCCGGCGATGTGATGCGCGGTCTCATGGCCCATGACAAAGGCCAGCTCATCGGCATTGCGCGCCTCTCCGATCAGCGCCAGGGTGAAGGCGATCACCGGTTGCCCCGCCTGATCGAGCGTCTGATAGGCGTTGGGCGGCTGGCCGGGGCGGTCATCGACGACGATCTGGAAATCGCAATTCGCCGCTTGAGTGCGGGCGCGGCATTCGCGCTCGGCCACCGGCTCGACCGTGTTGACCACGCTGACGAATTGCCGCGCCGCCCGCTGCGCGCTCAGCTTGGCCGCCACGGTCTCTTTCGGCGCCGCCGTGGCCGCCGGCGGCGCCTCTTGCGGCACCGTGGTCATGCAGCCCGCAAGGGCCAGAACAGCAATCAGGGCCAGAACCCGCATCGTCGCCTCATCTCGTTGATTTGCCCGACAGAATAGCATCTGCACCCGCGCGCGCCAGCCTCTTCGCGCGGTTTCACGCAGGCTTGAAGGCTTGCGCGCCGATTTCCGCCGTATAAGGTGATCCCATGTTTTCGATAGAGCACGAATTTGACGCCACGGTGATTACACTGGTGGATGAGGGCGGCAGCCCGCTTCAGGAAGACGTCATCGTCAATGCTTTCGCCGAATGCGTCACCATCGAGCAGTTCGATCCGCGCACACAAAGCGTCCAGAAGATCACCCTGTCGCTGGCGCAGGTGCGCGACATGGCGGCGGCGCTCAACCTGCCCGAAGGGGTCTATTCACTGGCGCCCAAGCGCTGACCGGCTAGTCCGCGATCCGGAACAATTTTTCGCGCGAGCTCTGCCCGCGGATCAGCACGAAGCTCGATTTCGGCACACCCAGTGCCTTGGCCAGAAGCTTGATCACCGCGGCATTGGCCTTGCCGCCTTCCGGTGCCACCGTCACATAAACGCGCAACGCCCCGTTTTCCTCAACGATCCGGTTGCGCGACGCTTTCGGCGTCACCCGCACGGCGATTTCGGCGCCGGGCCGGGCCAGCCTGGAAAGATCGGGATCCGCCATGCGGCTTTTCTACAACCTCAGCACCCCGGGTTGCAATCTGCGCCGCGCCGCGCGCTAATCCTGCGCAAGGGAATCGGAGGACAAAGATGGCCACAGGGTTTTTCTGGCACGAGAAATGTTTCTGGCACGGCGGCGGCAATTACGCGCTGACGCTGCCGCTCGGCGAGTTTGTGCAGCCGCTGGTCTCGGGCGGGCTGCCGGAAAGCCCAGAAACCAAGCGGCGGCTGAAAAACCTGGTCGAGGTCAGCGGGCTGAGCAAGGAGCTCTCGATGCAATCCGCCGCCCCTGCGACATGGGGCGATCTGGCCCGCGTCCATCCCGAAAGCTTCCTGCAGAAGTTCAAGGACACATCCGATGCCGGCGGCGGCGAGCTCGGCCTGCGCACCCCCTTCCTCAAGGGCGGCTTCGAGATCGCCGCGTTGTCGGCGGGCCTCGCCAAGGAGGCGCTGGCCCAGGTGCTCGACGGCACGCTCGAGAATGCCTATGCCCTGTCGCGCCCGCCCGGCCATCATTGCCTGCCCGACTGGCCCAACGGCTTCTGCCTGCTGGCCAATATCGCCATCGCCATCGAGGCCGCCATCGCCTCCGGTCAGGCCAGCCGCTTCGCCGTGGTCGATTGGGACGTGCACCATGGCAACGGCACCGAGGCGATCTTCTACGACCGCGACGACGTGCTCACCATCTCGATCCACCAGGAACACAACTACCCGCTCGACACCGGCGACATCACCGATCGCGGCACCGGTGCGGGCCTTGGCTACAACATGAACGTGCCGCTGCCCCCCGGCGCCGGCCATGCCACCTATCTCGACGTGATCGAGCGGATCGTGCAGCCCGCCCTGGCCGAGTTCCGCCCCGACGTGATCATCGTCGCCTGCGGTTTCGATGCCTGCGCCTTCGATCCGCTGGCCCATATGCTGGCCACCGCCGACACCTATCGCGCCATGACCGCGCAGATGATGCAATCGGCCAAGCACCTGTGCGAGGGCAAGCTGGTGCTGGTGCATGAGGGCGGCTATTCCGAAGCCTATGTGCCGTTTTGTGGCCATGCCGTGCTCGAAGAACTCGCCGACGCCACCACCCATGTTCCCGATCCGATGGCCGACACCCTGGCCCGGCGTCAGCCCAACGCCAGGATGCAAGCGGTGTTCGCCGATCTGGTCACCGAAATGGCCGACATCCTGCTCGACTGACGCGCGCCAACCCTTTCATCTTTCCGGAAATACTCCGGGGGTTTGGGGGCAGCGCCCCCATTCCAACCCTTGACGCAGGCGCCTTCGCCCAAGACATAGAGCGCAAGCCCGAAAAGGATCCGCCGATGCCCAAGCCCAACCAAGCCGCCCTCGATTTCCTGCAGACCCGCCGCTCGCGCCCGGCCAAGACGCTCAAGGCCCCGGCGCCCGGCCGCGACGAGCTCGCGCCGCTGCTCAAGGCCGCCGCGCGCAGCCCCGATCACGGCAAGCTCGAACCCTGGCGCTTCCTGGTGATCGAATCCGGCGCCATGGCGCGGCTGGCCGACGCTGTTGAAACCCGCGCCCGCGCCGCCGGGCTCGCAGATGACGCCATCGCCAAGGCCCGCAGCCAGTTCGATCAGGGCCACCTCGCCGTGGCGGTGATCGAGGTGCAGAAACCCTCCGACAAGGTGCCGCCGATCGAACAGAGCTACAGCGCCGGTGCGGTCTGCCTGGCGCTGCTCAATGCCGCGCTGGCGGCGGGCTGGGGCGCCAACTGGCTGTCGGGCTTTCCCGCCCATGATCGCGCTTTCGTCCGCGACCAGCTCGGCCTCGCCGACAATGAACGCATCGCCGGTTTCGTCCATATCGCCAGCGAGACGGTCGCCCCGCCCGAACGCCCCCGCCCCGCGCTCGAGGAGATCACCACATGGCTTTCAGCCTGATCCTCACCTCCTTTTTCAGCGCATTGGGCCAGACCGGCGATCCGCGCTTCCGCCGGGTGCTGGGGATCGGCATCGCGCTCACCATCGCGCTCCTGGTCGCCGCCTATGCCCTCCTGCTCTGGGTGCTCGACACGTTCATCGGCCCGGACGCCTATTTCGAGGTGCTGGGCCGGGTGGTCGATATCGGCGATCTCCTGTCCTGGTCGTCGCTGATCTTCATGCTGGTGCTCAGCTTCTTCCTGATGATCCCGGTCGCCTCGGCGATCACCTCGATGTTTCTCGACGAGGTCGCCGATGCGGTCGAGGCGCGCCACTATCCCGCGCTGCCCCCGATCCCCGGCGTGCCGTTCTTCGATGCCCTGCGCGACACGCTCAATTTCCTCGGCGTGATCATCGGCGCCAATACGCTCGCCTTCGTGCTCTACGTGTTCATGCCCCCGGCGACGCCGTTCATCTTCTTCGGGCTCAACGGCTATCTGCTGGGGCGCGAATATTTTCAGCTCGCCGCGATGCGCCGGATCGGGCGCGACGGCGCCAAGGCCTTGCGCAAGCGCCACGCGCTCACGATCTGGGCCGCCGGCGTGCTGATGGCGCTGCCGCTGGTGGTGCCGGTGCTCAACCTGGTGATCCCGATCCTCGGCGCCGCCACCTTCACCCATATCTTCCATGGCCTGAAAGACCGCTGAGGCCCGGCAAGCGCGCGGGTGCGTGGCCCTACTCCGCTGGTGCCATCCGCCCGAACCAGTCGAGATCGCGCACCGTGATCACCTCGCCGATGATGATCCCGGCAATGATGCACCAGAGCACCGCCGCCGCCACCGTGGTGATCAGCGCCTTCTTCTTCAGGTGATGCACCTCCGGCGACCCGGCCATGGTGCCCGGCAAGATCCGCCCGACATCGCCCTGGGTTTTCAGCCGGAAGGGAATCACCACCAGGAAGGTCAGGAACCAGAGCACGACGAAAAGGACGATGGCCGAGGTGATGCTCATCAGACCTGCTCCAGTTCCACCAGGCAGCCGTTGAAATCCTTGGGATGCAGGAACAGGACCGGCTTGCCATGGGCGCCGATCTTCGGATCGCCCGTGCCCAGCACCCGCGCGCCGCTGGCCTTGAGATGATCGCGCGCCGCGAGGATATCCTCGACCTCGTAGCAGACATGGTGAATCCCGCCCGCCGGGTTCTTGTCCAGAAAGCCCTTGATCGGGCTGTCTTCGCCGAGCGGGTAAAGCAGCTCGATCTTGGTGTTTGGCAGCTCGATGAACACAACGGTGACGCCGTGATCGGGCTCGTCCTGCGGCGCGCCGACGTTGGCGCCGAGGGCGCTGCGATACTGCGCGCAGGCCGCTTCGAGATCGGGAACGGCGATGGCAACGTGGTTGAGGCGTCCGATCATGGCTGGGGCTCTCCTTCGCTGAAATCTGTTTGGTTCTGTTTCGCCGTCCTTATGGGCGTCCGGCGCGCGCTTCGCAAGTTCTGCCGCATTTGCTTCGTTTCGTTAACCTCGCGTTAGGCATGGCTGCGTAATCCTCTATGGCAGACAACCGAAGCCAAGCCCGAAAAGGACGATCGCCATGGACGAATTCGACCCGCTTTCCACCCATCACTCGCCCACCGCGGCCCGCCCGCTGCTCGGACTCACCGTGCTGGTGGTCGAAGATAGCCGATATGCCTGCGAGGCGATTCGCCTGATGTGCCTGCGCTCGGGTGCTCGGATCCGGCGCGCCGATTGCCTGATGTCGGCGCGGCGCCATCTTCAGGTCTATCGCCCGTCGGTTCTGATCGTCGATCTCGGCCTGCCCGACGGCTCGGGCACCGAACTGATTGCCGAGCTCGACCGTGTCAGCCCCCGCGTCGGCGTCATTCTCGGGATGAGCGGCGATGACGGCGCCGAGCCTCGGGCCATGGCCGCGGGCGCCGATGGTTTCCTCGCCAAGCCGCTGGCCAATCTGGCGCTGTTTCAGGAAACCATCCTGGCCCAGCTGCCCGCCGACCGCCAGCCGATGGGCCCGCGGATTCTGCCCGATGGCGAGCTTTGCCCCGATCCGGTCGCCTATCGCGACGACCTCGCGCATGTCGCCGACATCCTGACCGAAGAGCATGACGGCTCGACGCTGGACTACCTGGCGCAGTTCGTCGGCGGGGTGGCGCGCAGTGCGCATGACGAACAGCTCGAACGCGCCGCCCGCTCGCTGGCCGCAAGCCGCTCTGAAAGCCGGCCTACGCGCTCGGCGCTGGCCTGTCTCGCCGGGCTGGTGCAGGAGCGTCTGGCCGAGCGGGTGGCGATCTGATCCTGCCTTGCCGCGCCGCACGCCCGCCGCGCGGCAGGACAGAACCAGCAGCCAGAGATCGGGGTCTGGGTAAGACCTGCAAACACCGTTGAGCGAAAACGGACGGCAAACCGAAGGCTGCGACATCTTGTGCCGGAACCGCGCGGCGGATCAGGCGTTGTCCCATCGAACAGATGGAGAAAACACATGCAAGATATCTACAGCCTGATCAAATCCGACCATGAGCGTCACCGCGCGTTGCTCGCGACGATCGCTGATACCTCCGGCGCCTCCGAGGCGCGCAAGACGGCATGGGACGAGTTTTACCACGACGTCAAAGCCCATGCCGCGGCCGAGGAAGAGACCTTCTATTCCAAGCTGATCAGCAAGACCTGGGGCCAGGACTCGGCGCGCCATTCGGTGCACGAGCATCAGCAGCTCGACGACCTGATGGAAGAGCTGAACCAGGCCGACATGGCCTCAGGCGGCTGGCTGACCAAATTCAAGACCCTGCGCCACGACTACGAGCATCACATCGACGAGGAGGAAGACGAGGTCTTCACCCGCGCCCGCAAGGTGATTCCCGAGGCTGAAATCAAAGGCTTCGGCGAGAAGTTTCAGGCCCGCAAGGCGCAAGAGGCCAAGCTGATCGAGAAGAAACGCGAAGACAGCCTGGAAGACTGACCGGACGCGCCAGGAGCAGGGCCGGCCCCGCTATTCCTCTTCGACCACCCTGAGGTGCAGTTCCATCAGCTGCTCCGGGCTGGCCTCGCTCGGCGCGTTCATCATCAGGTCCTGGGCCTGCTGGTTCATCGGAAACATGATCACTTCGCGGATCGAGGTCTCGTCGGCCAGAAGCATCACCATCCGGTCGATCCCCGCCGCGCAGCCCCCGTGCGGCGGCGCGCCATACTGGAACGCGTTGACCATGCCGCCGAAGCGCTTGCGCACCTCTTCCTCGCCATAGCCGGCGATCTCGAAGGCCTTGAACATGATTTCGGGCTTGTGGTTGCGGATCGCGCCCGAAACCAGCTCATAGCCGTTGCAGGCCAGGTCATACTGGAACCCGGTCACCTCCAGCGGATCGCCATTGAGCGCGTCCATGCCGCCCTTGGGCATCGAGAACGGGTTGTGATCGAAATCGAGCTTCCCGGTCTCCTCGTCCTTCTGATAGATCGGGAAATCGACGATCCAGGCAAAGGCAAAACGGTCCTTGTCGGTCAGGCCCAGCTCGTCGCCAATGACAGTGCGCGCCTTGCCGGCCACCGTCTCGAACTGCTTCGGCTTTCCGCCGAGGAAGAACGCCGCATCGCCGACGCCCAGGCCCAGTTGCTGACGGATCGCCTCGGTCCGCTCCGGCCCGATATTCTTGGCCAGTGGGCCTGCGGCTTCCATGCCGCCCTCGACCTCGCCGGATTTCAGCTTGGCTTGCGCCTCCTTGACCGGAATGCCCAGTTCCTGAGCCACCGAATCCGCCGTTTTCTCGCGCCAGAAGATATACCCCATCCCCGGCAGCCCCTCTTTCTGGGCGAATGCGTTCATCCGGTCGCAGAACTTGCGCGACCCACCGCCGGGCGCAGGAATGGCGCGGATTTCGGTGCCGTCCTGCTCCAGCAGCTTGGCGAAGATCGCAAAGCCCGAGCCGCGGAAATGCTCGGAGCAATCCTGCATCCTGATCGGGTTGCGCAGGTCGGGCTTGTCGGTGCCATACCATTTGGCGGAATCGCGATAGGAGATCTGCGGCCATTCCGCATCGACCTTGCGGCCCTTGCCGAACTCCTCGAACACGCCCTGCATCACCGGCTGGATAGTGTCGAACACATCCTGCTGGGTGACAAACGACATCTCCATGTCGAGCTGATAGAAATCGGTCGGCGAGCGGTCGGCGCGCGGATCCTCGTCGCGAAAACACGGCGCGATCTGGAAATACTTGTCAAACCCCGACACCATGATCAGCTGCTTGAACTGCTGCGGCGCCTGCGGCAGGGCATAGAACCGGCCCGGGTGCAGGCGGCTCGGCACCAGGAAATCGCGCGCCCCCTCGGGCGACGAGGCGGTGATGATCGGGGTCTGATATTCGCGGAAATCCTTGGCCCACATCCGTTTGCGCAAGGAAGCCACCAGATCGCTGCGCAGCTTCATATGGCTCTGCATCTTCTCGCGCCTGAGATCGAGATAGCGATACCTGAGCCGGGTTTCCTCGGGGTATTCCTGCTCGCCGAACACCATCAGCGGCAGTTCCTCGGCGGCGCCCAGCACCTCCATGTCGCGGATGAACACCTCGATCTCGCCGGTCGGGATCTTGGGGTTGATCAGCCCGGCATCGCGCGCCTTCACCTCGCCATCAATCCGGATGCACCATTCCGAGCGGAGCTTTTCCACCTCGGCAAAAACCGGGCTGTCGGGATCGCAAAGAACCTGGGTCATGCCGTAATGATCGCGCAGGTCGATGAACAACACCCCGCCATGATCGCGCACCCGGTGGACCCAGCCCGACAGGCGGACGGTTTGTCCGACATTCGATGTGTTCAGTTCGGCGCAAGTATGGCTGCGATAGGCGTGCATCTGAGCCCCTTTCGAGGGTGATTGGGTTGGTCGCGCCGATACACCTTGCCAAGCGTCGGAAGTCAAGGAAAAGGCGCGATCGCAGGCGCGCGCAGCAGGTGCGCGCGCGCCTCGTCCATGGTGCCACCGGCGCGGCTGCGGCGCGGGCGCGCCTCCCGGCCCCTGAAGCCGGTCAGGATGGAGAACGCCGCCCGGCGCCAACTCAGGCCTTGCGCTTGGGGGCGCGGCGTCTATAACCCACAACAATTTGCGTGAACTGGCCCGGGGGATGCGGCATGCCGAAAAGAACCGATATCAAATCCATCATGATTATCGGCGCCGGTCCCATCGTCATCGGTCAGGCTTGCGAGTTCGATTATTCCGGCGCCCAGGCCTGCAAGGCTTTGCGCGAAGAGGGCTACCGCGTCATCCTGGTCAATTCCAACCCGGCCACGATCATGACCGATCCGGGCCTGGCCGACGCCACCTATATCGAGCCGATCACCCCCGAAGTTGTGGCCCAGATCATCGAAAAGGAACGCCCCGATGCGCTGTTGCCCACGATGGGCGGACAGACCGGCCTCAACACCTCGCTGGCGCTGGCCGATATGGGCGTGCTGGAGAAATTCGGCGTCGAGCTGATCGGGGCCAACCGGCAAGCCATTGAAATGGCAGAAGATCGCAAGCTTTTTCGCGAAGCGATGGACCGCCTCGGCATCGAGAACCCGAAGGCCACCATCGTCACCGCACCGAAAAACGACAAGGGCAAGAAAGACCTCGCCGCAGGCGTCGCCATCGCCATGGAGGCGCTGGAAGAGATCGGCCTGCCCGCCATCATCCGCCCCGCCTTCACCCTCGGCGGCACCGGCGGCGGCGTGGCTTACAACCGCGACGACTACATCCATTTCTGCCGCTCGGGCATGGATGCCTCGCCGATGGGCCAGATCCTGATCGACGAGTCGCTCCTGGGCTGGAAAGAGTTCGAGATGGAGGTGGTGCGCGACAAGGCCGACAACGCGATCATCGTCTGCGCCATCGAAAACGTCGATCCGATGGGCGTGCATACCGGCGATTCGATCACCGTGGCCCCCGCGCTGACGCTGACCGACAAGGAATACCAGATCATGCGCAACGGCTCCATCGCCGTCTTGCGCGAGATCGGAGTCGAGACCGGCGGCTCCAACGTGCAATGGGCGATCTCGCCAGAGACCGGCCGCA
>CBDUGF010000027.1:0-34345 GCA_965366835.1 uncultured Rhodobacterales bacterium
GGAGCGGCGGATTGGGCGGAAAGGTGCGTGCGAGCACACACCCTACGCCAGAAACGATCGGCCGGACTCCGTAGGGTGTGTGCTTGCACGCACCATCCCTGTCCTCAGCTCAGCGCCTCGGCCACATCGGGCGCGAAATAGGTCAACACGCCATCGCAGCCGGCGCGCTTGAAGCACATCAGGCTTTCCATCATCGCACGTTCGCCCTCGATCCAGCCATTCTGCGCCGCCGCCATGATCATCGCGTATTCGCCCGACACCTGGTAGGCGAAGGTCGGCGCGCCGAAGGCATCCTTCACCCGGCGCACGATGTCGAGATAGGGCAGGCCCGGCTTGACCATCACCATGTCGGCGCCCTCGCGCAGGTCGCGTTCGACACAGCGCAGGGCCTCGTCGGAATTGGCCGGATTCAGCTGATAGGTGGTCTTGTCGCCCTTCAGCGCGCCCGACGCACCGACCGCATCGCGGAACGGGCCATAGAAGGCCGAGGCATATTTGGCGGCGTAGCTGAGGATCGAGACATCGGTGAAGCCCTTGTCCTCCAGCGCGTCGCGGATCGCGCCGATGCGGCCGTCCATCATGTCGGAGGGGCCGATGATGTCGATTCCGGCCTCGGCCTGGGCCAGCGCCTGTCTGACCAGGCATTCGACGGTTTCATCATTGACGATCACGCCGCCCTTGACGATGCCGTCATGGCCCATGGAATTGTAGGGGTCGAGCGCGACGTCGGACATGATGGCGATCTCGGGCGCGGCCTTGCGGATTGCGCGGGTGGCGCGGTTGGACAGGTTGTCGGGGTTCCACGCTTCTTCGCAACCGGGCGTTTTCAGCGAAGGATCGGTATAGGGAAACAGGCAGATCGCCGGGATGCCGAGCGCCTCGGCCTCGACCGCGGCTTCGGCGACCTTGTCGACCGAGCGGCGCTTGACGCCGGGCATCGAGGCAACGTCCTGCTCGACGCCGGCCCCGTCGCAGACGAAGACCGGCCAGATCAGATCGCCGACCGACAGCGTATTCTCCTGCACCATGGCGCGCAGACGGGCGTTTTTGCGGGTGCGCCGCAGGCGGGTGATCGGGAAGGGGGCTTGGACGGGCCGCATATGGTGCGCTCCTGCTTGAACTGACCTTCACGGGATGGCATGGAGGGCCGGCATCTTCAAGGGTAGGAAATGCCGCAAAGCGGCGCTAGAAGCTGCTGTGCAACCATGAGGGCCGCGCGTTTTGGACTGGTACCAATCCATCTTCGAGCTGATCGACATGCGCAGCTTCTCGAACCTGTGGTTCTGGATCGCGCTGGCGGTGCTGTGGTCGACCACGTCGCATTGGGTTCTCGGGGTGCCGTGGGACATGGTGGTCCGGGCGCGGCGCCATGGCGGACAATACGAGACCGATCTCGAGGACCTGGTGCGGATTTATACCAACCGGCTGCTCTATATCGCCCGCCTGTCCGGGCTTTGGCTGCTGGGTTTTGCCTGTTTCTTCCTGACGCTGCTGGGGCTTCTGGGCTTTGTCTATGACTTCGAATTCGGCCAGGCGGTGTTTCTGCTGCTGTTTCCGATGACGCTGGTCGGGGCGCTCAGCCTCAACACCGCGCGACTGATCCATGAAAACGAGGATCATGGCGAGGCGCTGCACCGGCGGCTGATGAAGCACCGGATCATCACCCAGGCGATCGGCATGGTCTCGATTTTCGTCACCGCCTTGTGGGGCATGTTCCAGAACCTGCAACTGGGCCCGTTCGGCTAGGCACGATGGGGGAGCAGCGCCATATCAGGGTGGGCGGCGCGCCCGAGGGATTCGACGCGCGCCTGGTGCTCGACGAGGCGGCGAAATCCGACCGGGTCATCCATGTGGCGCGCGATGACAAGCGGATGGCGGCGATGGAGGCCGCCTTGCGCTTTTTCGGCCCCGAGATGGCGATCCTGCGCTTTCCCGGCTGGGATTGCCTGCCCTATGACCGGGTCTCCCCGCATGCCGATATCTCCGCCGCGCGGATGGCGACGCTGGCCGGGCTGGCGACCGGGGCGATGCCGGAACGGTTCGTGCTGCTGACCTCGCTGAACGCGGCGACGCAATATCTGCCGGCCCGCGCGGTGTTGCAGGAGGCGGCGTTCGTGGCGCATGTCGGCCAGCGCCTCGACGAGGCGGCGCTGCGCGATTTCCTTGTGCGCATGGGCTTTTCACAGGCGCCGACGGTGATGGAGCCGGGCGATTATGCGGTGCGCGGCGGCATCATCGACATCTATCCGCCGGGCGACGGCGGGCCGGTGCGGCTCGACCTGTTCGGCGATGTGCTGGACGGCGCGCGCCGCTTCGATCCGGCGACACAGCGCACCACCGAGAAGCTCGACAAGGTCGAACTGGCGCCGGTTTCGGAGGTGATCCTCGACGACGCGGCGATATTGCGGTTTCGCCAGAATTACCGGATCGAATTCGGCGCGGCGGGCACCGATGATCCCTTGTACGAGGCGGTGAGCGCCGGGCGCAAACATGCCGGGATCGAGCATTGGCTGCCGTTTTTCCATGACCGGCTGGAGACGCTGTTCGATTACCTGCCCGAGGCGCCGGTGACGCTGGATGACGGGCTGACGGCGCAGCGGCTGGCGCGTTGGGACAGCATCGCCGATCAATACGAGACCCGGCGCCTGGCGATGGGCGATCGCAACCGCATGGACACGGTCTATAAGCCGGTGCCGGCGGGGCAGCTCTATCTCGACGATGCCGCCTGGGAGGCGGCGGTGGCCGGCAAGCGGATGCTGCATTTCAATGCGCTGCCGCAGGCCAGCGGGCCCGGCGTGATCGACGCGGGCGGGCGCATCGGGCGCAATTTCGCGCCGGAACGGAAACTTGAAAATATCAGCCTTTTCAGCGTGCTGAAAGATCATGTTGAAGCGCGGATGGCGGAAGGACCGGTGATCATCGCGTCCTATTCGGAAGGCGCGCGCGAGCGTATCGAGGGCCTGCTGGAAGATGAGGGGCTGGTCGGCGCGGTGACGCTGCGCGATGCGGCGGGCTTGGGCAAACGCGGGCTGCACCTGGCGGTGTGGCCGCTGGAGGCCGGGTTTACCGCGCCGGGGCTGAGCGTGATTTCGGAGCAGGATGTGCTGGGCGACCGGCTGATCCGTTCGACCCGCAAGAAGCGGCGGGCGGAGAATTTTCTGACCGAGGCGCAGAGCCTCTCGCCCGGCGATCTGGTAGTGCATGTGGATCATGGCATCGGGCGCTATCTCGGGCTCGAGGTGATCGCTGCGGCGGGCGCGGCGCATGAATGCCTGGTGCTGGAATATGCCGAGAGCGCCAAGCTTTACCTGCCGGTGGAAAACATCGAGTTGCTGAGCCGCTATGGCCATGAGGAGGGTTTGCTCGACCGGCTCGGCGGCGGCGCCTGGCAGGCCAAGAAGGCGAAACTGAAGGCGCGCATCCGCGAGATCGCCGACCGGCTCATTCGGGTGGCGGCGGAGCGCGCGCTGCGCCGGGCGCCGGTGCTGGAGGCGCCGCACCACGCCTGGGAGGAGTTTTCGGCGCGCTTTCCCTATGAGGAGACCGATGACCAGCTTGCCGCGATCGGCGATGTGTTGGCCGATCTGGCCTCGGGGCGGCCGATGGACCGGCTGATCTGCGGCGATGTCGGCTTTGGCAAGACCGAGGTGGCGATGCGCGCCGCCTTCGTCACCGCGCTGGCCGGTCAGCAGGTGGCGGTGATCGCACCGACGACGCTTCTGGCGCGACAGCATTTGAAGAGTTTTGCCGAGCGGTTTCGCGGATTTCCGATCAATGTCAGTGGCTTGTCGCGATTCATTAAAGCATCCGACGCGACCCGCACCCGCGAAGGCATGGCCAAGGGCTTGGTCGATATCGTGATCGGAACCCATGCGCTTCTGGCCAAGAACATCCGCTTCAAGGATCTCGGCCTCTTGATCATCGACGAGGAGCAGCATTTCGGCGTGGCCCACAAGGAGCGGCTGAAACAGCTCAAATCGGATGTGCATGTGCTGACCCTGACGGCGACGCCGATTCCGCGCACGCTGCAACTGAGCCTCAGCGGGGTGCGCGATCTTTCCATCATCGGCACGCCGCCGGTGGATCGGCTGGCGATTCGCACCTATGTCAGCGAATTCGACGCAGTGACGATCCGCGAAGCCTTGCTGCGCGAGCATTATCGCGGCGGGCAGTCCTTCTACGTGGTGCCGCGGATCAGCGATCTGCCGGAGATCGAGGCGTTTTTGCGCGAGCAGGTGCCCGAGGTGAGCGTGGTGGTGGCGCATGGGCAGATGGCGGCGGGACAGCTCGACGACCGGATGAACGCGTTTTACGACGGCAAATACGACGTGCTTCTGGCAACGACGATTGTCGAATCCGGCCTCGATATCCCCACCGCCAACACCATGGTGGTGCATCGCGCCGACATGTTCGGGCTGAGCCAGCTTTACCAGATTCGCGGCCGCGTCGGGCGCTCGAAAACCCGGGCCTATGCCTATCTCACCACCAAGCCGCGCGCCCGGCTGACCCCGGCGGCGGAAAAGCGGCTGCGGGTGCTGGGCTCGCTCGACACGCTCGGCGCGGGCTTCACGCTGGCCTCGCAAGATCTGGATATTCGCGGCGCCGGCAACCTTCTGGGCGAGGAGCAATCGGGGCAGATGCGCGATGTCGGCTATGAACTTTACCAGCAGATGCTGGAGGAGGCGATTGCCAAGATCCGTGCCGGGGAGCTGGAAGGGCTGACCGAGCCCGACGAGCAATGGGCGCCGCAGATCAATCTCGGCGTGCCGGTTCTGATCCCGGCCGATTACGTGCCCGACCTCGATGTGCGGCTGGGATTGTATCGCCGTCTCAGTGGCTTGCACGACAAGGTTGAACTGGAAGGCTTTGCCGCCGAGCTGATCGACCGGTTCGGCAAATTGCCGCGCGAGGTCAACACGCTGCTCTTGATCGTGCGGATCAAGGAGATGTGCAAACGCGCCGGGATCGCCAAGCTCGATGGCGGGCCGAAGGGCGCGACGATCCAGTTTCACAACGACAAGTTCGCCTCGCCCGCCGGGCTGGTGGAATTCATCCACGACCAGCGCGGGCTGGCGAAAGTGCGCGACAACAAGATCGTGGTGCGGCGCGACTGGAAGGCCGAGTCCGACAAGATCAGGGGCGCCTATGCCATTGCCCGCGATCTGGCCGCCAAGGTGGTGGCGGAAGAGAAACGCAGGAAAGCGGCGAGGGAAGCGTGATGCTGGAACCGGGATATCATGACGTGCCACTGGGCCATCTGGCCACGGTGGTGACCCATCTCGAGATGCGCGCGCCGCTGCTGCGCCCCGAGCTGGACGGTTTTGCGCTGCGCCGGGTCGAGCGGCCCGATGTCGGCTGGTATCGCGACCTGTTTCGCCGGGTCGGGGCCGAGGATTGGCTGTGGTTTTCGCGGCTGGCGATGAAAGAGGCGGAGCTGGCGGCGATCCTGCGCGACCCGGAGGTGCATGTCTATGTGCTGGAGGCCGAGGGCGCCGAGGCCGGGCTTCTGGAGCTCGATTTTCGCCAACAGGGCGCCTGTGAGCTGGCATTTTTCGGGCTGGTGCGGGGCTTGATCGGGGCGGGCGCCGGGCGCTGGCTGATGAACCGGGCGATCAAGCGCGCGTTTCGCCCCGGGGTGGAACGGTTTCACCTGCATACCTGCACGCTCGATTCGCCGCGTGCGCTGGAGTTTTATCGCCGCTCGGGTTTCGAACCGGTGCGCCAGCAGGTCGAGGTGCTGCGCGATCCGAGGCTGACGGGGCTCTTGCCGGAGGATGCGGCGCCGCAGGTGCCGATTTTTCGTGACTGACGCCGTTGGCGAGGTGGGAGCCTCCGGCGGGGATATTTAGGGCAAGATGAAGGGGTTACAGGTTGGTTTTGAACCAGGCGGCGGCGCGGGGTTTGAGCCATGACCACAGGTTTGGGGCGCCGTGCTTGATCCTGGCACCGACGCGGGCGCGGAAGGTGGCATAGTCGATATTGTAGTCGATCCAGGAGCCGCCGCCGGAGGCGAGGTTCTGGTTCGGCGGCTGGAACCGGTCGAGCGATTTGGCAAAGCGGGCATCGACGCTTTCATTGGCCTCGAACTCGTCCCAGAGGGCGCGGAAGCGCGCCGCCTGATCGCCGGGCAGGAGGCCGAAGATCCGGGAAGCGGCAGCGGCTTCGGCGGCGGCCATTTCGGCGGCGTCGTGATCGCCGAAAACCGGCGCGTCGCCGGCGTCGATCTCGACCAGGTCGTGCAGCAGCAGCATGGCGATGACGCGGGCGATGTCGACGTTTTCGGGGGCGTGTTCAGCCAGGGTGAGGGCGTAGAGCGCGATGTGCCAGCTGTGCTCGCCGGAGTTTTCGCGCCGCGAGCCGTCGCAAAGCGTGGTGCCGCGGATCACCGATTTCAGTTTGCAGGCCTCGTTGAGGAAGGCCATCTGGGCGGTGAGGCGGTCATTCGGGGGAAGGGGCATGGCGGCAGGCTCCGGCGAGGCAGTTGAGTTTGTTGGCGACAAGGGCGATGAGGCTGCCGGCGATTGCGAAGAGCGGCAGGCTGAAGGCGGCGCCGGCGCCCTTGCGGTCGCAATCGTGTTGCGACGCGGGCGGCAGCAGCATCCAGAGGCAAAACAGCAGGTAGGCGCCCAGTGCCGCCAGCAGGATGCGGCGCTGGCCGGGCGAGCCTGCGCGCAGGAAGAACAGAGCAAACAGCAGGGTGGGGCCGAAATGCAGCGCACCCAGCATGGGATGCGAAAAGGGCGGTGTGAGGGTTTCGAGCAGCACCGGTGCAAGCTCGCCGGCGGCGAAAAGCGAGGGCAGCGGCGGCGCTGCCGCGTGGTCGGCATGGGCGAAGCAATGGAACCAGTCGCGCTCGCCCAGGGCCAGCAGGAAGGAGAGCAGCAATCCGGGCAGGAGCAGCAGGGCCAAGGCGCCCGCCATGCGGCTCATTCGGGTTTCTGCGCGGCCTTCGCGGCTTTTGCGGCCTTGTTGATTTCGCCGATCTTGTCCTTGAGGAAGGCCTTGGCCGCCTTGCCCGCCATGCGCACGCGCACTTCGGTGAGATAGGCCTCTTCGAGGGTCTGCGACGAGGCGCCGAGCACCTTGGCGACTTCGTAATGCAGGCGGTCTTCGCCGGTTTTTTCCATGATGGCGACGGTGGTGTCGGCCAGTTCGGAGGCGATTTTCTCGGACGTGCTCATGTCAGCGTGTGGTCTCGGTCAGGCGGCGTTTGACGTAATCGCTCACCGTACCGGTGAGGGTGTCCATATGCTCGTTTTCGAAGAAATGCCCGGCACCTTCGACTTCGGTATGGGTGACGGTGATGCCTTTTTGCTCGTGCAGCTTGTTGACCAGTGCCACGGTATCGGGCGGCGGCGCGACGCGATCGGCCAGCCCGTTGATGATCAGGCCCGAGCTGGGGCAGGGCGCCAGGAACGAGAAATCATACATGTTGGCCGGCGGCGACACCGAAATGAAGCCGGTGATCTCGGGGCGGCGCATCAGCAGCTGCATGCCGATCCAGGCGCCGAAGGAGAAGCCCGCGACCCAGCAATGTTTCGAATTCTGGTTCATCGACTGGAGATAGTCGAGCGCCGAGGCGGCATCGGAAAGCTCGCCGACGCCCTGATCGTATTCGCCCTGCGACCGTCCGACACCTCGGAAATTGAACCTGAGCACGGTAAAACCCATGTTGTAGAAGGTGTAGTGCAGGTTGTAGACGACCTTGTTGTTCATCGTGCCGCCGAATTGCGGGTGCGGATGCAACACGATGGCGATGGGCGCGTCTTTTTCGGGCTGCGGATGATAGCGGCCTTCGAGACGGCCTTCGGGTCCGGGAAAAATCACCTCGGGCATGGGCTGATATCGACTCCTCGATCAGGTGGGGAGCTATTCTTGACGAAATCGCTCGGACACCTTAGAACATTTCTAAACTGACCTGTGGCCGGGCTGGGCGCGGGGCCGATGCCGGAGGCTTCACAGGCAGGTCCGTCCGAGATAGTGCGAAGGCTCGGCAAGGTCAATGAAGTCCCAAGCGATTTGGGGCGATAGCGCGATTTGGACGCGGGGGGGAACGGGCGATGAAACTCAGCACCAAGGGGCGCTATGCGATGGTGGCGCTTACCGATATCGCGTTGCAGCCGGGCGATGCGCTGGTGACGCTGGGCGATGTCTCCAGGCGCCAGGATGTATCGCTGCCCTATCTCGAACAGCTGTTCGTCAAGCTGCGCCGGGCCGGCCTTGTGGCATCGGTGCGCGGGCCGGGCGGCGGCTATCGGCTGGCGCGCCCGCCGAGCGAGATCCGGGTGGTCGATATTCTGGGCGCGGTCGACGAGACGGTGGATGCGATGCACAAGGGTGCGGGCGCCAGCGGTGCATCCTCGGGCAGCCGGGCGCAATCGCTGACCAACCGGCTGTGGGAGAGCCTGAGCGCGCATGTCTATGTCTATCTGCACCAGGCGCGGCTTTCGGATGTGATCGAGAATTCACTGGCGCCCTGTCCGGCGGTGCCGGGAATCTTTTCCGTGGTCGATGAGGACGAGGACGCGATTTGAGTATTTTTGCCAAGAAAAAGGCAGGGGAGCGCGGCTGAATGGGGCGGGTTTATCTCGATCACAACGCGACGACGCCGCTGCGCCCGGAAGCGCGCGCGGCAATGATCGCGGCGATGGGCGCGGCCGGCAACCCGTCGAGCGTTCATGCCGAGGGGCGCGCGGCCAAGGCGCTGATCGAGAAGGCGCGCTTGCAGGTTGCCCGGGCGCTCGGCGCCGAGGGGGCCGAGATCGTCTTTACCGCCAGCGCCACCGAAGCGGCGGCGATGGCGCTCCGCGGGCGCGAGTTGCATGGCGCCGGCATCGAACATGATGCGGTGGCGGCCTGGGTGATCGGCGATTGCGCGGTCGACCGGCAGGGCATCGTGACGCTGGCTGATCCGGCACGCAGCTCGCTGCAACTGGCCAATTCGGAAACCGGGGTGATCCAGCACCTGCCCGAGGCGCTGGCGGTCTCGGACATGACGCAGGGTTTCGGCAAGATCGCGCTGGATTTTCTGGGCTCGGGGGCTGTGATCGGGATCGTTTCGGCGCACAAGCTGGGCGGGCCCAAGGGCGTTGGCGCATTGATCGCGCGGCGCGGCATCGATCTTGAGCCGGTGATCCGGGGCGGCGGCCAGGAGATGGGCCGGCGCGCGGGCACCGAGAATGTGATCGGAATCGTCGGATTCGGCGCGGCGGCCGAGGCGGCGGCGCGGGATGTGGCGATGGGTCGCTGGAAAGATGTGGCGAAAATGCGGGATTTGCTGGAAAGCGCCATTGCGGAAATCGCAAATAAGACTATTTTTGTCGGGAAAGGGGCGCCACGCCTGCCCAATACCGCATGTTTCGCGACTCCGGGCTGGAAGGGCGAGACCCAGGTGATGCAGATGGATCTGGCCGGATTCGCGATTTCAGCCGGGTCGGCCTGTTCTTCGGGCAAGGTGCGCGCCAGCCGGGTGCTCGGCGCGATGGGATATGACGAGGCCACGGCAGGAAGCGCGATCCGCGTGTCGCTGGGGCTGGAGACGACAAGGCAAGATGTGACCCGCTTCGCGCAGGCGTGGGGCGCGGCTTATGAAAGATTTTGCGCCAAGGCGGCGTGAGAGAGAATTGAACGGAGAGGAAATTCCATGGCGGACGCGGAAAACCTGCAGGTCAAGGACGGTGTCGAGGAAGAAACGGTAGATGCCGTTCGCTCGCTGGGCGAAAAGTACAAATACGGCTGGGAAACCGAAATCGAGATGGATTACGCGCCCAAGGGCGTGAACCCCGATATCGTGCGGCTGATCTCGTCGAAAAACGAAGAGCCCGAGTGGATGACCGAGTGGCGCTTGCAGGCGTTCGAGCGCTGGCAGCAGATGGAAGAGCCTGCATGGGCCATGGTCAGCTATCCGGAAATCGACTTTCAGGATCAGTATTACTATGCCCGTCCCAAGAGCATGGAGGTGAAGCCGAAATCGCTCGACGAGGTCGACCCCAAGCTGCTGGCGACCTACAAGAAGCTCGGCATTCCGCTGCAGGAGCAGATGATCCTGGCCGGGGTTGAGGGCGCCGATGCGACGCCCGCCGAGGCGCGCCGGGTGGCTGTTGATGCGGTGTTTGATTCCGTGTCGGTCGGCACCACCTTCCAGAAGGAATTGATGGAAGCCGGGGTGATCTTCTGCTCGATCTCGGAGGCGATCCGTGAACACCCCGAGCTGGTGAAGAAGTATCTCGGCTCGGTCGTGCCGATGTCTGACAATTACTATGCCACGCTCAACTCTGCGGTGTTCTCGGACGGCTCGTTTGTCTATGTGCCGCCGGGGGTGCGCTGTCCGATGGAGCTCAGCACCTATTTCCGCATCAATGCCGAAAATACCGGCCAGTTCGAGCGCACGCTGATCATCGCCGACAAGGGGTCTTACGTCTCCTATCTCGAAGGCTGCACCGCGCCGAAACGCGATGTGGCGCAGCTTCATGCCGCGGTGGTGGAGATCATCATCGAGGAAGACGCGGAAGTGAAGTATTCGACCGTGCAGAACTGGTATCCCGGCGACGAGAACGGCAAGGGCGGGATCTACAATTTCGTCACCAAGCGCGCCGATTGCCGGGGCGACAGGGCCAAGGTGATGTGGACGCAGGTCGAGACCGGATCTGCGGTGACCTGGAAATATCCGAGCTGCATCCTGCGCGGCAATGAAAGCCAGGGCGAGTTCTATTCCATCGCCATCGCCAACAACCATCAGCAGGCCGATACCGGCACCAAGATGGTGCATCTGGGGCGCGATACGAAATCGCGCATTGTCAGCAAGGGGATCAGTGCCGGGGTGGCACAGAATACCTATCGCGGGCTGGTGTCGATGCACCCCAAGGCGAAGAATTCGCGCAACTATACGCAATGCGACAGCCTGCTCATTGGCGATAAATGCGGCGCCCATACGGTGCCTTACATCGAGGTCAGGAACAATTCCTCGCGCGTCGAACATGAGGCCACCACATCGAAGGTCGATGACGAGCAGATGTTCTATTGCCGCCAGCGCGGCATGGGCGAAGAGGCCGCTGTGGCGCTGATCGTCAACGGCTTTGCCAAGGAGGTGCTGCAGGCGCTGCCGATGGAATTTGCCATGGAAGCGCAACAGCTTGTGGCGATTTCGCTGGAGGGAAGCGTTGGCTGATCGAGACCATGTGCCGCTGGGCCGCAAGCTGCTGAGCTGGATGCCGTTCGTGCTGCCGGTGATCGGCGGGGCGTCGGGCATGGGGCTGGTGCAGGCCTATCCGATGGCTTTCATCAACCCGGTGCTCGCGGTCGGCGGCGGGGCGCTGGCGGGCTGGGGGATCTCGGCGCTGGTGTTTCGCTGGATCGAATATCGTTGAGCGCGCGAGGAGGCGGCCAAGCCATGATCATCACCACCACACCGAACATCGAAGGCAAACCGATTCGCGCCTATCGCGGCATCGTCGTCGGCGAGGCGATCATGGGCGCCAATGTGATGCGCGATATCTTCGCCTCGATCACCGATATCGTCGGCGGGCGCTCGGGCGCTTATGAATCCAAGCTCGAAGATGCCCGCGAAACCGCTTTGCGCGAACTCGAAGAGCGTGCCGTGGCCAAGGGCGCCAATGCCGTTGTCGGCGTCGATCTCGATTACGAGGTGGTCGGGCAATCCATGCTGATGGTCTCGGCCAGCGGCACCGCCGTGGTGATCGACTGAGATGAACCTCGCGACCCCGATATCGCGCCCCGAGCTGACCTTGCCCCCGGCAGAGGCCGAGGCGCTGCGCGCGGCTTATGCCGAAGCCGAAACGATCCTGGAATATGGCTCGGGCGGCTCGACCGTGTTGGCGGGTGAGATGGCCGGCAAGCAGGTGTTCTCGGTCGAGAGCGATGCCGCCTGGGCGGAAATGATGCGCGACTGGTTCAAGGCCAACCCGCCGAAATCGCAGGTCCGGGTGATCCACGCCGATATCGGCGCCACCGTGGAATGGGGCCACCCGGCGGATGACAGCGCCTGGAAACGCTTTGCCCGCTATCCGCTCGGCATCTGGGAGAGCGGGCGGATGGGCCAGCCCGATGTCGTGCTGGTCGACGGGCGGTTTCGCATGGGTTGTGCGCTGGCGGCGGCGCTGCACACGCAAAAGCCGATCCCGCTCCTGTTCGATGACTACACCCAGCGGACCCATTACCACGCCATCGAGGAGGTGATCGGCGCACCGAGGGAGATCATCGGGCGGATGGCGCGGTTCGAGATCGCGCCCACGCCGCTGCCGCTGGCGCGTCTGAGCTGGATCATCCGGGCGATGACGAATCCATGAGCGCGCCGCGAGCATATTCCCCCAATTCTGCGCGACACGCTGTCGCTGACCGTGAATATGCGCGGTTCCTGCCGCATTCCTGTCGGATTGATCGTGCAGTTTTGCCCCCAAGCAAGGAGTGCAAGAGGACGGCGGATGGCTGCTGGCGGACAAATCGACATGTTTCAGGCCCGACTGGCCCGAATCAACCAGAATTGCGGCGCTCCGCCGGTGCTTCTGGCGGGTGTCGAAGATGTGCCGACTCAGCGCAGGGCCATGCGCAAGACCAAACGCGCCGCGCGCGCCGTGCTCAAGGCATTGCTCGGCTTTCCGCTGGCCTTCGGAATCGGCGCCGTCACGATGGTGGCCGGACATGCGGCGAGCTATCGCTATCTCGATCATGCGGTGAGCGCGGCCGATGCGCTCGGGCTGACCACGCTGGTGGCCGCAGATATCGCGCTGGCGGCAGTGCTGACGCTGATCCTGCTGTTTTTCACCGGCTATGCCCGCAAGGCCTATGTGCTGACGGCGGTGGCGGGCTTCGTCGCGATCATCACCCAGGAGATCGAACTGGCGCGGGCCTTTCCCGAGATCTGGGCGCAGATCTATTCGCCGAATTTCGTCGAACGCAGTTTGCAGGCGGGCCGTTTGCTGCTGCCCGAGATCGCCACCTCGTTCAGCCTGACCTGATCGGCGGCTGGGGGCGGCTTCGCCACAATCACATCACGACAGACAGCGCCGCCGCGGCTTCGGGCCGGGCCGGCGCATGTCTGTCATCGCCAATTCGCACATCATTGGAAATCGCGCGCGCAGAGCCGCGCCGCAGAGGATAGGAAAGGAAGGTTTCATGCTGAAAATCAAAGGCTTGAAAGTCAAACTTGAAGAAGAGGACAAGCAGATCCTGAAAGGCGTCGACCTGACCGTCGAGCCCGGCAAGGTGCATGCCATCATGGGCCCCAACGGCTCGGGCAAATCGACGCTGAGCTATGTGCTGTCGGGGCGCGACGGCTACGAGGTGACCGAAGGCAGTGCCACGCTGGACGGTCAGGACCTGCTGGAAATGGAGCCGGAGGAGCGCGCCGCATTGGGCTTGTTCCTGGCGTTCCAGTATCCGGTCGAAATCCCCGGTGTCGGCAACATGACCTTCCTGCGCACCGCGGTGAACGCGCAACGCAAGGCGCGCGGCGAGGAGGAGATGAGCGCAACCGAGTTTCTCAAGGTGATCCGGGCCAAGGCCAAGACGCTGAAGATCGACGCCGAGATGCTCAAGCGCCCGGTCAATGTCGGGTTTTCCGGCGGCGAGAAGAAGCGCAACGAGATCCTGCAGATGGCGATGCTGGAACCCAGGATGTGCATCCTCGACGAGACCGATAGCGGCCTCGATGTGGACGCGATGAAGCTGGTTGCCGAGGGCGTGAACGCGCTCAGAAGCGAAGGCCGGGGCTTCCTTGTTATCACGCATTATCAGAGGCTTCTGGACCATATCAAACCCGATGTCGTGCATATCATGGCCGATGGCCGGATCGTGAAGAGCGGCGGGCCCGAGCTGGCGCTGGAAGTGGAAAACAACGGCTATGCCGATATTCTGGCCGAGGTGGCGTAATGGCTGCGTTGAGACGACTGGCGCTGAAACAGGCCAAGCAGGAGGCCGCCAGGACGCGGCTTGACGGCATCGCGCTGCCCAGGGGCGCGGGCTGGATCACGGCGGCGCGCGAAGCTGCGCTGGCGCGGCTCATCGAGATGGGCCTGCCCGGGCGGCGCGACGAATACTGGAAATTCACCCGGCCCGACACGCTGACCCAGGCCGAGGCGCCGAAAGCGGCGGTGTTCGCGCATGAGCAAAGGCCGGTATTCGACGGCATGGACCGGCTCAGGATCGTGTTCGTCGATGGCGTGTTCGATGCGCAAGCCTCGGATCCGCTGGACCTGGCCGGGGTCGAGATCGAGCGGCTGGAGACGGCGGCAGGCGCGGATATCTATTGGGCTGGGGAGCTTTACGGCGCGCTTGAGCTTCGCGGCCAGGATCCGGTGGAGCGGCCCTTGGCGGCGCTCAACACGGCGCTGGCAAGCGATGGCGTGCTGATCCGGGTGACGGCCAGGGCGACGCGGCCGGTAAACCTGATTTATCGCCATAAGTCAGAGAGCTCCGATGTGCTTCTGCACCATGTTATCAAGCTGGAGAAGGGCGCCGACCTGACCCTGCTGGAAAACGGGCCGGCGGCGGCGCGGCTCAACACGGTGATGGAGGTGGAGATCGCCGACGGCGCCGCGTTCCATCATGTGCGCGCGCAGGGGCGTGACCATGAACGCCGCGCCGCGACCCATATCTTTGCCCGCCAGGGCGCGGAATCGGCGTTCAAGAGCTTCACCCTCACGGTCAACGGCGTGCTCACGCGCAACGAATGCGTGGTCGAGCTGTGCGGCGATGATGCGGTGACGCATATTGCCGGCGCCTGCCTCGGCGATGGCGATTTCGTGCATGACGACACCGTGTTCGTCACCCATGACGCGCTGAATTGCGAAAGCCGGCAGGTGTTCAAGAAGGTGCTGCGGAACGGCGCCACCGGCGTGTTTCAGGGCAAGATCCTGGTCAAGCCCGGGGCGCAGAAAACCGACGGCTACCAGAAATCGCAATCGCTGCTGCTCGACGGCGACAGCCAGTTCCTGGCCAAGCCCGAGCTCGAGATCTATGCCGATGACGTGGCCTGTTCGCATGGCAGCACCTCGGGGGCGATCGACGACGAGGCGCTGTTCTATCTGCGCTCGCGCGGGATCTCGACCGCCGATGCGACCGACCTGCTGACCCTGGCTTTTCTGGCCGAAGCGGTGGAGGAGATCGAGGATCCCAAGCTCGCCGAGGAGATCGTCGGGCGGCTCGAGGCGTGGCTGACGCGGCGCCGGAGTTGATCCGGGCATGTCGGCGCTGAGCGACATCGTGGCCACCTATGGCGGGCCGCGCCGGGTGATCCGCCGGATCCTGGCGGCGGGGGCCAACGAGCCGCGCGCGCTGGTCATCCTGATGGCGGGCTGTGCGGTGGTGTTTGTGGCGCAATGGCCGAGGCTGGCGCGCCAGGCGCATCTCGAGGGCCAGGAACTCAATCCGCTTCTGGGCGGGGCGCTGATGGCCTGGCTCTTCATCATGCCGCTGGTGCTTTACACCCTGGCGCTGATCAGCCATTGGGGGCTGAAGGCGCTCGGCGGGCGCGGCCAGCCCTTTGGCGCGCGCATCACCCTGTTCTGGGCGCTGCTGGCGAGCGCGCCGCTGATGCTGCTCTGGGGGCTGACGGCGGGGTTTGTCGGCCCCGGTCCGGCGCTGAGCCTGGTCGGGATCGTCTGGGTCGCGGTATTTTTGTGGGTCTGGGTCTCCGGGCTGTTCGAAGTCTGGAGAGGGACATGAGCTTAAACCTTCAAGCACTTGCCAAACAAACGCTTTTTGATCCGCGCGCGGCCGCGGGGCAGCTCATCGCGCTGCGCCAGGGGCTGAGCGCCGAGGCGCTGTGGAGCGGCGTGGTTCTGGCCGCGGTGCTCAATGCGCTGGTGATTTCGCTGGGCATGTATGTGTTCCCGCCATCGCCGGAACAGGCCGGACTGATGCCGCGCGTGTTCTTCCGGCCCGGGCTTCTGGCCATGGTCGCCGCCGGGGCGATCGTGTTGATGGTGTTCGTGCTGCACTGGGCCGGGCGGATGCTGGGAGGGGCCGGCGATCTGCGCGACATGCTGGTGGTGGTGACGTGGCTCCAGATCGTGCAGGTCGGGCTGCAACTGGCGGTGTTGATTCTGGCGCTGGTGGCGATGCCGCTGGCCGGGCTGGCCAACATGGCGGCGTTTTTCTGGGGCCTGTGGATCCTGATCGCCTTCGTCGACCGGGTGCATGGCTTCATGAGCCCGATGCGCTCGCTGGGCGTGCTGGCAGCCAGTATCGCGCTACTGCTGGTCGGCATTGCCGTTTTCGTGCTCCTGTTCGGAGCCGTGGCCGAAGGAGCCGCAAACTATGTATGACGTTGCGAAAATCCGCGCCGATTTCCCGATCCTGAGCCGGGAAGTGAATGGCAAGCCCCTGGTTTACCTCGACAATGGCGCCAGCGCGCAGAAGCCGCAGGTGGTGATCGACGCGATGACCCAGGCCTATGGCCATGAATATGCCAACGTGCATCGCGGGTTGCATTACCTGAGCAATCTGGCGACCGACAAATACGAGGCGGTGCGCGGGATTGTCGCCAGATTCCTCGGCGTGAAGGACGAGAACGAGATCGTTTTCACCTCGGGCACCACCGAGGGGATCAACCTTGTCGCCTATGGCTGGGCCATGGCGCAGATGCAGGCGGGCGACGAGATCGTGCTCAGCGTGATGGAACATCATGCCAATATCGTGCCCTGGCATTTCCTGCGCGAGCGCATGGGCGTGGTGCTGAAATGGGTCGATGTGGACAGCACCGGCGCGCTCGATCCGCAAGCCGTGATCGACGCGATTGGCCCCAAGACCAAGTTGGTGGCAATTACCCAGCTTTCCAACGTGTTGGGAACTGTTGTTGATGTAAAGACCATCTGTGCCGGAGCCCGCGAGAAGGGCGTGCCGGTGCTGGTCGATGGCTCTCAGGGCGCGGTGCATGGGCCGGTCGATCTTGCCGGGATGGGCTGTGATTTCTACCCGATTACCGGGCACAAGCTCTATGGCCCTTCGGGCTCGGGCGCGATCTTTATCCGCAAGGAACGGATGGCCGAGATGCGCCCGTTCCTCGGCGGCGGCGACATGATCCGCGAGGTTACCAAGGACTACGTGACCTATAACGATCCGCCGATGAAATTCGAGGCCGGAACGCCCGGCATCGTGCAGACCATCGGCATGGGCGTGGCGCTCGACTATCTGATGGATCTGGGAATGGACAACATCGCGGCGCATGAGGCCGATCTGGCGCGCTATGCCACCCAAAGGATCGGCGGGCTCAACTGGCTCAACCTGCAAGGCACGACGCCGGGCAAGGCGGCGATCTTTTCCTTCACCATGCAGGGCGCGGCCCACGCCCATGACATCTCGACGATTCTCGACAAGAAGGGGGTGGCGGTACGCGCCGGGCATCATTGCGCCGCGCCGCTGATGGCACATTTCGGAGTGAGCGCCACCTGCCGTGCCAGCTTTGGCCTCTACAATACCCGCGAAGAGGTCGACAAGCTGATCGAGGCGCTGGAACTGGCGCATCAGCTGTTCGGCTGATCCCGGCAGACCGGCCAAATGGCGGTTATTTGCGCGAAGCTCAAACCGCTTGTCGACAGAGCGAACGGCAGCGGTTAGAGTAGGGGGGTAATTTAAAAATGGAGTTCAACAATGAAGTTGATCAAAGCTGCCCTGATTCTCTCGACCGCTGCGTTTCTCGTCGCCTGTGCTCAACCTGAGCCGGAGCCGATGATGGTCGCGCCGGAACCGACCTATGACAAATACGGCAACGTGGTAAGCTAAGCCGCGATTGAAAGAACAGAACGCAGATCCCGGGCAGGCCGCGCTTGTCCGGGATTTTGCTGTCAGCGCGGGCGATTGCAGCCAAAGATCGACCAGATTGACGATTGCACTGGAGCGGCGGCTTCGGTAAAGACGCGTCTCGTGGACCCATAGCTCAGCTGGATAGAGCGCTGCCCTCCGAAGGCAGAGGCCAGAGGTTCGAATCCTCTTGGGTCCGCCATTTACCCCGGTTCCCAGCATGGTTTGTTTGGGGCAGGTTCGGGCAACCGAGCTTGCGCCGGGCAAGCCAAACTGCCTTTGATCCGCCGATTTGTTCAAAAAAAGGCGAGGCAAAGCCCGTGCGGAACCTTTCCGGCGGTGCGTCGTTGATCCTCCACAGCCCGCAACGGGCCGAACATGCAATGGAGCAGATCATGAACAACATCATTCTCAGTACCGCGCTTGCCAGTGCGATCGCCCTGTCGGGCACCGCCATGGCCGAGCAGATGAAGATCAAGGAAATCGACGTTCAGACCGATATGGACGCGATCAAGAATGCCGAGGCTGCGACGGTCTGGCACAAGCTGGATGAGGACCTGGAAACAGCGATCCTGGCCAAGATGACCGACCGGGTCGATGACAAGGGTGCCATTGTGATGGTGGATATCGACGAGGTCTCGCTGGCCAACAATTTCGAGATGGCCACCGGCCTGGAAGACTCGACCCTGCGCGGCTGGGTCAAGATCGACCGGACCTTCATGGAGAAGGGTGAGGAGGTCGAAAGCCCCGAGGAGCTCTATGAGCTGACCGTGACGGCGATGCAGGCGCAGGCCCATTTCCCGGACGGCACCGATATGGCTGCGATCAGCGTCGACAGCGACGTGTTTTACAACGCCATGGTTGCGGCCTTTGCCGACAACATCACCGAAAAACTGAGCAACGAGTGACGCTTGCAGCCTGAAAACCGGCATTCGCCGGATCATCGGACCGGCCCGGGGTGGCGTGTGCTCCCTCGGGCCTTTCGTATGCGAGCGGAGCGGGCGTTCCATCGCTGCGACAGCGCATCACGTCGATGCTCCCGCAGCCGCGCCAGACGGACGGGAGGCATGGTCAAACCGGTGATGCAACCGGGTTTGCAATCCGATGGAAATGCGCGGTTTGCGGAGTGCTGTCGCTGGCCTGCGAACTTGAGTCTCCAGGGGGCCGGTCATGTCCTGGTCACGCTGACACCGGTCGGGCCCGAGCGCCCCGGCGCAGCAAAGCCGATGGTGTCGTGATTGCCGCAATGATAGCACGGCGGCTGTAACCGGCCGCGCCGGTGGCCGGGGATGTGCTGACTTGGCAACGCCACCGAAACCGCAACGGCGATACCAAACCATGAAGGAGCGGCGCGATGCCCGACTTTCCACCTTTGTATCTTCTGCGCCATGGCCAGACCGACTGGAACCGCGACCGCCGGATCCAGGGGCAGTTGGAATCGGATCTGACCGATCTGGGGCGTGGCCATGCCCGGCGACAGGGCGAGATCCTGGCCGGGCTTGACCTGCCCGCAGGGATCGCGGCGTTTTGCAGCCCGCAGCGGCGCGCCCGCCAGACCGCCGAGATTGCGCTAACGGCGGTCGGGCTGGTGGCGGAGCCCGACGCGCGGCTGAAGGAGGTGAGCCTGGGCAACTGGGAAGGCCGGTATTACGCCGATCTGCTGGCCGAGCGCCCGGATCTGGCTGCGCAGGGGGTCTTCAACCTCTGCCTGAAGAGCGACGGTGAAAGCGCCGAAGATCTCGGTCTGCGGGCCGGTGCCTTCCTGCAGGCATTGCGCGGCCCGGCGGTGATCGTGAGTCATGGCATCATCATGAGCTTCCTGCGTGGCCATGTTCTGGGCGCCTCGCTGGCCGAGATGGAGGCGATGGAGCGCGCGCAGGGCGTGGTGATCGAACTCAGCGGCGGACGTGAGCTAACCCATCGCTGAACGCTCCACGCGAGGCCGCCGCCACCACGCCCGTGCCCGCCCACCCACCCCACGGTCGCGGTGGCGGCTGTGCGCTTCAGACCAGGCATGCGCCGATACGCAGCCGCGGGATATGAGAATCTCTGCAAGGAAAAGAGCTGGGCGCCGTTTCTTCCAGCCTTTTTCTTGGCTCAAATACTCAAAAACCGAAGCCTCGGGACAAGTGCCGCATCACCGAAAGAGCGCACCATTGCGCTTGCGCCGGGCCGAGCGAAGCGAGGCCCCCCTGGCGACGCCAACAGGCGGCGCAACCTTGCAGAGTCGCGCCGGAGCCCGAAACCGGGAGGTGCCGAAGCGGTTACAGCCGCATCAGATAGGTCTGCTGGCCATCGAGCACCAGCACGCCGTCCTGATTGTGGATGGCGATGGCGACGGTGAGCGTGCCGGTGGTCGTGCGCGCCACCAGTTCGGTGATGGTGAAGCTGGGATAGAGCGTATCGCCGCAATAGACCGGCTTGAGAAAGCGCGAGGACTGCTCGACGAAGCCGATCAGCGCCTCGCCCATCTGATGCGCCAGCGGCGAGGCGCCGATCGCCGCCTGGATCAGCGTCTGATAACCATGCGCCATGAGGTCGGGGTGACCGAGACGCCTGAGATAGGCGCGATCATAGTGGACCGGGTGGTTGTCGCCACTGGCGGCCTGGAAGGCGGCAAAGATCCCTTCGGTCATCGTGCGCGACGGTGCGCGGAACACCTCGCCGGGTTTGAAATCGGCAAACCGGCGCGGGCTGTGGGTGCTGTGGGTTCTGGGGTCGAAACTCATTTTTCCTGCTCCTTGGGCGTAGCCGGGAGGGGAGCCGGGCGCGGCGGTCGCGTCAAGCGCTGATCGCCGCCCGAAAAGTCTTGCAACGGCTGCCTGTGCGGGGTAATCCCTCCGACGCCCGGGTCGTTAGCTCAGTTGGTAGAGCGCTTCGTTTACACCGAAGATGTCGGGAGTTCGAGCCTCTCACGACCCACCATTTTCCTCCGGACTAGATTAGACAAAGTGCGGTGAAGCGCCGTTTGGCGATGGTCACACAGAGTCGCTTTGGCTTGGGCGTGAGAGGTCTTTTTTTAGCAGGCTCTAACACCGAAGCTATTTCAAGCGGTTACAGACTTCCCATCTTTGCTGATAGCCGAATTCAGCGTTTTCACCGTAGCAAAAACCCTGTGCTTCGATCTTTGGCGATAATGCGTCGCGCGCTTCACAGGCTTGGAATGTTTTCGGATCGTCGCCAGAGCCACCGCGACACTTCCCGTTCAAATCGTTCCAATTCACAATCATGCCCGCTACCTGATGTGCTGCTGTTGTGGTGGTGGAGGCGGGGACGCAGGCAACTAAACCCAAACAAGAAATGAAGGCTATTGATCGCAAAAACAATACTACTGAATGCAGTTGGCGCGTGGTCTTTTTCACACCAAGAAAGACATAGCCGATTTATGTTGTCCAGCGGGTCTGAGGGGTGGGGCTCTAGGGGCTGATTTCGAAAAGACGTTGCGGAACGCGTCGGGCGCCGGGGTGACAGGGCGGCGGCGCGGCGTCAGGATGGCGGCCGGGAGGTATCGCATGCGGATACACGATCTATTGCAGGGCGCGGCAGAGGCGCGGCCCGACAAGCTGGCGCTGGTGGATTTCGACGACCGGCGGGTGAGCTGGGGCGCTCTGGCGGCGGCGGCTGGAGCGGCGCAAAAGGTGTTGCACGAGTATGGCGTGCGGCCGGGCGACCGGGTGGTGATCGTGCTGGAAAACGCCGCGGTGATGCTGGCCTATCTCTTTGCCTGTTCGCGGATGGATGCCATCGCCGTGCCGATCAATGCCCGCCTGACCGGGGCCGAGATCGCCCGCATCGTCGAACACGCCGACGCCGCCGCCGTGGTGCTGACGCTGGAGACCGGCAGCGCGCCGCAGGCCCACGGCGAGACGATGGCGGCGGCGCGCGTTGCCGGGCCGCTGGGTGCGGTGGCGATCGCGGCGCGCGCCGGGGCCGAGCCCGAGCCGGTCTTTGCCGATGCCAGAAGGCAGGTGGCGGTGATGCTTTATACCTCGGGCACGACCGGCGCGCCGAAGGGGGCGATGCTGAGCCATGCGACGATGCTGGCCGCCGCCGCCGCCTCGGAGGAAATGCGCGGCATCGTGCCCGAAGATGTGACCTATCTCGGCCTGCCGATGAGCCATATCTTCGGGCTGGTGACGATCCTCGCAGTGACCAAGGCGCAGGCCTGCGCCCGGCTGGAATCGCGCTTTGACGTGGCCCGGCTCTACGCGGCGCTGATGCAGGATGTGACCCTGCTGCCGGCGGTGCCGCAGATGCATGCGCATCTGTTTCACTATGCCCGTGCGCGCGGCGAGGGGCGCTATACCAAGGGGTTGCTGCGCTTTGCCTCGTCGGGCGGCGCGCCGCTCGATCCGGCCTGGAAACGCGAGGCCGAGGCGTTTTACGGCATCGCCCTGCAGAACGGTTATGGCCTGACCGAGACTGCCGCCGGGGTCTGCGCCACGCGCAGCGCGCCGGGCGATCCGGATATTTCGGTCGGGGTGCCGATGCTGGGCAGCAAACTGCGCCTCAACCTCGAGGCACCGGGCGCGCATCCCGAGGAGGGCATTGGCGAGGTCGAAATCGGCGGGCCGCAGCTGATGCTGGGCTATTTCCGCGATCCCGAGCAGACGGCGGCGGTGTTCACCGAAGACGGCTGGTTCAAATCGGGCGATCTCGGGCGGTTTGACACCGCCGGGCGGCTGCATATCGTCGGCCGGACCAAGGAGCTGATCATCCATTCCGGGTTCAATGTCTATCCGGCCGAGGTCGAGGCGGCGCTGACCGAGCACCCGGATGTGGTGTTGGCGGCGGTGGTGGGCCGCAAGATCGAGGGCAACGAGGAGGTTCTGGCGTTTGTGACCTGCCGCGATGGCGCCGGATTGAGCGAAGCCGGGTTGCAGGCGTTTCTGCGCGACCGGCTGGCGGCCTACAAGGTGCCGGCGCGGATCGTGATCGCCGACGAGTTGCCCGCCGCGCCGACCGGCAAGATCCTGAAATCGGGGTTGCTGGCGCATTTTGCCGAGGCACTGGGCTGAGAGCGGTTTCGAATTGCTGCGCAATCCGACCGGCCGGGGGGCCAGCCCCCAAGGTCGAATGCGCGAAGCGTTTTCTGGCCAGTCCCCCGGGATATTTTTTGGTCAGAGGAAGCCGGGGGTTTCTGATCGCCTTGGCGCGGCTTTGAGGCTATCAGCGGTGCCATGAGCACGGATTTCGGAATTTTCATGGCGACAGCGCCGGGGCTGGAACAGGCGCTGGCCGATGAGGCGCAGGAAAGAGGCTTTGCCGGCGCACGGGCGGTGCAGGGCGGGGTCGAGGCGCGCGGCGATTGGCCGGAGGTCTGGCGCGCCAACCTGGAGATGCGGGGCGCGGCAAGAGTGCTGGTGCGGATCGGGGAATTCCGGGCGTTTCATCTTGCGCAGCTCGACAAGCGGGCGCGGAAATTCGACTGGGGGCAGGTGCTGCGCGCTGATGTGGCGGTGCGGGTCGAGGTGACGTGCCGCAAGTCGAAGATTTACCATGCCGGGGCGGCGGCCGAGCGGATCGAGCGGGCGATTGCCGAAGAGCTGGGTGCACCGGTGTCGAAACAGGCGCAACTTGTGGTCAAGGTGCGGATCGAGGACGATCTGGTGACGCTCAGCCTCGACACATCCGGCGAGGCGCTGCACAAGCGCGGCCACAAGCCGGCGGTGGGCAAGGCGCCGATGCGCGAGAACATGGCGGCGCTGTTGCTGCGCCGGGCGGGGTATTGCGGCGATCTGCCCGTGCTCGACCCGATGTGCGGCTCGGGGACATTTGTGATCGAGGCGGCGGAGATCGCGGCGGGGATGCAGCCCGGGCGCAGCCGGAGTTTCGCCTTCGAGGAGATGGCCGGGTTTGATGCGGCGGCCTTTGGCGCAATGAAGCGGCAGGGCGGGCGGGCGCCAGAAGGCTTGCGGTTTTACGGCTATGATCGCGATCAGGGCGCTGTGGGCAAAGCGGCGGAGAATGCGGCGCGCGCCGGGGTGGGGCAGTGGAGTGCGTTTGCCTGTCAGCCAGTGAGCGCGCTCGAGCCGCCCGAGGGGCCGCCCGGTCTGGTGATCGCAAACCCGCCTTATGGCGGGCGGATCGGCAACCGCAAGCTGCTATTCGCGCTTTACGGCAGTTTCGGCCAGGTATTGAAGGCGCGCTTTGCCGGCTGGCGGGTGGCGGTTGTGACCGCGGATGCAGGGCTGGCCAAGGCGATGAATCTGCCGTTCGAGGCCGGGCCGCCGGTGCTGCATGGCGGCACAAGGGTGCATCTCTATCAGACCCGGGTGCTCAGCTGAGCCGGGCGGCGGTTTGCAGGATCGTGACCGGGGGATGGCGCGGGCGAAGCGCGCAGGGCCATCCGCATGGTGGCGCTGACATTGGCGAGATGGGCGACATTCGCAGGTTTTCGCCGCAGCGCCGGGTCTGAATCGGGTTTTCCGGCAAACCGGGTTTTGAACCGCTGGAAGCGATCATTGCGATTGCCCGGGGGCCGGCGGTGTGACCGATGAACCGGCTCCGGTCTGCGGGACTCCCAGGCCCTGCGGCGAATTCGAACCACCGGTTTCGGTTTTCGTGCTAGGGTGCAACTGGCAGCGTAAGAGTAAGCCTTCGTTTCAGCAGTCCGTTCATTCAACGACCGACGAAACCCAATCGTCGGCGCAAAAGCACTTTTTTCCTCAAGGAGAACAAGATGATCATTTTTGCACGTTCAGCCAATGTCATGCCCGGCAAGATGGGGCCGGCGATTGCCTTTGCCAATGAGATCAAACAGATGGTCGACAAGATCACAGGCGTGAAGCTGACGATCATGGTGCCGATCGGGGGAAACCCGAACCAGATCGTTTGGCGGACGACCTATGACAACCTTGCCGCCCTCGAAGCTGTGAATGACAAGCTGATGGGCGATGCCGGCTACATGAAAAAACTTGGCGATACCGCCGGGATGATGGTTCCGGGCTCGATTCACGACAATATCTTCAGGGTCTTGAGCTAGGCTCGGACTCCCAAGGCGCAAGCGCGGCGGAGATCATCCCCGCCGCCGCCGGCGCCGGCGCCCGTCACGGTCGCCCGCGTCGCCGCCGGAATTGAAGCTGACATTCGGCAGGCTGACGATGCTTTCGAGGATCGGGAACGGCTCGACCGAATTGGGGATGGCGGACGCGTTGACGAAATGCTCCTGAAAGCGCGGCTCGACGGCGGTTTCGACCTTGTGAATGTTGCGCACGGTCTGTTCGATTTCGCTGCGCGCTTCGCTGTTCAAGAGCGCGATGCGTGCGCCGGTGCCGGCGGCATTGCCCGCCGAGGTGACCTTGTCGAGCGGGCAATCGGGGATCATGCCGAGCACCATCGCGTGTTTCGGCGAGATATGCGCACCGAACGCCCCGGCCAGCACGACGCGATCCACGGTATCGACGCCGAACTTGTCCATCAGGAGGCGGGCGCCGGAATAGAGCGCCGCCTTGGCCATCTGGATGGCGCGGATATCGGGATTGGTCACGGTGATCTGCGGGCTGTCGTCGCTGCCTTCCCAGAGCACATAGGCCTGGGTGCGGCCATCGGCGATGCAGCGGGCGGTGCCGGTCTGCGCCGCCGAGCCGATCAGGCCGGAGGCATCCAGAAGGCCGGCCATGCGCATTTCGGCAATCGCCTCGATGATGCCCGAGCCGCAGATGCCGGTGATGCCGGTGGCGGCGATGGCGGCAGCGAAGCCGGGATCGTCGGACCACAGATCGGAGCCGATGACCTGGAACCGCGGTTCCTTGGTGGCGGGGTCGATCTCGACCCGCTCGATGGCGCCGGGCGCGGCGCGCTGGCCGGCACTGATCTGGGCGCCCTCGAAGGCGGGGCCGGTGGGCGAGGAGCAGGCCAGCACGCGCTCGCGGTTGCCCAGCAGGATCTCGGCATTGGTGCCGACATCGACCACCAGCACCAGATCCTCGGATTTGTCGGGCGCTTCGGAAAGCGCCACGGCGGCGGCATCGGCGCCGACATGGCCGGCGATGCAGGGCAGCAGATAGACCCGCGCGGCGGGGTGCAGGGCGAGGTTCAGTTCGGCGGCGCGCAGGCGCAGGGCGTTTGACGTGGCCAGGGCGAAGGGCGCCTGGCCGAGCTCGTAGGGGTCGATGCCGAGAAACAGGTGGTGCATCACCGGGTTGCAGACGAACACCGCATCCATGATCAGCGCCTTGTCGATGCCGGCCTCCTGCGCGACCTGGGCAAAGAGCGCGTTCATGCCGTCGCGCACGATATCGGTCATCTCCGCGGCGCCGCCGGGGTTCATCATCGAATAGCTGACCCGGCTCATCAGGTCTTCACCGAAGCGGATCTGCGGGTTCATGATGCCCGAGGAAGCGACCACCTCGCCCGATTGCAGATCGCACAGATGCGCGGCGATGGTGGTGGAGCCGAGATCGACGGCGAGGCCATAGACCGAACCGTCATAATAGCCGGGCCACAGATGCATGATCCGGGGCGGGCTCTCGGCATCGCCGAGATGGATCGCCGCCGTGACCTTCCAATCGCCTTTGCGCAGGGTGGTTTGCAGCAGGTGCAGGATGTGAAGATCGGTGTGCAGGCCCTTGATATTCCACTCGGTTTCCAGCGCGAAGATAAGCCGCTCCAGATCGCCCGAGGGCGCGTGCATATCTGGCTCCTCGACTTCGACGTAGAACATCTTGACCGAAGGGTTGAGGATGATGTCGCGGGCTTCGGCGCGTTTGCGCACCACCTGTTTGTGAACCTGGGATTCGGGCGGCACGTCGATTACCACGTCGCGCAGGATCTGGGCCTGGCAGCCGAGACGGCGGCCCTCGGGCAGGCCGCGCTTGTCGTCATAGCGCTGTTCGACCGCGTTCCATTCGGAAAGCGCATCGTCGGCCACGGTGACGCCGTGTTTGGAAAATTCGCCATAGGAGGGCGTGATCTGGCATTTCGAGCAGATGCCGCGCCCGCCGCAGACCGAATCGAGATCAACGCCGAGCTGACGCGCGGCGCTCAGGACCGGGGTGCCCGCCGGGAAACGCCCGCGTTTGCCCGAAGGTGTGAAGATGACGAGTGGGTCTTTGCTCATGAACCTGCCCTGAATGGTGTTGCGGCTACCATAGGGGCTTTCGGAGCCGGGAAAAGATGCGGAGCGGCATAATGTTTTACGGGAGCGGCATTTTTGCGGGCTCTGCGAATTTCGGCGCGAAATTCGATTCGAAATCCGAGGCGGATTTGCGGGCATATTGCTCTGGGTGGCGCGCAGATGCTTTCAAGGTCGCGAGGACGGGGCCGGTTTTTCGCCGCAAGCGGCGATGGCGGTGGCCCGGATTGGCAGCGCTCAGCGAAAGCCGCGGGCGTGGAAGATGAAGCCGAGGGTGTTGAGCAGCAGCTGTGCGGCGAGAATGGCGGTCGCGCCGGTGGGATCGTAATCCGGGGCGACCTCGACCAGATCGAGGCCGACGATCTCGTGATGCCGCGCCACTTCCTGCATCAGCTCCAGAATGTCGTAATAGAAAAAGCCGCCATGGCTGGGCGTGCCGGTGCCCGGTGCGATCGAAGGGCAGAACGCATCGATGTCGATGGTGATGTAGAGCCGCGCGCCTTTGGGGAGACGCTTGCGCAGCGCCTTGGGGCCGAGGGCGCGGGCCTGGCGCACTGAAAGGATATCCGACCCCATGGCGCGGGCATCGTCATAGCCTTCTTTCGCCGTTGAACTGACATTGCGGATGCCGACCTGTGTCAGCCCGGTGACATAAGGCTTCTCGGCGGCACGGCGCATCGGATTGCCATGGCCGAAGCGCACGCCGTGGCGTTCATCGACGAAATCGAGATGGGCGTCGATTTGCAGGATGTGGATATCGCCCTGATCGTCGAACGCGTTGATGCAGGGGATGTTGATCGAATGATCGCCGCCGATGGTGACGGGCAGGGCGCCTGCGGCCAGGGCGGCGCGCACACCGGCCTCGATGTTGGCGTGGCTTTGCAGTGTGTCGGTGTGCACGATATCGGCGTCGCCCAGATCGACGATGCGCACCGAGCCGGGCAGGTAGGTGGCATCATCCTCGTGATCGTAGGCTCCGGCATGGCCGAAGCTGAACAACGTGCTGGCGTCGCGCACCGCGCGCGGCCCGAAGCGCGCACCGGGCCGCCACTGGGTGCCGAAATCGTAGGGCGCGCCGAGAATGGCGGCGTCGGCGTCGATCTTGCTCCAATCCTCGACGTAAGGGCGCTTGCCGAATGTGGCGATGCCGACGAAGGGCAGGTTGAGGCGTCCGGTTTCGTAGCCGTGGGCGGTCATCTCGTGCTCCCGAATTGCACAAAGTGCAGCGTGGCGGGGAATGTTGCAGGGAGCAAGCGGCGAATGGGGGTTTCCCCGCACCCGCATCCATGAAATAGAGACGCGCCAAACGATCCCAAGCTTTGGAGAGCGCAAATGGAGATTCGTGAGGCCCTGACCTTCGATGATGTTCTGCTTGTTCCCGGTGCGTCGAGCGTGCTGCCCAGCACCGCCGATACGCGCACATGGGCCACCCGTAGCATCCGGATGAACATACCCCTCCTGTCGAGTGCGATGGACACCGTGACCGAGGCGCGCATGGCGATTGCCTTGGCCCAGGCCGGGGGCATCGGGGTGCTCCACAAGAACCTGACAGTCGAGGAGCAGGCGCGCGAAGTGCGCCGGGTGAAGCGGTTTGAAAGCGCGATCGTCTATAATCCGGTGACGCTGAAAGCCGATGACACGATTGCCGACGCCAAGGCTCTGGTCGAGCGTTACAACTTCACCGGCTTTCCGGTGGTCGACGAGAAGGGCCGTATTGTCGGCATCGTGACCAACCGCGACATGCGGTTTGCCACCTCCGAGGATATGCCGGTGAGTGTGGTGATGACCACGAACGACCTGGCAATGCTGGCCGAACCTGCCGATCTGGATGAGGCCAAGAGCCTGATGCGGGCGCGCCGGATCGAGAAGCTTCTGGTGCATGACGGCAAGGGCAAGCTGACCGGACTTCTGACGCTGAAGGATACCGAACAGGCGGTACTGAACCCGACCGCCTGCAAGGACGAACTCGGGCGGCTGCGGGTGGCGGCGGCGACCTCGGTCGGAGAGAGCGGGTTCGAGCGCACCGAAGCGCTGATCGATGCAGGCTGTGATATCGTGGTGGTCGATACCGCGCATGGCCATTCCGAAGGCGTGATCGCGGCGGTGAAACGGGTCAAGAGCCTGTCGAACAAGGTTCAGATCATCGCCGGCAATGTCGCCACCGGCGAGGCCACCCAAGCCTTGATCGATGCCGGCGCCGATGCCGTGAAGGTGGGAATCGGGCCGGGCTCGATCTGCACCACGCGGGTTGTGGCCGGCGTGTGCAGCGGCAGCCGGCGATGTGCCGGTGATCGCCGACGGCGGCATCAAGTTCTCCGGCGACTTCGCCAAGGCGATTGCGGCAGGGGCGTCTTGCGCCATGGTCGGCAGCATGATCGCGGGGACCGACGAAAGCCCCGGCGAGGTGATCCTCTACCAGGGCCGCAGCTTCAAGAGCTATCGCGGCATGGGCAGCCTCGGCGCGATGGCGCGGGGCTCGGCCGATCGCTATTTCCAGATGGATGCGGCCAGCGACAAGCTGGTGCCCGAGGGTATCGAAGGCCAGGTGCCCTACAAGGGCTCTGCCAGCGCGGTGATCCATCAGCTGGTGGGCGGCCTGCGCGCGGCGATGGGCTATACCGGCTGTGCCACGGTGGCGGAGATGCGCGGCAATTGCCGGTTTGTGAAGATCACCGGTGCCGGGCTGAAGGAAAGCCATGTGCATGACGTGCAGATCACCAGGGAGTCGCCGAATTACCGGATGGGCGGGTGAGCCCGGATGACCCCCGGCGCGCGGGTTCTGGCGGCGATCGAATGTCTTGACCGGATAGCGGGCGGGGAGGCCGCCGAAAAGGTGCTGACCGGCTGGGCCAGGGGCGCGCGCTATGCCGGTTCGAAAGACCGCGCGGCGGTGCGCGACCATGTTTATGATGTATTGCGCCAGAAGCGGGCCTGTGCGGCACGGGGCGGCGACGACTCTGGTCGGGCGCTGATGCTGGGGCTGATCCGGCTGCAGGGCGGCGAGGCGGGCGCGCTTTTCAGCGGGATCGGCCATGCGCCTGCGCCCTTGAGCGGGGCGGAGAGCGCAGAGCCGCCGCTTGGGGATGCTTCGCAGCCGGAAGTGCCGGACTGGTTGATGCCGCTGTTCGAGGCGCGTTTCGGGGCGGGAACAGCCGGGGCGCTGGCGCCGCTTGCCCGCCGGGCCGAGGTTTTTCTCAGGGTAAACGGGCGCAAGGCGACATTGGCGCAGGCGCGGGGGGCGCTGATCGAGGACGGGATCGTGACGGAGCCTGTCGCCCTGGCGAGCGGCGCGCTGAGGGTTATCGAAGGCGCGCGCAAGGTGGCGCGCTCGTCGGCCTATCTGACCGGGCTGGTGGAATTGCAGGACGCGGCCAGCCAGGCGGCGATGGAGACTTTACCGCTGCGCCCCGGCATGACGGTGCTGGATTATTGCGCCGGCGGCGGCGGCAAGACGCTGGCCCTGGCCGGGCGCGCCGAGGCGCAGTTCTTCGCCCATGATGCAAATCCGGGGCGGATGCGGGACCTGCCGGTGCGCGCCGGGCGGGCCGGTGTGAATGTGAGGGTGCTGGAGAGCGCGGAGCTGGCCGCAGAGGGGCCGTATGATCTTGTGCTTTGCGACGTGCCCTGTTCCGGCAGCGGGACCTGGCGCCGTGACCCGGATGCGAAATGGCGCTTCACGCCGGAAAGGCTGAAGGCGCTGATGCATACCCAGGGCGCTATTCTGGAGGCCGCCGCGCCTCTGGTGGGCGCGGAGGGAAGGCTCGTCTATGCCACCTGCTCGCTGCTGGCGGAGGAGAATGATGCGCGGATCGCGGCGTTCCTGGCCTGCCACCGCGATTGGCGGCTGGCGATGTCGCGGCAATGGGAGCTCTCCGACGGCGCCGATGGTTTCTTTGTCGCGCACTTGTGCCGCGCCTGAAAACACCTAAACTCAACCCTGACGTGAAATTAGACGCGGTTAACGCGGGTTTAAGACTTTGCAGGACAGAGTCGGTCAGGGATTCGACAGCGGGGTTCTATTTCAGTGGCGCATACGGCTCTCACGCCTGGACAATTGACACGCACGGCGATGCGCGCCCAGCCGCGCGCGGTGTTGATCGCGGTGATCGCGGCGCTGTTTGGCGGCGCCGCGTTCTGGAGCGGCGGCGGCTGGATGGCACAGGCCTTCGGGCTGGCCGGAGGCACGCTGCTGGCGCTGGTCGGCGCGATCTATGGCACCGTCTGGATTTTCAAGCACAACAACCGGCGCGCCCAGAAGACGATCTCGGAATTCGTGGCGTATGACGCCGCGCCCTGTTTCGTCACCGACGACGAGGGCGAACTCTGGTATGTCAACGAGGCCGGCAAGGAGCGGTTTCGCGGCGACGCGATGACGCTGGCGGGGCTGTTGGGCGATGTCTTCGCCAATCCCCTGGCGGTGCTGCACCGTCTGCGCCAACGGGCCGAGAAGACCGGCGCGGCGCGCGAGGATATCGTCACCCGGCGTGGCAATGTGCGACTCTCGACCCATCAGCTGGCCGGGGGCGAATTCCTCTGGCGCATCGAGGAGATCGCAGACCGGTCGACCTCGGGCAGCGGCGATCAGAGCTTCCTGCCGATGATCACGGTCGGGCGCAATGGCACGGTTCTCTACATGAACGAGGCGGCGCGCCGACTGGTCGGAGTGCGGATCAAGAACATCGACCGGCTGTTTGATCAAGTGCCGCCGCGGGCAGGGGCGTTGAACGGGGTGCAAACCAGCCAGGGGTTGGTTCAATGTTTTCTGGCCGAGCGCCAGCTGCCGGGTGCGCGTCGCGAAATGATCCTGGTTGCCGCCGCCGAGACGGTGGGGTCCGACGCCGCCGCGATGCAGGCCAGCGCGAACGCAACCGGAACGTCGATGCTCGAACAAGCCAGCGGGTGGAACAATGTCGAAGCGCTGCCGGTGCCGCTCCTGAAGGTGGCGCGGGACGGCAAGGTTCTGCTGTCGAACCGGCTGGCGCGCGACCTGCTGGGCCAGGGCCAATGCGAAGGGCTGCATCTGGCGACGTTGATGGAGGGTCTGGGCCGCAGCCTGACCGACTGGCTGACCGAGGTTGCCACCGGGCGCGAAACCCACAGTTCGGAGTTTCTGCGGGTTTCACGCGACGATCGCGAGGTTTTCGTGCAGGTGATGTTGAAACGCGCCGCGGATCCCGACGATCCGGCGTTGATCGCGGTGCTCAATGACGCCACCGAGCTGAAGACGCTGGAAGCGCAATTCGTCCAGAGCCTGAAAATGCAGGCGATCGGCCAGCTGGCCGGCGGGGTGGCGCATGATTTCAACAATCTGCTGACCGCGATTTCGGGGCATTGCGATCTCCTGCTGCTGCGCCATGACCAGGGCGATCCGGATTACAACGATCTGGTGCAGATCAATCAGAATGCCAATCGAGCGGCGGCTTTGGTTGGCCAGCTGCTGGCATTCTCGCGCAAGCAGACGCTGCGCCTGGAGGTGCTTGATCTACGCGATACGCTGAGCGATCTGACCCATCTTCTGAACCGGTTGGTGGGCGAAACCGTGAGCCTGACGCTCGATCACGAGCCGGTGCTGCGCGCGTTGCGCGCCGACAAGCGCCAGCTCGAGCAGGTGGTGATGAACCTGGTGGTGAACGCGCGCGATGCGATGGCTTCGGGCGGCGAGATTTCGATCCGGACCCGCAATGTCACCTTCCGGGAGGCCGAAAAGCGCGACCGCGCAACCGTGCCGGCGGGCGATTACGTGTCGGTCGAGATCATCGATCAGGGTACCGGCATTCCGACCGACAAGTTGCAGAAGATCTTCGAACCTTTCTACACCACCAAGCGCACCGGCGAGGGCACCGGCCTGGGGCTGTCGACGGCTTACGGCATCGTCAAGCAGAGCGGCGGCTTCATCTTCGCCGACAGCGTGCCCGGCAAGGGATCGATATTCACGCTGTTGTTCCCGGCGTTTCAGCCCGAGCCGGAGGATTTGATCGACGCGCAGCACGATACGCCGGCGCCGGAGCTGACGCAGGCTGAGGCGCTCACAGCTGCCGTGACGCCACTGGCGAACGGTGCGGAGCCGGGATCGGCAGAGCCGCAATCGCCGCCAGAAGAAGCCAATGACAGCGTGATCCTGCTGGTCGAGGATGAAGCGCCGGTGCGCGCCTTTGCCTCGCGCGCGCTGCGGCTGAAGGGCTACACCGTTCTCGAAGCCGAATCGGCCGAAGATGCACTGCGGACTCTGGAGCAAACCGATCTGACGATCGACATCTTCGTGACCGACGTGGTGATGCCGGGGATGGATGGCCCGAGCTGGGTGCGCAAGGCGCTGGAGGAGCGGCCCGATGTAAGGGTGGTGTTCGTCTCCGGCTATGCCGAGGACGCGTTTGGCGAAGGCAAGGTCGAGATCCCGAATTCGGTGTTCCTGCCGAAACCGTTCTCGCTCACCGAACTGACCGAGACGATCCGGCGCCAGCTGCACTGAGATCGAGGTCCGGACGATCTGGGCGATGGGCGAGGCGTCGAAAGCCGCAACGTGCCGCGCCCGAGCGGCAAGTAAGGCGGCGACCTTGTGTCGGTGTCGACGGGGCCGGAGATTGGCAGCACGAGGCCGGCGATCAGCCGAGGCTGTTCCAAATCGCGTAGTCGCGCGCACAAAGCGCGTGTAGCCTGGCCTCGGTCTCGGGCGCGAGGGTCAGGTCCGCGCCGGGGGAGACATTGCTTCGCGGTAGCGTGAAGTCGATCCCGAGGCGGCTCTGAAGATAGGCAACGGCCTGGTCGAGCTGCTCATAGCGAAACAGGCGATTGACCTCGGTGCCGTTGGGGCGCGCTTCGAGAAACTTGGCCTGTGAGCCGATATTGGCGAAGCCGCTGCGCGGTTCGGCCAGATAGCCCTGCACAAATGCCTCGAATGTCAGCCCGGATGTGGATTGCGGCTGGCCGTCGAGAAAACTGCGCTGGCGGTAGCGATACCAGCTTCCGAGCCAGCTCTTGGGTTCGCGGATCAATGCCATCACCTCGACCTCGGCACCGATGAATTTTTCGACCATGGGGCGAAAGAACCGGTTGTAGCGATAGACCGGCGCGTGCTTCAGTTCGGGCGGATCGAGCACAGCGATCGCCGCATGCGGCGCCAGAGCCGCTTCCAGCGCCGTCGTTCCGGTCTTCGGGACCGACAGAAAAACCAGCCTGGCCTTGGAAAACACGAGCATATTCAATTCCTTCCCGCCAAGGCGCATTTTTCCGACTGCCGTAAACTACTCCTTAACCAATCTGCAAAAAAGTAGGGGCAGGAAAATTTTAGTTGAAATGTTCGCTTTTTGATCCCATAGAGAACAAGAGGTGAACAAAAACCCCACGTCGTTGCTCCGGGGATTGCTGATCCGGGGTGGCTGTGGAATAAGAAAGGCGACAGAGATGGCAATGGCAGAAGTTCTCAAAATGGACAAGAGTGACTCCAACAAGCAAAAGGCGCTCGACAGCGCGCTGGCGCAGATCGAACGGCAGTTCGGCAAAGGCTCGATCATG
>CBDUGF010000028.1:0-33758 GCA_965366835.1 uncultured Rhodobacterales bacterium
TTCATGGCCGAGCTGTTCAAGATGGAAGTGCCGGAAATCTATGACGGCATCATCGAGATCAAGGCCGTGGCCCGCGATCCGGGGTCGCGCGCCAAGATCGCCGTGATCTCCTATGATGGCGGGATCGACCCCGTGGGCGCCTGCGTCGGGATGCGCGGCAGCCGGGTTCAGGCCGTGGTCAACGAGCTTCAGGGCGAGAAGATCGACATCATTCCGTGGAACGAGGACATGCCGACCTTCCTGGTCAATGCGCTTCAGCCCGCCGAGGTGAGCAAGGTCGTTTTCGACGAGGATGCGGAGCGCATCGAGGTGGTGGTGCCCGAGGAACAGCTGAGCCTGGCGATCGGCCGGCGCGGACAGAACGTGCGGCTGGCGAGCCAGCTGACCGGGCTCGACATCGACATCCTGACCGAGGAGGAAGAATCGTCGCGCCGCCAGAAGGAATTCGAAGAGCGCACCAAATTGTTCATGGACACCCTTGATCTCGACGAGTTCTTTGCCCAGCTACTGGTGGCCGAGGGCTTCACCAATCTCGAAGAGGTCGGCTATGTCGAGGTCGACGAGCTGCTGGTGATCGACGGGGTCGACGACGACACCGCCAAGGAGCTTCAGGCGCGGGCGCGCGACTATCTCGAGGCCGAGGCCAAGGCGGCTCTGGAACGGGCCCGCGAGATGGGTGTCGAGGACAGCCTGATCAATTTCGAGGGCCTGACCCCGCAGATGCTCGAGGCGCTGGCCGCCGACGGCGTCAAAACGCTGGAAGATTTCGCCACCTGCGCCGATTGGGAGCTGGCCGGCGGCTGGACCACGGTGGATGGCGAGCGGGTCAAGGATGACGGCCTGCTCGAGCCCTTCGATGTGAGCCTGGAAGAAGCCCAGGATCTGGTGATGACGGCGCGCATCCTGCTCGGCTGGGTCGATCCCGCCGATCTGGAAGCCGAGGCCGAGGACGGCGACGAAGACACGCTGGACGCAGCCCATGAGGAGGCCGGAGCCTGATCGCAGGCTTCGGGAGAACCTGAGCATGGGGCGCGGTGGCCAAGCCAAGAGCCGGAGCGACGGCGGGGAGCGCAAATGCATTGCCACGGGCGAAGTCTTGCCCAAGGCGGCGCTGATCCGCTTTGTCGTCGGGCCGGAGGCGGCGATCGTGCCCGATATCCTGGGCAAGCTGCCCGGGCGCGGCATCTGGGTGAGCGCCACGCGCGCCGCGCTGGAAAAGGCAGTGGCCAAGGGGCTGTTTGCCCGCGCCGCGAAGCAGCCGGTGAGTGTGCCGGAGGATCTGGTCGCCCGGGTCGAGGCGCAACTGGCGCAGCGATTGATCGACCTGATCGCGCTGGCGCGCAAATCGGGGCTGGCTGTGGCCGGGTTCGAGAAGGTCAAGGACCGGCTGAACAAGGAGGATGTCAAAGTCCTCCTGCAGTCGAGCGACGGTTCGGAGCGCGGCAAGACCAAGCTCTGGACGCCCGAAGGGGCGAGATATGTAGGCTGGCTGACCACTGAAGAGCTGGGCCGGGCGTTTGGGCGAGAAACCGTCGTCCACGCCGCCATAGGCGCTGGAGGTTTGGCGCCACGTGTTGTAGAGGAAGCGGCAAGATTGAAAGGTCTGCGCGTTTCCGAAGGCGGGCAAGCCCGCCGTAAAGGATGAAGAGAGCCACGATGAGCGATAACGACGGCAAAAAGACATTGGGCCTCCGCGGAGGTGCCCGCCCCGGGAATGTGAAGCAGAGCTTCAGCCACGGGCGGACCAAGAATGTCGTGGTGGAAACGAAACGCAAGCGCGTTGTCGTCCCCAAGCCGGGTGCCGCCAAGCCAACCGGGACCGGGGCATCGGCAAAGCCCGCGAAGGGCGATCCTTCGAAGCGGCCCGCAGGGATTTCGGATGCCGAGCTGGAGCGCCGGATGAAGGCGCTGGCCGCCGCCAAATCGCGCGAGGTCGTCGAGGCCAAGGAGCGCGCGGAAGAAGAAAAGGCCCGCGAGGAAGAACGCGACCGCCGCCGCGAGGAAGCGGAAGCCAAGGAACGCGAAGAGCGCGAGCGCGAAGAGGCCCTGAAGGCCAAGGCCGATGAGGAAGAGCGCGCCAAGCGCGAGACGGAAGAGGCCGCCAAGCGCGCCGCAGCAGCAGCTGCCGCCCCGGCGGACGAGCCCGCAGCACCGCGCAGCGCCGCGAAGCCCGCCGCCAAGCAGCCCGACCGCAAGAGCGATCAGGACGATCGCGATCGCAATCGCGGCAAGGCCCGCATCGACGATGGCGGCCGCCGTGCCGGCAAGCTGACGCTCAATCAGGCGCTGACCGGCGGCGAAGGCGGGCGGCAGCGCTCGATGGCCGCGATGAAGCGCAAGCAGGAGCGCGCGCGCCAAAAGGCGATGGGCGGCCAGGTCGAACGCGAAAAGGTCGTGCGCGATGTGCAGCTGCCGGAAGCCATTGTGGTCTCGGAGCTGGCCAACCGCATGGCCGAGCGCGTCGCCGCTGTGGTCAAATCGCTGATGAACATGGGCATGATGGTGACGCAGAACCAATCCATTGATGCCGATACTGCCGAGCTGATCATCGAGGAATTCGGCCACCGGGCGGTTCGGGTATCCGATTCGGATGTCGAGGATGTGCTCCAGGTCGAGGATGACGACGCCAGCAAGATGGTGCCGCGTCCGCCGGTGATCACGGTGATGGGCCATGTCGACCACGGCAAGACCTCGATTCTCGATGCGATCCGCAACGCCAAGGTTGTCTCGGGCGAGGCCGGGGGCATCACCCAGCATATCGGCGCCTATCAGGTGACCACGGATGACGGTGCGGTGTTGTCTTTCCTCGACACGCCGGGCCACGCCGCCTTCACCTCGATGCGTTCGCGCGGGGCGCAGGTCACCGATATCGTGGTGCTGGTGGTGGCCGCCGATGATGCGGTGATGCCGCAGACCATCGAGGCGATCAACCACGCCAAGGCGGCCAAGGTGCCGATGATCGTGGCGATCAACAAATGCGATCTGCCCGCCGCCGATCCCGACAAGGTGCGCAGCGAATTGCTGCGCCATGAAGTCATTGTCGAAAAGATGTCGGGCGAGGTGCAGGATGTCGAAGTCAGCGCGCATACCGGTCAGGGGCTGGATCAGCTGCTGGAAGCGATTGCGTTGCAGGCCGAGATTCTCGAGCTGAAGGCCAATCCCGACCGCGCCGCCGAAGGCGCCGTGATCGAGGCGCAGCTGGATGTCGGACGTGGCCCGGTGGCCACAGTTCTGATTCAGCGCGGCACCCTGCGCCAGGGCGATATCTTTGTCGTCGGCGAGCAATACGGCCGCGTGCGCGCCCTGATCAACGACAAGGGTGAGCGGGTCGAAGAAGCCGGGCCGTCGGTGCCTGTCGAGGTGCTTGGCCTCAACGGCACGCCGGAGGCCGGCGATGTTCTGAACGTGGTCGATACCGAGGCGCAGGCGCGCGAAATCGCGGAATACCGCGAGAGCGCCGCCAAGGAAAAACGCGCCGCCGCGGGCGCGGCCACGACGCTGGAACAGCTGATGGCGAAGGCCAAGGCCGACAAGAGCGTCAGCGAGCTTCCGATCCTGGTAAAGGCGGATGTGCAGGGTTCGGCCGAGGCGATTGCCCAGGCGATGGAGAAGATCGGCAACGACGAGGTGCGCGTGCGCGTGCTGCATTCGGGCGTCGGCGCGATCACCGAGAGCGATATCGGCCTCGCCGAAGCCAGCGGCGCACCGGTGTTCGGCTTCAACGTGCGGGCCAATGCGCCGGCGCGGCAATCGGCCAACCAGAAGGGCGTGGAAATCCGCTATTACAGCGTGATCTATGACCTGGTCGATGATGTGAAAGCCGCTGCTTCGGGCCTGCTCTCCAACGAGATCCGCGAGTCGTTTATCGGCTATGCCACGATCAAGGAGGTCTTCAAGGTCACCGGCGTCGGCAAGGTCGCCGGCTGTCTGGTCACCGAAGGTGTGGCGCGGCGTTCCGCCGGGGTGCGGTTGTTGCGCGACGATGTGGTGATCCACGAAGGCACGCTGAAAACCCTGAAACGCTTCAAGGATGAAGTTCCCGAGGTTCAATCGGGCCAGGAATGCGGCATGGCGTTCGAGAACTACGACGATATCCGCCCCGATGACGTGATCGAGATTTTCGAGCGCGAAGAGGTCGAACGTCAGCTCGATTGATCCGGGACCGGATCGCACGGAAAAGAAAAAAGGGGAACTGCACAGGCGGTTCCCCTTTTCATTTGGTCACTTGGCGCATTCCAGTGCCTGTGCCGGACCCCGGCAGAGCGGCGGAATGCCCTGGTTTGGACGCCAGGCCAAAAGGATTGATCTGTCAGGCTGCCTTGCTGACGGGCTTGCCGACAAAGAGCTGTTGCCCGACGCGAACCTGAACCCGGCCATCGGGCAGGGTCTTCACGAAGATCCCCTGTATCGAGACACAGGATCCCATTCGAATGGTGTGGAGCATGTCAAATCCTCCCCATGTGGCTTGACACGCACATTTGGACACAAAATCCTGAAAAAATCATCAAGAATTTTACGAAAACTGACCAAGACCACAGCATATTTAGGCGAAACGGCTATTTCACACACAATATCGTGGTATCATTTTACGCCGAAGCGCGCTCACAGCCAATCGCGCAGAATCGGGATCAGCGGGATATCGGCGGGCGGCATCGGGTAGTCGCGCAGGGCGGCGGGGCGGACCCATTTCAGCGTCTGGCCCTCGCGGGCCCGCGCAATACCCTCCCATTTCCGGCAGGCGAAAAGCGGCATCAGCAGGTGAAACTCGGGATAGGAATGCGAAGCGAAGGTAAGCGGCGCGAGGCAGGAGGCCCAGGTGTCGATGCCCAGTTCCTCGTGCAGCTCGCGGATCAGGGCGGCTTCCGGTGTTTCTCCCGGTTCGACCTTGCCGCCGGGAAATTCCCACAGCCCGGCCATGGATTTGCCTTCCGGGCGCTGGGCCAGCAGCACGCGGCCGTCACGGTCGATCAGGGCGACGGCGGAAACGAGGAGGGTTTTCATGGGCGTGGCGCCTAGCTTGGCGGAGGCAGCGGGGGGCCAGCCCCCCTACGTCGAAAATGTGAAACATTTTCTGACGATCCCCCCGGAGTATTTCTGGAAAGATGAAAAGGATCAGGAACGATAGTCGGCGTTGATCTCGATATAGCCGTGGGTGAGATCGCAGGTCCAGACAGTGGCGGCGCCCTGGCCGAGGCCGATATCGACCTTGATGATGATCTCGGGCTGTTTCATCAGGGCGGCGGCGTCTTCCTCGCGATAGCCGGGCGCGACCCAGCCGTTTTCCGCCACCAGAACATCGCCGAAGCGGATGCTGAGCCGGTCGCGATCGGCGGCGGCGCCGGATTTGCCGACGGCCATGACGATGCGGCCCCAATTGGGATCCTCGCCGGCGATGGCGGTCTTGACCAGCGGCGAATTGGCGATCGACATGGCGTGGGTGCGGGCATCGGCATCGCTGGCGGCGCCGGTAACGCGGATCTCGACGAATTTGCTGGCGCCTTCGCCGTCGCGCACCACCTGATGCGCCAGATCGAGCATCACCCCGTGCAGGGCGGCGCGGAATTCGGCGTCGTCGGCGCCGATCTCGACATCGCTGGCGCCGGTGGCGGCGAGCAGCAGGGTGTCGGAGGTTGAAGTGTCGCTGTCGACGGTGATGGCGTTGAAGGTGCTGTCGGTGAACTCGGAGAGCATGGCTTGCAGCGCGGGCTGGGCGACGCGCGCATCGGTGAAGAGATAGACCAGCATGGTGGCCATGTCGGGCGCGATCATGCCCGAGCCCTTGGCGATGCCGGCGATGCGCACGGTCTTGCCATCGCGCTCGAAGGCGGCGGCGGCGCCTTTGGGGAAGGTATCGGTTGTCATGATCGCCCTGGCCGCCGCTTCGATGGCGGAGGGCGACAAGGCCGATTTCAGTTCAGCCAGCTTGGCAGTGATGCGCTCGTGGGCGATCTTTTCGCCGATCACGCCGGTCGAGGAGGAGAACACCCTTGCTTCGGGCACGCCGAGGATCTCGGCCACGGCGTTGGTGATCGCCTTGACTGCCGCGTCACCATCCTTGCCGGTGAAGGCGTTGGAATTGCCGGAATTGACGATGATCGCCGCGCCCGGGGAGGGATCGCCGCCGATCTTGGCCTGGCAATCGCGCACCGCCGCCGAGCGGGTGGCCGAACGGGTGAACACCCCGGCCACGGCGCTGCCCGGCGCCAGCAGGGCCAGCATCACATCGGTGCGCCCGCCGTAGCGCACGCCCGCGGCGATGCTGGCAAACGACACGCCGCCGATCTCCGGCAACGCGGGGAAGTCTGCCGGGGCGAGCGGCGAGCGCCTGGTGATTTTGGCCAAGGGTCAATTCTCCAAGAGGGATGTGTCTTTCAGGATTTCGGGATCAAAGCTGGTTTCGGCGGTACGGTCAATCTCTGCCGTTTCGGCCAGCGCCTTGATCCGGGCCTCGACCAGCTGGTTTTGCAGCTCCGACGCGACTTCGCCGCGCACCGCTTCGAGCGCCGGGGCTTCGGCCAGACGGGTCTCGAACAGCTTGATCACATGCCAGCCGAAATCGGTCTTCACCGGCGGCGAGACCCCCTCGACCTCGAGCGCGACAACCGCGGTTTCGAACTCGGGCACCATGCGGCCGGTGCCGAACCAGCCCAGATCGCCGCCCGAGGGGCCGGAGGGGCCGGTGGAATGCTCCTTGGCGAGTGCGGCGAAATCGGCGCCGCCGTTCAGCTCTTCGATCAGCGCCTGCGCCGCTTCCTCGGTTTCGACCAGGATATGCGAGGCGCGGTATTCCCTCGACGGCTCGGCGGCGGTGTATTTCTCTTCATAGGCCTTCTGGATTGCTGCCTCGGTCATCGCGCCGGCCAGAACGCCCTGCACCGCTTCGGCGGCCATCAGGGAACGGCGTTCATTATCCAGCGCCAGATCGACCCGCTTGGGCACAGCACCCTTGAGCGACTGTTCGAGCAGGGTCTGATGCACCAGTTGATCGACGATTCCCTTGAACAACACATCGGCAGGCAGATCGCGATATTGCTTTGGCAGCTCGTTATGCACCAGCATCATATGGCCCAATGTGATTTCGGCACCATTGACCGTGGCCACGACCGAGGCCAGCGAGGGCGCGTCTTCGGCAAGCGCCGGCTGACCGAGGGAGAGCAGCGCCACGAGCGGCACGGCCAGGAATGAGAGACGTTTTGACATCGGAATAACCCTTCGCTGCTGTCGCCCAGGGCGCGCGACGTTGACACTGCCAGAGCCGCCCCTTACATCGCCTTAAGACAAAGGCAATTTCGGCTCTGGAACGCCCGTTTTATGGCGCGCGCGATAAGGGGGCAAGCGATTGTCGTGCACAAATATGTCAATAGCCGGACGGACAACAACATGCTGGGACTAGGAAAGATCACCAAGAAGGTATTCGGGACACCGAATGACCGGAAGATCAAGGCAACCCGGCCGACTATCGAGAAGATCAACGCGCTGGAACCGGAGTTTGAAAAGCTCTCCGACGAAGGGCTGAAAGACAAGACCGAGGAGCTGGCCAAGCGGGCGATGGAGGGCGAAAGCCTCGATGCGCTGCTGCCCGAAGCCTTCGCCAACTGCCGCGAGGCGGCCAAGCGGGCGCTGGGCCTGCGGGCCTTCGATGTGCAGCTGATGGGCGGGATCTTCCTCCACGAGGGCAACATCGCCGAGATGAAGACCGGCGAGGGCAAGACCCTTGTGGCGACCTTCCCGGCCTATCTCAACGCGCTCACCGGCAAGGGCGTGCATATCGTCACGGTCAACGACTACCTGGCCAAGCGCGATGCCGACTGGATGGGCAATGTCTACGAGGCGCTGGGGCTGACCACAGGGGTGGTCTATCCGCAACAGCCCGAAGACGAGAAGCGCGCCGCCTATCGCTGTGACGTGACCTATGCCACCAACAACGAGCTGGGCTTCGATTACCTGCGCGACAACATGAAATCCGAGCTCGACCAGATGGGCCAGCGCGGCCACAATTACGCGATCGTCGACGAGGTCGACAGTATCCTGATCGACGAGGCGCGCACGCCGCTGATCATCTCGGGCCCGTCGCAGGACCGCAGCGAGCTTTATGTCAGCATCGACCGGCTGATCCCCGAACTGAACGAAGAGCATTACAAGGTCGATGAAAAGAGCCGCAACGTGACCTTCACCGACGAGGGCAATGAATGGCTCGAAGAGCATCTGCATGCGCGCGGATTGCTGCCCGAGGGGCAGACCCTGTATGACCCCGAAAGCACCACCATCGTGCACCATGTCAACCAGGGCCTGCGCGCGCACAAGCTCTTTACCAGGGACAAGGACTATATCGTTCGCAACAACGAGGTTGTGCTGATCGACGAGTTCACCGGGCGGATGATGTCGGGGCGGCGCCTGTCGGAAGGGCTGCACCAGGCGATCGAGGCCAAGGAAGGCTGCCAGATCCAGCCCGAGAACATCACCATGGCACAGGTGACGTTCCAGAACTATTTCCGGCTTTACGACAAGCTGGCGGGGATGACCGGCACGGCACTGACCGAGGCCGAGGAATTCGGCGAGATTTACCGGCTGGGCGTGCTCGAAGTGCCGACCAACGTGCCTGTGGTGCGGGTCGATGACGATGATGCCGTCTATCGCACCGCGCAGGAGAAATACGCCGCCATCGTCGAGACCATCAAGGAGGCCAGCGCCAAGGGCCAGCCGACGCTTGTCGGCACCACCTCGATCGAGAAATCCGAGCTGCTCTCGGAGATGCTGAGCAAGGCCGATATCAAGCATAACGTGCTGAATGCCCGCCATCACGAGCAGGAGGCGCAGATCGTCGCCGATGCCGGCAAGCTGGGCGCGGTGACGATTGCCACCAACATGGCCGGACGCGGCACCGACATCAAGCTGGGCGGTAATGTCGAATTCAAGATCATGGAGGCGATTGCCGCCGATCCCGATGCCGACCCCGAGGAGATCCGCAACCGGATCGAAGCGGAGCATTCCGAATGGGAACAGAAAGTAAAGGACGCCGGCGGGCTGTTTGTTCTGGCCACCGAGCGCCATGAAAGCCGGCGCATCGACAACCAGCTGCGCGGCCGTTCGGGCCGCCAGGGCGACCCGGGGCGCAGCGCGTTTTTCCTCAGCCTCGAGGACGATCTGATGCGGATTTTCGGCTCCGAGCGGCTGGAGAAGGTGCTCAGCACGCTGGGCATGAAGGAAGGTGAGGCGATCATTCACCCCTGGGTGAACAAGTCGCTGGAGCGGGCGCAGGCCAAGGTGGAGGGTCGCAACTTCGACATCCGCAAGCAGCTGCTGAAATTCGATGATGTGATGAACGAGCAGCGCAAGGTGATCTTCAAGCAGCGGCTCGACATCATGAAGGCCGCCGACCTGAGCGAGATCGTGCAGGACATGCGCAACCAGGTGATCGACGATCTGGTCGAGACCTATATTCCGCCGAAATCCTATGCCGATCAGTGGGACGGCGAAGGTCTCTATGCGGCAGTGCTGGAAAATCTCGGCATTGACGTGCCGGTGATCGACTGGGTGCAGGAAGAGGGCGTCGACGACGACACCATCATCGAACGGCTGGAAAAGGCCGCCGACGAGGCGATGGCCAGGAAGGCTGTGGATTTCGGACCCGAGAACATGCGCTCGATCGAGAAACAGGTGCTGTTGCAGACCATCGACCGGAAATGGCGCGAGCACCTGCTGACGCTGGAGCATCTGCGCAGCGTGGTCGGCTTTCGCGGTTATGCCCAGCGCGATCCGCTGAACGAATACAAGACCGAGGCGTTCACCCTGTTTGAAAGCATGCTCGACGGTCTGCGCGAGGATGTCACCAAGATGCTGGCCCAGGTGCGCCCGCTGACCGCCGAGGAACAGGCCGAGATCCTGGCGCAGCAGGGCATGGCGCCGGCGCCCGACGAAGCCGCCGATGCGCCCAAGCCAGACCCGGAAAAGGCGCGCGAGGGGTTTGACGAGAACGACCCCAAGACATGGGGCGATCCGGGCCGCAACGAGCCGTGCCCATGCGGCTCGGGCCGCAAGTTCAAACATTGCCACGGGCGGCTCTGATCGCCGCCCGGCGCCGTGCCGATTGCGATGATTTCGCCTTAAACCTGTCTCAATGACTCCGCGCTGAGGTCATATCCACGCCCCTTTTGTTGCCGATCCTTGCCTTGAGCAGATGGGCCCAATGGAGGCGGCAATGGTAGATATCAAACGATACGCAATCGCGGGCGGAACCTTTGCCTGCATCGTGGCAATCGGATTTTTCATGCAGAACGGCGCCGACGCGCCCCAGCCGGATGGCACTCTTGCCATGAGCGGCATGGGCGTGCAGCCCAACGGCGCGGCACAGATTTCCGAAGTCGCACTGGCTGCGGCCGACGGGGAAAACGCCGCCGACCCGGCGCCCGACGCGCCGGAGATGGCCCCGCCCGAGAGCGACGACATGGCGGAAGCGGCCGTGACCCTGCCGGATGCGGCTTCGCCGGTCACGGCGCCGAGTGATTTTGCGCCGATCGCGGTTCCCGAGGCCGATGAGGCGCCTGTCGAGGTAAGCCTCCTGGTCGAGCCAGACCCGGCGAGCGACCCCGCCGCTGCATCGCGCGACGCGCCGTCGGAAGACGCGCAATGCGACATCACAATGACCGCCAAGCCGATGGCGGCGGCACTGGTCGAACTTGACCTGTCGGCGCCCTGCCTGCCGAACGAGCGTCTGACCATGCATCACAACGGCATGATGTTCAGCGACACAACCGACGCCGCGGGCAACTACTCGATGGCTGTGCCGGCGCTTGCGCAAACCGCTGTTTTCATTGTCTCTTTCGCCAATGGCGATGGCGCTGTGGCCAGCACTTCGGTGACGGACCTGGCCGAATTCGATCGCGCCGTGGTGCAATCGGAGTTTGACAGCAGCGCCGGTTTGCATGCGTTGGAATTCGGCGCCGAGTATAATGGCGCGGGCCATATCTGGGCCAATGCCAACGGCGAGATCGCCGATGCCGCCGTCGGCAAGGGCGGGTTCATGATGATGCTCGGCAACCCGGCCGTCAGCGATGCGATCACCGCGCAAGTCTATACCTTCCCGACCGGCCTTGCCGAACGCGGCGGCGATATCGCGCTCAGCGTGGAGATCGAGGTGACCGCCGCCAATTGCGGCAAGGACATCGAAGCGCAGACGCTGCAAACCGTGCCTGGCGCGGCGCCGAAAGTGCAGGCGCTGGAGCTGACGATGCCGGATTGCGATGCGGTGGGTGACTTTCTGGTGTTGAAAAACCTGGTCAATGACCTGAAGGTGGCCTCAGCAACCAACTGAGCCACCAGACAGGTTCCCGATTTGAAATCAATGGTGCGTGCGGCGGTCCTCGCCGCACTTTTCCTTTTGGCCGTTCCAGAGACGGGGCAGGCCCAGGATGTCACCCTGACATCGCATGATGGCGCGGTCGAGATCAGCGGCACGCTGAAGGGTTTCGACGGCGAGTTCTACCGTGTCGATACGATCTATGGCGAGTTGACGCTGGATGGCTCGGGTGTGCGCTGTGACGGCCCCGGCTGCCCCAGCCTGACCGATTACGTCGCCGAGCTCGACATTTCCGGCGCGGCGACGATCGGCGCGGATCTGATGCCCGCGCTGATCGAGGGATTTGCCCTGCGCCACGGCCTTGCCGCCCAAAGCGAAAACAGCGCCGACGGGCTTGAATTCCTGCTGCGCGACCGCGACAGCGGCGGGCTCAAGGGCCGGTTCCGCTTCCGGCTTTCCAACACCGACGAGGGCTTTGCCGATCTTCTGGCCGATGAGGCCGACATCGCCCTGGCGGTGCGCGAGATACGGCCCGAAGAGGCCCGCCATGGCCGCGAGGCCGGTCTGGGCGATCTGACGGCGCGAGGGCGGGCGCGGGTTCTGGCGCTCGATGCGCTTGTGGCGGTGACGGCGCCGGGCAACCCGGTGGAGCACATGTCGATTGACGATCTGGCGCAGGTGTTTTCCGGCAAGATCGGCAACTGGAAAGACCTGGGCGGCGCCGACGCGCCGATCGGCCTGCATGTGCGCGATCCGAAATCGGGGCTGGGCCAGGCGGTGCAGGACCGGCTGCTGAAACCTGCCGGGCTCGATCTCGCCGATAATGCGACGCGCCATGCCAGCGACAAGGCGTTGGCCGAAGCGGTGATGGGCGACCCGTTCGGCATCGGCATCGCCAGTTTCGCCGCCCGGGGCGACACGCGGATGCTGGTTCTGGTCGGTCGTTGCGGCTATGCGCTGGCCCCGGCCCGGCGCACGATCAAGACCGAGGATTACCCGCTGACCGCGCCGATCTTTCTCTATCTCCCGGCGCGGCGCCTGCCCAAGCTGGCGCGCGATTTCCTGTCCTACACGCGCTCGCCAACGGCGCAGCTGGTGATCCGGCGGGCCGGGTTCGTCGATCGCCAACCCGAGGAGATTTCGATTGAATCCCAAGGCGATAGAATGGCCAACGCGGTGGCTGGCGCGGGCGCGGATATCACGCTGGATGATCTGCAGGCGATGATGACGCAGCTCTGGGGACGCAAGCGGCTGACCACTTCATTCCGCTTCGAGGCCGGGTCGGTGAAGCTCGATGCGCAGTCGCGCTCGAACGTGGAGCAACTGGCGCGGGAGCTGGAAGCGGGGCGCTATGACGGGCGTGTGCTGCTGTTTGTCGGGTTCAGCGATGGCGATGGGCCGGCGGCGGGCAACCAGACGATCTCGGAGCGGCGGGCGACGGCGGTGCTGAATGCGGTGATCGCGGCTGCCGAAACCGCCAATCTCGAGCGGGTGACGGTCGAGACCGCCGGGTTCGGCGAGGCGATGCCGATGGCCTGCGACGACAGCGCCTGGGGCCGGCAGGTCAACCGGCGGGTGGAAGTCTGGCTGAAATAACAAAGGCTTTCGGCCTCAGAGCAGGCCCTCAGCGCGAAAGCTCAGCTCGGTGGATTTGCCGATGATCAGGTGGTCATGCAGGGTGAGGCCCAGGGTCTGCGCGGCGGCCTCGATCCGGGCGGTCATGGTGATGTCATCCTGGCTTGGCGTGGGATCGCCGGACGGGTGATTATGCACTAATATCAATGCACTGGCGTTCAGTTGCAGGGCGCGTTTGACGACCTCGCGGGGATAGACCGGGACATGATCGACGGTGCCGCGCGCCTGCTCCTCATCGGCGATCAGCACGTTCTTGCGATCGAGATAGAGCACGCGGAACTGCTCGATATCGCGATGCGCCATGGCGGTGTGGCAATAGTCGATCAACGCGTCCCAGGACGAGACCACATGGCGCTGCATCACCCGGCTGCGGGCCAGCCGCTGGGCCGCGGCCTCGACGATCTTGAGCTCGCAAATCACCGCCTCGCCAATGCCGGAGACCTCTTTCAACCGGTCGGCCGGCGCGGCCATGACGCCGTTGAAATCTCCGAATGTTTCCAGCAGCTTGTGCGCCAGCGGCTTGACATCCTGGCGGGGGATGGCGCGGAACAGGACCAGCTCGAGCAGCTCGTAATCGGGCAGCGCGGTGGCGCCGCCATCGCGAAAACGGGTGCGCAGGCGCTGGCGATGATCCTTGATGTAGGACGGGCGCGCGCCGGCGGGCAGGGCGGGCACGATCTGCACCTCATCCTCGCCAAAAAGCGGCATCGGGGCCTCGGATAACTGGGAACGCCGGGTCATGCCGCGAGAGTGCCGCCGGTGTGGTGAAGATTTGGTTAATTTCGCAGCGGGGTTAACGATTCTTTTTGGCGAAACGGGGCGTATGACTCCCGGCTGACATCCGGCTGACTCCCGGCTGCCGGGCGCGCGGAATGCGCGGAAAAACCGAGTGTTAACCGGGCGGGCGGTGTTTGTTAACGCAAAGAAAAGAGGTGCGTGAAATCACGCACCCTACGGGCGATTCGAGGGCGACGGCGGGATCGGCCCGCCTAGCCTTTCATCGAATCCCAGAAATTCTTCACCGACTTGAAGAAGCTCTTGGACTGCGGATTGTTCTCTTCCGAGAGATCGACGAATTCCTTGAGCAGCTCTTTCTGCCGCGAGGTCAGGTTGACCGGGGTCTCGGCCGCCAGTTCGATGAACATGTCGCCCGCGGGGCCGCCGCGCAGGGCGGGCATGCCCTTGGAGCGCAGGCGCATCTGGCGCCCCGATTGCGATCCGGCCGGGATCTTCACCCGGCTGCGTCCACCGTCGATGGTGGGCACTTCGATGTCGCCGCCCAGCGCCGCCGTGGCCATCGAAACCGGCACACGGCAATGCAGATCGGTGCCGTCGCGCTCGAAGATCTTGTGCGGCTCGACCTCGATGAAGATGTAGAGATCGCCCGACGGGCCGCCGCGCATCCCGGCTTCGCCTTCGCCGGCGAGGCGGATGCGGGTGCCGGTTTCGACGCCGGCGGGGATGTTGACGCTGAGCGCGCGATCCTTGTGGGTCCGGCCCTGGCCGCCGCATTTCTTGCACGGATTCTGGATCGTCTGGCCGAGGCCCGAACAGGTCGGGCAGGTGCGCTCGACCGTGAAGAAGCCCTGCTGGGCGCGGACCTTGCCCATGCCCGAACAGGTCGGGCAGGTGGTCGGCTCGGCGCCGCCCTCGGCGCCCGATCCAGCGCAGGAGGTGCAGGTGACCGAGGTGGGAACGTTGATGGTCTTTTGCAGGCCCGAGAACGCGTCTTCGAGCGTGACCCGCAGGTTGTAGCGCAGATCGGAGCCGCGCGCCGCGCGCCCGCGCGCGCCGCCGGGGCCGCCGCGCCCGCCCATGAAATCGCCGAACAGATCATCGAACACATCCGAGAAGGCAGAGGCGAAATCGCCATGCTGGCCCGCACCGCGGAATCCGCCGGGATGGCCGCCGCCCATGCCGCCTTCGAACGCGGCATGGCCGAAGCGATCATAGGCCGCCTTCTTGTCGGCGTCCTTCAAAACCTCATAGGCCTCGTTGGCTTCCTTGAACTGCGCTTCCGCCTTAGGGTTGTCAGAGTTGCGATCCGGGTGCAGCTCTTTCGCCTTGGTGCGGTAGGCCTTCTTGATTTCGTCGGCCGAAGCGCCCTTGGCGACGCCAAGCACATCGTAGTAATCGCGTTTTGACATTGGGGGTTCCCCTCTGCTTGGATCACCCGGGCAGGCACCGCAACCGGTGCGGTTCTCCCCGGGTGATCCGGCTAACGCTTACTTGCGCTTGTCGTCGTCGAGGTCTTCGAAATCGGCATCGACGATATCTTCGTCGGCTTCGCCGCCCATTTCATCGGCAGCGGCCGGTTCCGGCTCTTCGCCTTCTTCCTGGGCGGCCTTGTAGATCGCCTCGCCCAGTTTCATCGCCGCCTCGGTCACGTTCTGGACGCCCGACTTGATCTTGTCGGCGGAGGCGTCCTCTTTCTCGAGATCGTCTTTCAGGGCGGCAATGGCCAGCTCGATCGCCTCGATGGTGGTCGGATCGACCTTGTCGGCATGCTCTTCCATCGACTTTTCGGTCGAATGGATGAGGCTCTCGGCCTGGTTCTTGGCTTCGACCAGCTCCTTGCGCTCCTTGTCCGCCTCGGCGTTTTCCTCGGCGTCCTTGACCATTTTCTCGATATCCTCATCGCTGAGGCCACCCGAGGCCTGGATCGTGATCTTGTGCTCCTTGCCGGTGCCCTTGTCCTTGGCGCCGACATGCACGATGCCGTTGGCGTCGATATCGAAGGTCACTTCGATCTGCGGCATGCCGCGCGGGGCCGGCGGGATGTTCTCGAGATTGAACTGGCCGAGGATCTTGTTGTCGGCCGCCATCTCGCGCTCGCCCTGGAAGACGCGGATCGTCACCGCGTTCTGATTGTCTTCCGCAGTCGAGAAGATCTGGCTTTTCTTGGTCGGGATCGTGGTGTTGCGGTCGATCAGGCGGGTGAAGACGCCGCCCAGGGTCTCGATGCCGAGGCTCAGCGGGGTGACGTCGAGCAGGACCACGTCCTTGACATCGCCTTGCAGCACGCCGGCCTGGATGGCGGCGCCCATGGCGACGACCTCGTCGGGGTTCACACCCTTGTGCGGCTCCTTGCCGAAGAACTTGGTCACTTCCTCGATCACCTTGGGCATGCGGGTCATGCCGCCGACCAGGACGATCTCGTCAATGTCGTCCTTGCTCATGCCGGCATCCTTGAGCGCGGCCTGGCAGGGCTTGAGCGACGCCTTGATCAGATCGCCGACCAGGCTTTCCAGCTTGGCACGGGTGAGCTTCATCACCATGTGCAGCGGCGAACCGTCCTTGCCCATCGAGATGAAGGGCTGGTTGATCTCGGTCTGCGAGCTGGAGGACAGTTCAATCTTGGCCTTCTCGGCGGCTTCCTTGAGCCGCTGCAGCGCCATCTTGTCCTTGGTCAGGTCGACGCCGTGTTCCTTCTTGAACTGTTCGGCGAGGTAATTGACGATCCGCATGTCGAAATCTTCACCGCCGAGGAAGGTGTCGCCGTTGGTGGATTTCACCTCGAAGAGGCCATCGTCGATCTCGAGGATGGTGACGTCGAAGGTGCCGCCGCCGAGGTCATAGACCGCGATGGTGTGGTTGTCGGTCTTGTCGAGCCCATAGGCCAGCGCGGCGGCTGTCGGCTCGTTGATGATGCGCAGCACTTCGAGGCCGGCGATCTTGCCGGCGTCCTTGGTGGCCTGACGCTGGGCGTCGTTGAAATAGGCCGGCACGGTGATGACCGCTTGCGTGACGTCTTCGCCGAGATAGCTTTCGGCGGTTTCCTTCATCTTGCCGAGGATGAAGGCGGAGATTTGCGACGGCGAATATTTCTCGCCACGGGCTTCGACCCAGGCATCGCCATTGCCGCCATCCATCACATCGAACGGCATGTTCTTCTTGTCCTTGGCGAGGTCGGCATCGTCAAACCGGCGGCCGATCAGGCGCTTGACACCGAAGATGGTGTTTTCCGGGTTGGTGACGGCCTGACGCTTGGCCGATTGGCCGACAAGGCGCTCGTCTTCCGTGAAGGCGACGATCGAGGGCGTGGTGCGGGCCCCTTCCGAGTTTTCGATGACGCGTGGCTGCGAGCCGTCCATGATGGCAACGCAGGAGTTGGTTGTACCGAGGTCGATCCCGATGACTTTACCCATGTTTTAGATCCCTTCTTACTTAAGGCGATGTTGCGAGGTCCGGACCCGTTATGGCGCCCAACCCCGGATTCGTCTGCCGCATGCGGGATCATTCCCGCGCACGACGCTTCCGGGCGTATATAGGTGGGCAAAATTGACGCTGCAAGCGGTGCGTTGGGCTGGAAAATGCAAATTTTGCCGGTTTTTTGAATGAGCGTGCAATTCGGAGGCCTTCGGCATGGACAAAAGCGGGTGGATCGGGCTGCGCGGGGTGGATGTGCTTCGCGGCGCGCTGGGCGCGGAAGAGCAGGTGCGGCTGGTCGCGCTGGTGCGCGGGATCGCCCGCGCGGCGCCGATGTTTCATCCCGAGACGCGCTGGGGCAAGGCGATGAGCGTGAAGATGACCAGCGCCGGCGCGTTCGGCTGGGTCAGTGACCGGCGCGGCTATCGCTATGAGCCGCGCCATCCCGGCGGCGGGGCATGGCCGGAGATTCCGCGCGAGATCCTGGAGATCTGGCAGGCGTTTGCGGGTGGGGCGCGGGCGCCGCAATGCTGCCTGGTGAATTACTATGGCGAGGGCGCGCGGATGGGGCTGCATCAGGACCGCGACGAGGCGGATTTCACCCAACCGGTGGTGTCGGTCTCGCTCGGCGATGAAGGGCTGTTCCGGGTCGGCAATGTCGAGCGCAGCGGCAAGACCGAATCGCTCTGGCTCAAGTCGGGCGATGTGGTGGTGCTGGGCGGCGAGGCGCGGCTCAGGCATCACGGGGTTGATCGGATCAGGTTTGGCTCGAGCGCGCTGCTGGAGGGCGGCGGGCGGATCAACCTGACGCTCAGGGTGGTGACGTAAGACGGGGATGTTCGCGGCATGGTGCGTGAAATCACGCACCCTACGCGGATCAATCGCCGATCAGTGTGCAACAGCCGGAGAGATGAAACGGGCCGTCCTGGCCGGTGATCAGCAGATCGGTATCGAGGCCGAATTCGCGGTCCGACATGCCGTCGTTGCAGGCCTGGTGGCGGATGACAACGGCCAATTCGGAATTGGCGGCATGGCCGTACAGCGAATAGCGGTCGGACCGCCCATAGGCCCGCTGGAGCACTCCGACCGAGAAATCCTCGTCCGGCCCTGACATGTTGCGCAACTGCGCCGTGCTGCCCTGGGTGATGGTGAGATCCCAGAACGGTTCGGTTCCGGAGCAGAGCAGAATGCGGGTCAGCGTGTAGTCGCCCGGTGGCTGCGGCGCGAGATAGCGCATCGCGGCCCAGCCAGCGCCTTCGCCGATATTCACCAGCCCCCAGCGTTCCGACGCATCGGTGCGCACCACTTCGACGCCCGGCGTATCGGGCGCCAGCGCGCCGATGATGGCGGACGCGGCATCGGGCCGCTCGCGCACGTTGAGCACATCGTCGGCGGCGACGCCGGTCACGTCGTGCAGGGCGGGATAGGGCTGGGACAGGGCCGCAACCGGCAGCAGGCACCAAAGCAGGGCAATGAGCCGGATCATCGCCGCGCGCCCCAGCTGGCCGAGGCATGGCGGCGGGTGAAGAATTCGCCCATCAGCCCGACCATCAGCAGAACGATGCCGACATAAAGCGGATACTCCCAGTTGGAATTGCGCGGGAAGTAATTGGCGAAGGCATAGCCGCGCGACTGGTCGATGGTGTGAAACAGCGGATTCCAGTCGAACAGGCGCAGCTTTTCCGTCGGCAGCGTATTGGCGACGAACATCTTGCCGCTCGCGATCATGTTGGCGCGCTGGTAGACGATGGTGAAAATCCGCACCACGGTGGGCGCCCAGGGCTTGATCGCCAGAAGCACCACGCCGAGCGCGCCGCCGGTAAACCAGGCGAGCAGCAGCATGCCATAGGCGCCGAACGGATCGGCGATCTCGAACGGGGTGACCCCGACGTGATAGCCGAACAGGATCACCACCAGCGACAGTGTCTGGATATAGAGCGTGCTGAGCGCGCCGGCGAAGATCGAGATGATGGTGTTCATCGGCGCGTGCTGCATCATCGCCGAGGACGGGCCTTCCGCCCCGGCCACCGCGCCCAGGGTCTTCACATGGGTCATGTAGAGGAAGATGCCGGTCATGATGTAGAGCAGGAAATCGCCCCTAAGCATGGCGCTGCGCAGGCCGAGCAGCGAGAACAGGATATAGAAGGCGGCGATCATGATGATCATCTGCAACAGGTTCATCACGATCGACATCAGCGCATTGCCGTGGGTGTTGCGGATCGAGCGCACCGAGGAATGATAGACCAGCTCGGCCATGATGATGGCCGAGATGAACTTCGATCGCTTTTTCCTGATCTGGAACATCGCCTGCCGATCCGCCTGTTGCGCAGATTATTAGAACGGATTCCTTGCCGTTCGGTTAGCTGCGCATCATAAGGTGAAATCAGCGTATTTCAATCGAAAGCCGGGCCCGGGCGCACAGCGCGGCATGCCGACAACAGTGCAGGAGAACGAGCCGTATGGATTATCAGCGATTGGCGGAGGTGATGCGCGATCTTGCACTGGCCGGCGGCGCCCGGATCATGGAGATCTATGAGCGCGACGATTTCGATGTGACGCTGAAATCCGATGACAGCCCGGTGACCGAGGCCGACGAGGCCGCCGATGCGATCATCAGCCAGGGCCTGCGCGCGGCGTTTCCCGATGTGACGCTTGTGACCGAGGAGCAGGCCGACAGCCACGCCGCGCAGGCCGACAGTTTCCTGATCGTCGATCCGCTGGACGGGACCAAGGAGTTCATCCACCGGCGCGGCGATTTCACGGTGAACATCGCCTATGTCGAAAACGGCGTGCCGACCCGCGGCGTGGTCTATGCGCCGGCCAAGGGGCGGATGTTCTTTACCCTGGCCGACGGCAGCGCGGTCGAGGAGCTGGGGCCGTTTGGCGCCGATTTGGGCAAGTTAGAGCCTGTTTCCGTGTCAAGGCCAGACAATGACGCGCTGCTCGTGGTGGCCTCGAAATCGCATCTTACGGATGAAACCAGGGACTATATCGCCAAATACAAGGTGGCGGATTTCAAGAGCGCCGGGTCGAGTCTGAAATTCTGTCTGGTGGCGACCGGCGAGGCCGATCTCTATCCGCGCGTCGGCCGGACCATGGAATGGGACACCGCTGCGGGCCATGCGGTTCTGGCCGGGGCCGGCGGCAAGGTGGTCCGGTTCGAGGATCACGCGCCGCTGAGATATGGCAAGCCGGGCTATGCCAACCCCTATTTCATCGCGCTGGCGCCGGGCGTGGAGCTGAAACCGGCATGACGGAGAGGGGCCGGTGACAGGCTCGAAGGCAATGAGCCCGGCGGTCAGCATCGTGATCGTGAGCCGGGCGCGGCCCGAGAGCCTGATCTGGTGTCTCATGGGCATCGACGGGCTGGACTATCCCGGTTTCGAGGTCGTGGTGGTGGCCTGCCCGGAGGGCTGTGCGGCGCTGGAACGCACCGGCTTTGCGGCGCGGGTCAAGCTGATCGGGTTCGACGAGGCCAATATCTCGGCGGCGCGCAATCTCGGCATCGCGGCGGCGGCGGGCGAAATCCTGGCCTTCATCGACGATGACGCGGTGCCCGAGCCGACATGGCTGCGCCATCTGGCCGCGCCGTTCGGCGATGCCGGCGTGGCGGCGGCGGGGGGCTTCGTGCGCGGGCGCAATGGCATCACGTTTCAATGGAAGGCGCGCGAGGTCGATGCCGGCGGACGGGCGCGGCCCCTGAAGGTGGACGAGAGCCGCGCCTCTTTGCCGCAGCCTGCAGAGGGATGGGCGATCAAGACCGAGGGTACCAACATGGCGCTGCGGCGCGCGGTTCTGGCCGAGGTCGGCGGCTTCGATCCCGGCTTTCGCTTCTATCTCGACGAGACCGATCTCAATCTGCGGCTGGCCAGGGCGGGCAAGCACACGGCGATCGCGCCGCTGGCCCAGGTGCATCACGCCTATGCTGCCAGCGCGCGGCGCAGGCCCGACCGCGCGGTCACCGATCTGAGCGAGATCGGCGCCAGCACCGCCTATTTCCTGCGCAAGCATTGCCCGCGGGAAGAGCATGGCAGGCGGCTCAACCGGATGATCGAGGAACAGCGCATGCGGGTGTTTGACCAGCTGCGCGCGGGACTATTACAAAAAGCCGATCTGGAGCCGCTGATGCAGGGGCTGAAGCGCGGCATCGAGGATGGGGAAACCCGGGATTTGGCCGGGTTAGAGCCTGTTTTTGCGCCGAACGCCGATTTCCTGCCGTTCCTTCCGGCGCGCGGCGGCGGCACGGTGCTGGCCGGGCGGATCTGGCAGGCGCGGCGGCTGCGGCGGGCAGCGCGGGTGCGGGCGGAGGCGGGCGAGAATGTCTCGCTGTTTCTGTTCGGGCCGAGCCCGCGCAGGCATCGGGTGCGCTTCAGCGAGGATGCGGTCTGGGAGCAGAGCGGCGGATTGTTCGGGCGCAGCGACCGGGACGGGCCGGTTTTCCGGCTTTGGAGCTTCGCCGGACGGCTGGCGCAGGAGCGGGCGCGGGTGGCGGCGGTTCGGGGTCTGGAGCCGGGTCCGGGCGCGCAATCCGTTGCAAATGCACAAGGATCCGCGGCGGCGGAGGGCCGGTGAACCGGTCAGTGGCGCTTTTTGGGCACGTTTTCAAGCCGCCCCCGTCGCGCCGGGGTTTTTCGATGTAACACCGCGCGACATATGCCATAGTATTAACCGGACGCTGGCACAAAGCGTCGTGAAGGACGAGGTTCAGGACATGAAGAAAAAGATCACCAAGGCAATTTTTCCGGTTGCAGGGCTGGGAACCCGGTTTTTACCCGCCACCAAGTCTGTGCCCAAGGAAATCATGACCCTGGTGGATCGCCCGTTGATCCAATACGCAATTGATGAAGCGCGCGCTGCGGGGATCAAGGAATTCATTTTCGTCACCTCGCGCGGCAAGGGCGCATTGGAGGATTACTTCGACATCGCGCCGGTGCTTGAGCAGGAATTGCGCAAGAAGGGCAAGACCGAGTTGCTGGAGATCCTGAAGGACACCAACATGGAGTCCGGAGCGATCGCCTATATCCGCCAGCACAAGGCGCTGGGGCTGGGCCATGCGGTCTGGTGCGCGCGCCGACTGATCGCCAACGAACCTTTTGCCGTGATTCTGCCCGACGATGTGATCGCGGCGGAAAAACCCTGTCTGCAACAGATGATCGAATCCTACGAGCAAAACCCGGGTTGCATGGTGGCCACGATGGAAGTGCCGCGCGAGCAGACCAACGCCTATGGCGTGCTGGATGTTAAGGAAGACATGGGCGCACTGGTTGAAGCGCGCGGGCTGGTGGAAAAGCCCGACGCCGACAAGGCGCCGTCGAACCTGGCGGTGATCGGGCGCTATATCCTGACGCCCGACGTGCTGCGCAATCTCAACCGGCTCAAGACCGGCGCCGGCGGCGAAATTCAGCTGACCGACGCCATCGCCGCCGAAATCGAAGAGAACCGCCCGGTCTATGGCTATCGCTTCCGCGGGCAGCGCTTTGATTGCGGCTCGAAGGCCGGGTTCCTTCAGGCCACGGTGGCCTTCGGGCTGGCCCGTGATGAACTGCGCGACGGGCTGATGGAATATCTTCAGGATGTGGTGCATGCCGACAAGGCAGCGCAATAGCACAACCGGCCTGAGAGGCGGTGCCGCGTCGCACAGCGAATACCGGAGGGCGTCTCTTGGATAGCGTGTTGGTGACCGGTGGGGCGGGCTATATCGGGTCGCATGCCTGCAAGGCGCTGAAGGCCGCCGGATTTACCCCGATCACCTATGACAACCTGAGCACCGGCTGGCGCGAGGCGGTCAAGTTCGGCCCGTTCGAGGAAGGCGACCTTCTGGATCGGGTGCGGCTCAACGCGGTGTTCGAGATGTATCGCCCCGCCGCGGTGATGCATTTCGCCGCGCTCAGCCAGGTCGGCGAGAGCATCGGACACCCCGGCAAATACTGGCGCAACAACCTTTCCGGCTCGCTCAACCTGGTCGAGGCGATGGCTGACGCGGGCTGCAAGCGGATCGTCTTCTCTTCGACCTGCGCCACCTATGGCGATCAGGACAACGTGGTGCTGAGCGAGGACAGCCCGCAGCAGCCGATCAATTCCTATGGCCGCTCGAAACGCGCGATCGAGGATCTGCTGGCGGATTTTTCCGTCTCGCACGGGCTGGAATCGGTGATCCTGCGCTACTTCAACGTCGCCGGGGCCGACCCGGAGGGCGAGGTCGGCGAATTTCACCGGCCCGAGACGCATCTCATTCCGCTGATTCTCGACGCGATCGACGGGCGGCGCGACAGGCTGACGGTGTTCGGCACCGATTACGATACGCCCGACGGCACCTGCATTCGCGACTACGTGCATGTGATGGATCTGGTCGAAGCGCATGTGCTGGGGCTGCGCTGGCTCACCCAGGGCAAGGGCAGCCGGGCGTTCAACCTCGGCACCGGCACTGGCTATACGGTGCGCGAAGTGATGCGGATCGCGGCGGAGGTCACCGGCCGCGAGGTTCCGCATGACGATGGGCCGCGGCGCGAGGGCGATTGCACCATGCTGGTCTCGGGCTCGGAGCGCGCCCGGCGCGAACTGGGCTGGCAGCCGCAACGCTCGAGTCTCGAGGCGATGATCGCCGATGCATGGCGCTGGCACAAGGCAGGCGGCTATGAGCGATAGTCCGGTCAGCGCGCGCCTGCTCGACCTGACCCGGCTGTTCAGCCGTGCCGGACGGGTTCTGACCGGGGTCGACCGGGTCGAGCTGGCCTATCTCAAGGCGCTGGTGGAGCGCACAACGCCGGCTTTCGGGCTGGTGCGCACGCCGCTGGGCTATCTGCTGCTGGATGCGGAGGGCATGCGCGGATTGGCCGAGCGGATCGAGGGGCGCGTCGAATGGGGGCCGGCCTCGCGGCTGAGCCGGGTGTTCGGCAAGCTCGATGCGATGCAGCAGCGCGCACTGAGCGATCTGCGCCGCATGGCCATCGCCCGCACCCATCGCCGCGGACTCACCCGGCTTCTGGGCAGGCATCTGCCGCGCGATTGCGCCTATCTCAATGTCGGCCATACCAACCTGAGCGACCGGGTGATCCATGCGGTGAAGCACGGCGCGCGGGGGCGGATCGCGGTGCTGGTGCATGACACCATCCCGCTCGATCATCCGCTGTTCCAGACGCCGCAATCCGTCGAGCGGTTCCGCCGGTTGTTGCAGCAGGTACGCGCGCATGCCGATCTGGTGATCTACAATTCGCGCGCCACGCGGGCGGATGCCGAACGCCACATGGCCGCGTGGGGCAGCGTGCCGCAAGGCGCGGTGGCGCCGCTGGGGGTCGAGCTGGCCCGGCCCGCGCCCGAGGAACTGCCCCGCGGGCTGCCGCCCGAGGGCACCTATTTCGTCACCGTCGGCACCATCGAGCCGCGCAAGAACCACGCGCTTCTGCTCGAGATCTGGGAGCGGCTGGTGAAACAGACGCCGCCGCAGGAGATGCCGCATCTCGTGATCTGCGGCAGCCGGGGATGGATGAACGAGGAAGTGTTCTTTCGCATGGACCGGTCGCAGTTGATGGGCGAACATCTGCACGAGGTCGCGGGTCTCAGCGATGGCGCCATCGCGGCGCTGCTCGAGGGCGCGGCGGGCGCACTTTATCCCAGCGAGGCCGAGGGCTTCGGCCTGCCGGTGATGGAGGCGGCGGCGATGGGCGTGCCGCTGGTCTGCGCCGATCTGCCGGCCTATCGCGAGATGCTCAAGGACATACCCGTTTACGCAAGCGTCAGGGACAGCTATCTTTGGCAAAGAAGAATAGTGAGTTTGGCCCGGAGCGGGCAGAGGCAAGCAGAGGCCAGGCCGGCGCGCGATGAAACCGGGTTCAAGGTGCCGACATGGACGGCGCATTTCAACCGAGTCTTAAAGCTGACGTGATAATCGCGACGCAGGGCAGGCAGCAAAAGGAACGAGTTTGGGCGCGGTTCAGTCATACCGTTTGAGGCTTCAGCGCAAACGCTGGCGCGTGCGCGCGTGGCGCAAGCGCCGCGAGCTGCGCGCCATGTCGGATCGCACCGACGCGATCAGGCGCGACGATATCCTGCTGTTTTCGACCCTGCGCAACGAGAAGATCCGCCTGCCCTTCTTCCTGAAATATTATCGCGAACAGGGGGTGAACCACTTCCTGATCGTCGACAATGGCAGCGATGACGGCAGCCTCGAATACCTGATGAAACAGCCCGATGTGTCGGTCTGGTATACCAACAAGAGCTACAAGCGCAGCCGCTTCGGGGTCGATTGGCTGAACTGGCTGCAGACGAGCTATGCCCATGGCCATTGGGCGCTGGTGGTCGATCCGGACGAATTCCTGATCTATCCGTTCTGCGACACCCGGCCCCTGAGGGCGCTGACCGACTGGCTCGATGCCTCGTCGATCAAGAGCTTCAGCGCGATGCTTCTCGACATGTATCCCAAGGGGCGGATCGACGCGCAGCCCTACCATGCCGGGCAGGATCCGCTCGAGATCACCAGCTGGTTCGACGCCGGCAATTACATGATCGAGAAGAACCGCAAGTTCGGCAACCTGTGGATCCAGGGCGGGCCGCGGGCGCGGATGTTTTTCCGCGACGCACCGGAAAGCGCACCGGCGCTGAACAAGATCCCGCTGGTCAAGTGGGACCGCAAATACGCCTATGTCAGCTCGACCCACATGCTTTTGCCGCGCGGTCTGAACCTCGTCTATGACGAATGGGGCGGCGAGAAGGCCAGCGGCGTGCTGCTGCACACCAAGTTTCTCGACACCTTCACCGAGAAAGCCAGGGAGGAGCTGGAGCGCAAGCAGCATTACGCCGCCAGCATCGAATACAAGGCCTATGCCGAGAGAATGGCCCAGAACCCCGATCTGTGGTGCAAGTGGAGCGAGAAATACATCAACTGGCGCCAGCTCGAGATCCTCGGGCTGATGTCGAAGGGCAACTGGGCATGATCCGGACAGCACCCCTGATGATCGACACCGGGCGCGGGCCGGTCGGGATCGTGATGCTGGTGCATACCGCGCTCGACCGGGCCGAGCAGGTGGCGCGGCACTGGTATGCCGCCGGCTGCCCGGTGGTGATCCATTGCGACCGAAGCACGCCGCGCGCCGAGTATCAGGCCTTTCGCCAGGCGCTGAAGGACCTGCCCGATATCCTGTTTGCCACCCGGCACCGCTGTGAATGGGGCACCTGGGGCATCGTCGCCGCCACCCAGGAGGCTGGCGAGCTGATGCTGGCGCAGTTCCCGCAGGTGCGCCACGTTTATCTCGCCTCCGGTTCGTGCCTGCCGCTCAGGCCGGTGCAGGAGCTGATCGACTATCTGGCCGACCGGCCGCGCACCGATTTCATCGAAAGCGCCACCACATCGGACGTGCCCTGGACCGTCGGCGGGCTCGACGAGGAACGCTTCACCCTGCGCTTTCCGTTCTCGTGGAAACGCCAGCGCCATCTGTTCGACCGCTACGTCGCGATCCAGCGCGCGCTGCGCTTCAAGCGCCGGATTCCCAACGGCATCGTGCCGCATATGGGCAGCCAATGGTGGTGCCTCACCCGCCAGACGCTGAGCGCCATCCTGCAAGACCCCGAGCGGTCGACCTATGATCGCTATTTCCGCCGCGTCTGGATCCCAGACGAAAGCTATTTCCAGACTCTCGCACGGCAATATTCCACCAATATCGAAAGCCGCTCGCTGACCCTGTCGAAATTCGATTTCCAGGGCAAACCGCATATCTTCTACGACGATCACCTCCAGCTCCTGCGCCGCTCGGACTGTTTCGTGGCGCGCAAGATCTGGCCCCATGCCACGCTGCTGTTCGAAACCTTCCTGGAAGGGCTGCACGGCGCGCGCGAACGCACCGAGCCGAACCCCGGCAAGATCGACCGGATCTTCGCCAAGGCGGTGGAGCGGCGGACCCGCGGGCGGCCCGGGCTCTACATGCAGTCGCGCTTTCCCAACCAGGGCTGGGAAAACGGCACCACCAGCGGCAAGTATTCTATCTTCCACGGCTTTTCCGACCTGTTCGAGGATTTCGAGCCGTGGCTGGCCAAGGCCACCGGGGCGCAGGTGCATGGCCATCTGTTTGCTCCCGGGCGGGTGGAATATGCCGGCGATCAGCGCGTTGTGGCCGGAGCGATGTGCGACAGCGCCGAGATGCGCGACTACAATCTCAAGGGTTTCCTGACCTCGCTGATCTGGAACACCCGCGGCGAATGGCAATGCTTTCAGTTCGGCCCGACCGACAATCAGGAGCTCAACTGGATCATCGCGCGCGACCCCAATGCGCAGATCAGCGTGATTTCCGGCGCCTGGGCGATCCCGCTGTTCAAGTCGAACCGGAATTTCGCCGAGATCCGCGCCGAGGCGGCGGAATTGCAGAAGATCGAGAATGAGCATCTCAACGTGCTGCGCTCGCCCTATTCCAAGGCGCGGATCCGGATCTGGACGATGGCGGATTTCATTGAGAGCCCGATGGAACCGTTGCAGACGATCATCGACGAGATCGGCCACAAGACATTGCGCCGGCTGACCGAGGCGCCGAAGATGACCGATCTGACCGGCTTTGGCCAGTTCCTGCAAAACCTCAAGAACCAGGGGATGCACCCGCATCTGATGGGCGATTTCCCGGTGGTGCACGATCCGGTGGGGATGCAGCAGAAACCGCGCAAACCCTATCTGGTGCAGTAGATGAGACGCGCTACGATCGGGTGTTCCTCGCGCGGGGTGCATAGCACACCGGGCGGCGCCCGACCCTCCCCGCGGGAGGGCGCTTTTGCTATGTCAGGCACAATCGCAGCGTTGGACCGGCTCAGACCGCTGAACCTTGCTCAGATGTTGCAAAGCGCCCACCCAGGATCGGGCGCCGCCCTTTGTCGGGACAAAAAACGATAAGAATGACAGGCACCTCAATGACCAAACCGTTCGACTATTTCGTGGTGTTCGCCGAGATGCGCACCGGCTCGAATTTTCTCGAGGCCAATCTGAATGCCTTTCCCGGCATCTCCTGCCTCGGCGAGGCGTTCAATCCGCATTTCATCGGCTATCCCAATCGCGAGGATTGCCTTGGCGTCAGCGAGGAGGAGCGCAACCGCGACCCCGCCGCGCTGCTCCATGCGATCAAACATGCCCAGGGCATCGCCGGTTTCCGGTTTTTCCACGATCACGATCCGCGGGTGCTGGAAACCATCCTCGGCAATCCGCGCTGCGCCAAGATCATCCTCACCCGCAACCCGGTCGAGAGCTATGTCAGCTGGAAGATCGCCCAGGCGACGGGGCAGTGGAAGCTGACCAACGTGGCCAAGCGCAAGGATGCCCGCGCCCGGTTTGACGCCGCCGAGTTCAAGGCGCATCTCGAGGCGTTGCAGGATTTCCAGGTCTCGCTGATGCGCGCGTTGCAGACCAGCGGGCAGACGGCGTTCTACGTCGCCTATGAAGACTTGCAGGATGTCGAGGTGATGAACGGGATCGCGGCCTGGCTGGGCCAGCCCGACCGGCTGGAAGGGCTCGACAAGAACCTCAAGCGCCAGAACCCCGAGCCGCTGTCGGAGAAGGTCGAGAATTTCGAGGAGATGGAAAAGGCGCTGGCCCGCCTCGACCGGTTCAACCTCGCCCGCACGCCGAATTTCGAGCCGCGGCGCGGCGCGGTGGTGCCCTCCTATGTGGCCTGCGCGCAGACGCCGCTGATGTATCTGCCGATACGCTCGGGGCCGGAGGCCGAAATCCTGGCCTGGATGGAGGCGCTCGACGCAGCACCGCTGCAAGGCGATTTCAGCCAGAAGACCCTGCGGCAATGGATGCGCAAGAACACCGGGCATCGCAGCTTTACCGTGCTGCGCCATCCGGTGGCGCGGGCGCATCATGCTTTCGTCACGCGGATCCTGACCACCGGCAAGGGCAGCTTTGCCGGCATCCGGCGCACCCTGCGACGGGTTCACAAGCTGCCCATCCCCGAGGCCGAGCCGGATGCGGGCTGGAGCGCTGACCAGCATCGCGCCGCGTTCCTTGGCTTTCTCGATTTCGTGCGCGCCAACCTGGCCGGGCAATCGAGCGTGCGGCAGGATGCGCATTGGGCCAGCCAGGCCGCGATACTGCACGGCATGGGGAATTTCGCGCTGCCCGATCTGGTGCTGCGCGAGGAGGAATTGCGCGAGGCGCTGCCCGCGCTGGCGCGCAAGCTGGGCGTTGAAACCGCGCCGGAGATCGGCCGGGCCGCGCCCGAGCAGCCGTTTGCGCTGGCCGATATCTATGACGACAGCGTCGAGGCCGCCGCGCAGGACGCCTATCAGCGCGATTACCTGGTGTTCGGGTTTGACCGCTGGCGAGGGTAAGGTGCGTGCAAGCACACACCCTACGGAGTCGGCGCAGCTGTAGGGTGTGTGCTTGCACGCACCATCGGCTCAGGCCGCCTGCACCGAACTGTCGCTGGTGAGGATGGTGTAGAGCGTGGCCGGGTCGACATTGGCGCGCAGCTTCTGGCAGACCTCTTCGTTGCGCAGCATCCGCGAGACCCGTGCCAGCGCCTTGAGATGTTCGACGCCGTCTTCCTTGGGTGCAAACAGGGCGAAGGCCAGATCGACCGGCTGGCGATCGACGGATTCGAACTCGATCGGCTTTTCCAGCATCACGAACACGCCGATCACATGGTCGATCTCGGCGACCCGCGCATGCGGCAACGCCACGCCGCGCCCGACGCCGGTGGGTCCGAGGTTTTCGCGTTCGATCAGCGCGTCGACAGCGACCGTGGCATCGAGCCCGTAGACCGCGTTGACGATATCGCCGAGTTCATTGAGAAGTCGCTTCTTGCTCGAGGCGGTCGAAAGCACTTTGACCGCCTCGGGCTTGAGGATGCTTGAAAGTTCCATGTGTCTGTCTACTGCTCCGTCCGGCGGGGCGTTTTCGCGCCCCTGACCTTCAGCTTTGCGGGTCGATCCAGCCGATATTGCCATCTTCGCGGCGATATACGACGTTGAGACCGCCCTTGCCTTCATTGCGGAAAACAAGCACTGGGGCACCGGCAATTTCCATCTGCATGACCGCTTCTCCGACGGAGAGAGATTGAATCTTGGCTTCCATCTCGGCGACGATCATGGGCTGGAGGCTGTCCGGCTCCGAATCCTCATCTTCGTGATCTGATGCGAGGATATACGAGGAGCCTCCGAAAAGTTCAACCGGTTCGGAGCGATCCTTGTGATGATCCTTGAGGCGGCGCTTGTAGCGGCGCAGCTGGGTTTCCATCTTGTCGCAGCAGGCATCGAAAGCGGCGTAGATTTCATGTGCGTGGGCCCTGGCCGAAGCGGTCAGGCCGGTGGAAAGATGCACGGTTATTTCGCAAACGAACTCGGCGGCGCTCTTGGAAAAGATCACCAGGGCGTCGGTCGGGCGTTCGGCGTATTTGCCGACGGCCGCGCCCAGCTCTTCCTGGACATGGGTCTGCAGGGCCGAGCCGATGTCGATGTGTTTGCCACTGATCTGATAGCGCATCTTGTCTCCTTTGCGTGACAATCCGGGCGGTGCGGGCGCGACAGCGCCGTCGCGTTTGTTATCCCCGAATGCTGTTGAAAGACCGGGTGTAGATTTGACGAATTCCGCTGCCTGCAAGGCAGATCGTGAGGAGAAGCGGGGCAAAATCCACAACGGTCATGATGCCATTTGAGGCGATGAAGGGCGAGAAGTCAATGCGATGAATGAAATGCCCTGCCCGGTTCGGCGGCTGTGGAAAGGATTTGCGAAGGCGCATCGAAACGCCCGGTTCGGCCGGCCCGTCGCGGCCCGCCGCAGGATCAGGAAATGCGGAAATTGTCGCCCAGATAGACCCGGCGCACATTCTCGTTGCGCACCACTTCCTCTGGCGAACCCGACATCAGCACCTTGCCGTCATGCAGGATATAGGCGCGATCGACGATTTCGAGCGTGTCGCGCACATTGTGATCGGTGATCAGAACCCCGATGCCGCGCTTTTTCAGATCGGCCACCAGATGGCGGATATCGGCCACCGAGATCGGATCGACCCCGGCAAAGGGCTCATCGAGCAGCAGATATTTCGGATCGGCGGCGAGGCAGCGGGCGATCTCGACCCGGCGCCGCTCGCCGCCCGAAAGCGCCATCGCGGGGGCGCGGCGCAGATGCTCGATGGAAAAATCCGACAGCAGCTCTTCGAGCCGCTCGCGGCGCTTGTGCCGGTCGGGCACCGATATTTCCAGCACCGAAAGGATATTGTCCTCGACGCTCATGCCGCGAAAGATCGACATTTCCTGCGGCAGATAGCCGATGCCGAGCTTGGCACGGCGATACATCGGCAGACCGGAGACATCGCGGCCATCGACGATCACATGCCCGCCCTCGGGATAGATCAAGCCGCAGATCATGTAGAACACGGTGGATTTGCCGCAGCCATTGGGGCCGAGCAGGGCAACGATCTCGCCGCGATCGAGCTGCATCGACATCTCGCGGATCACCACGCGTTTCTTGTAGCTCTTGCGCAGGTTTTCGACCCGCAGGCCCGGCGAGCCTTCCGTCACCGTCAGGCCGGGGGCCGAGGGTGCCGCCGCCTCAGTCACCGGATTGCAGCACGGTCTTGACCCGGCCCTCCATCCGCGCGGTGCCCGCCTTGGTATCGACCGTCATCCGCTCGGCGGTGATGGCGGATTTCTTCTGCACCAGCAGGACATCGCCCTGCATGTGGATCATGCCGGTGTCGATCTTGTAATCGGCATTCTGCGCCTCGGCCGCATCATCGCCGCTGACCAGGGTGACCCCGCCGGACGCGACCATCCGTTCGATCCGGTTACCGTCCTGATCGTAATAGACCTGCACCCGGGGCGCCGAGAGCCGCATCTTGCCCTGACCGATCAGCACGTTGCCGGTAAAAACCGCGGTGCCGTCGTTCTGGTCCACGGCCAGGTTGTCGGCGGTCACCTCGACGGGCTGCGAGGTGTCCTGGGTCACATCGCCGAAGGCGATCTGCGCACCCTGGGCCAGCACGGCGGCGGGGCAAAGAACCAGGGCCAGAACAACGGCAATAGAACGGATCATCGGCACGGAGCTATTCCTTTGGGTCTGATGGATCGTATAGCAGCTTCACACCCTGCGTGAAAAGCATTTGCACGTTGTCGTCGACCTCGCCCGCGGTGATCAGCATGCGCCCGGCGGAGAATTCGCCCGGCGGGCCGAAACCCACGATCGGCCCCGGGGTTTCGGCGTGAATCTTGCGCATGCCCGAAATCAGCCTGTCGGTCTTGACCAGGTAGCCGATCGAGCTTTCGATGATCACATCGCCGACAAGTTCGGCCCGGTCGATGGTCTCGTCGACGACGCCGCCCTCGGCGCTGAAGGTGATCACCGTGCCGGAAGAGAGATCGATGCGGGCGTTGAGCATTTCGGCATAGAGCCGCGAGCTCCGCTGCAGATCGGGCCGGGCCGAAACCGCCCGAAAGGTGATCAGATCGCCATCGCGGGAGGCGCCGGCGAATTCGGGCGCAGTCACCTGCTCGGAGGCGGCGCGTTCGCGCAGGTCGATGGTGGTGAACGGGATCGTCGTGGTCGGGTCGATGTTCTCGGACAGCAGGAACAGGGTCGACAGCAGGCCCAGCGCGGCCAGCGGCAAAAGGATCTTCAGCCACGCCACCATCCGGGAGTAGAAATTGTCACTTACGGGCATGGGCTGCCGTTTTGTTGTGCCGCTCGATCATGGGCGGATTGGGGTACGCCTCAGGTATGGGCGAAGATATCCGATTCCGGCCAACCGGCCAGATCAAGCTGGGCCCGGGCCGGAAGAAAGCGGAAACACGCTTGCGCCAGATCGCTGCGGCCTTCGCGCGCCAGCCGCTCCTCGAGCTTTTCGTGCAGGGCGTGGAGATAGAGCACGTCGGAGGCGGCATAGGCAAGCTGCGCCTCGGTTAACTCCTCGGCACCCCAGTCGGACATCTGCTGCTGCTTGGAGATGTCGACATTCAACATCTCCTGGAGCAGGAATTTCAGCCCGTGCCGGTCGGTATATGTCCGCCCCAGCCGGGAGGCGATCTTGGTGCAATAGACCGGCGCGGTGAGCACGCCGAAGCGATGCAGCAGCACGGCGATATCGAAGCGGCCGAAGTGAAACAGCTTGAGCACATCCGGATCGGCCAGCATGGCGCAAAGATTGGGCGCCTCGCTCTGGCCCTGTTCGATCTGCACCAGATGAGCATCGCCATCGCCGCCCGACATCTGCACCACGCAAAGCCGGTCGCGAGCGGGGATCAGGCCCATGGTTTCACAATCAATCGCCACGATCGGCCCGAGATCGAGCCCATCGGGGAGGTCGCGCTTGTAGAGGTGGTTTGCCATGAACGGCCCCGTACCTGAGGAACATGGCGCCCCTGTTACATCCCGGCGCGGCGGATGGCAATCGGCGGGCGCCCCCGGACCGGAACAGGCTGGAATTCCCCGGCGCCTTCACCCCGGAAAACCCCGGATCATGGCAACCGGGCGCAGCCAGGTGCGCAATTACGAGCTCAACCGCGGATTGGCGCTTTTGCTGGCCGAGGATTATGCCAGGGCCATGCCGCCGATGCCGTGCTCTGGGGCCGGAGCGTTGACCGAAGTGGTGCCGCTGAAGGGACTCGAACCCCCGACCCCATCATTACGAATGACGTGCTCTACCATCTGAGCTACAGCGGCCACGGGCCCTACTATGGCCCTACTAGTTCTTCTCCTGTGCCTCGAACT
>CBDUGF010000029.1:0-33046 GCA_965366835.1 uncultured Rhodobacterales bacterium
CTGATTGGGATCGCCGCATCATAATCGAAAACGCCCCTGCCTATGCCATTCTGGGAGAGGAAATAACTTTGACTCTCCGGATCGAAGACCAGGGCCAGGTGCCTGAGGGTCTGACTCACACCGCGCTCGAGATCGCCGTCGATGGCGGCGAGCCGATGGTGTTTCAGGTTCCTGTTGACCAATCAATCGAGCTGCCGGTTTCCTTGCCGCATGGTGGGCGCAATGTGTTGCAGTTCAATGTGCCAATGGCCGATGGCGAATTGACCGGGCGCAACAATACCCTGCTGGTCCAGATCAACGGCGTGCGCGATCGGCTACGCGTGTTATTGGTCTCAGGCGAACCACACCCGGGCGGGCGAACCTGGCGCAACCTCCTGAAATCCGACAGCTCGGTTGACCTGGTACATTTCACGATTCTGCGACCGCCGGAAAAGCAGGATGGCGTTCCCGTTAGCGAGTTGTCGCTGATCGCCTTTCCCACGCGCGAACTGTTTTTGGAGAAGATAGAGGATTTTGATCTGATCGTCTTCGACCGTTACAAGAGGCGTGGCATTCTGCCTTCGATCTATCTGGAAAACGTGCGCTCCTATGCCGAGAACGGCGGTGCGATCCTGATCGCTGCAGGGCCGGATTTTGCCAGTGCCGACAGCATCTATCGCTCACCACTCGCTGAAATCCTGCCGGCCAGCCCAACAGCGCGGGTGATTGAACAGGGTTTTCGTCCCGAGGTAACCGATCTTGGGCAGCGCCATCCCGTGACAGCCGGACTGGCACCTGAAGAAGGTCTGGAAAACTGGGGTCGCTGGATGCGCCAGATCGAGGTCGAGGCCGACGCAGGCGACGTGATCATGTCGGGCTTCGAGGGCGCCCCTTTGCTGGTCCTCAACCGCGTCGGCGAGGGCAGGGTCGCATTGCTGGCTTCGGATCACGCTTGGCTCTGGAGTCGCGGATTCGAAGGCGGAGGGCCTCAGCTCGAATTGCTCCGCCGCCTGGCGCATTGGATGATGAAGGAGCCAGAACTCGAGGAAGAATCGCTTTGGGCCGAACCCAATGGACAGTCGATGCGCATCATTCGCCGCACCCTGTCGGAAAGCACGAGTTCCGTGGTCGTGACTTCGCCCTCCGGCGAAGAAACCGAACTTGCCCCTGTCGAGACCGAGCCGGGCCGCTTTGAAGCCAGCTACGAAGGCGCTGAGATCGGCCTCTACCGCCTGAGCAATGGCGACGAAACCGCCGTGGTCGGACTTGGCCCCAGCGCCCCGCGTGAATATGTCGAAACGGTGGCCAGTGCCGAAACTCTCGCACCGCTTGTGGCGAACCAACGAGGCGGCGTCGCGGTATTGGACAACGGTATGCCGAGCCTGCGCCATGTCCGCGCGGGTCGCCCGGCGGCGGGCAACGGTTGGCTTGGACTGACCCCGCGCAACGCCTATCGCACGACCGGAGTTGCGCAAGTTCGGCTGCTGCCGGAATGGCTCGTCCTTGCGCTGGCAGCCTTCTTTATCGTCTCGGCATGGCTGCGCGAAGGGCGCCGCTGAACCCTTCGAATGAGCCGTTTGGCGCTACGCGCCTCAGAAGTAGCTCCGCACCAGGCTGCTGGCGATCAGACTCCACCCGTCGGCGATGACGAAAAACGAAAGCTTGAACGGCAGCGAAACAATGGCGGGCGGCACCATCATCATCCCCATGGACATCAGGATCGCCGCGACCACCAGGTCAATGATCAGAAACGGCAGGAAGATCAGAAAACCGATCTGGAACGCCCGCGAAATCTCCGACAAAAGGAAGCTCGGAATCAGCACCGATAGCTCGGCATCCGGGCTCGGGGTCAGCTCGCTGACATCGGGCCGCAACGCCGCCATGGCCGCAAAGGTGTCCGGATCCAGCCGCGCTGCCATGAACACTCGGAAAGGGGCTATGATTTCCGGGAAGGCTACATCAATCTCAACCTCTTCGGCGACAAGCGGCGCGATACCGCGCGTCCAGGCCTCGGAAAAAACCGGCTCCATTACGAAATAGGTCAGGAACAACGCCAGGCTGACGATCAGCATGTTGGGCGGCGATTGCTGAAGCCCGATCGCCTGCCTCAGGATCGATAGCACGGTGACGAGAAACGGAAAGCAGGTCACCATTATTGCCAGGCCCGGCGCCAGGCTCAGCACCGTAATGAGCAAGATCAACTGGATGGTTCGCCCGCTCAGCGATCCGCCTTCTTCGAAAGAGAATGAGAATTCCTGTGCGGCAAGGGCTTGCGGCCATACTGTTGCGAATACGGCAAGCCCGGCAACGAGTAACAGTTGTGCTTGCGTCAGCCGACGACTCATTCCAGGCCGCTTCCCAATTCGAGCACCTCGGTCAGACGCACGGCCAGTTGCCCCTCGTTTTCGCCGTCCATTTCCTCCAGTTCGCCTCGGGCGATCAACCGATCACCGACAAAAAGCTCGACCGGATCGTCCACCCGCGTATCGAGTGGCAACACGGCATTCGTCCCGAACGAGAGAAGATCCCGGATCAGAGGTCGCGCCTTGCCTACCGAGATCGTGATTTCGATGGGCACTGAGGAAAAAAGACCCGACCGGTCCTTTGCCTTTGATTCTTTCGATTCCGTACTATCCGGCATCTTGCACCTCGCTCTCGATGGATTGGTCTAGCTCGTGAAAAAACGCCTCGACGGCGCGGGAAACGCCCACCAGAACATCGTCATAATCGATCTGTCTCTCGGCATCGCCGAACCGGATATAGGCTTGCCCCTCGCCCAATGACGGCTCTTCGGCCACTTGCAGGGGAAAGCCAGTCTGATTGCCCAGCATTTCGCGGACGAGATCACCGTTGCCAGGGCCGACCACAATTTCGACGGCTTGTTCACCCACCGTATTCGCCACCTCTTGCAGAATCTCGGAAATCTGCGGGCCGAGGCTCTTGCGCGCCAGGTCGGGCAACACCGATGTGACGATCCGATTGAGTAGTGGTTCCAGCGATTTAACCATTTTCCCGTAGGCCTCATGATACGTGAATGAAAGCTCCCGCAGGTTGTTGGCGAAATCGCTTTTCACCTTTTCTCGATCTCCAGCCTCAGCCTTCGAAGCGTCTTCCCACCCCGCGCCGTAACCACGTTCAAAAGCCTGAAGCTTTTCTTCCTCAAGCTTCATTTCCGACATTGAAATGGCCGATCCTTCGTCGTCCCGATCATCGAATTCTTCAAGCAAATGCGCGATCGACATCAGGCGTTCTCCTCGCGGGTTTCAAGCCAGCTACGCAGGATTTCCACAGTTTCATCCTGCCGTTCGCCAATGAGATTGCGCAGCCGCTCTGCCGGATCAGCCGGCGCATTGCCTCCATCTCTGTCAAAGCCAACCGCCTTTTTCCGCATTGTGCCCTCACCATCGCCGACAACTGCCAGATCGGGCAGATCGGCATCGTCGTCGTCGATGACCCCTGTCAGCGGCTCAAGGGCCGAGTCGGCACTCATTGCCGAGCGAGTCGCACCCAAGCGGCTAGGCGCGGCCAACGCCGGGGCCGGCGTAACAGGCGGACGGGACAATATCGGACGCAAAACGAACAGGTCGAGGATGAGTGTAACAAGGGCGAGTACAGCGATCTGAATCAGAGACATCATATCCAGGTGCAAACCCGCGAAAAATCCGGGTCCCGCTGTGCTGCCGGCTTCGGCAAGCGGTTCAAACGCCATGGACTTGATGGTAATCACATCGCCGCGCGCATCGTCGAACCCGACCGCCGAAGCCACCAATTCCCGCAGCGTTGCAAGCTCTTCCTCAGGGCGAACCGCGAAATTTTCCGCTCCATCCGCACCTGTCGCCAACGTACCGTTCACGAGGACTGCGACGCTTAACCGTTTGATCGAGCCTGGTTGGCGGATAACTTCGCGTTGGGTTTCCGATACCTCGTAGTTCACCCTTTCACGGGTTTCGCTGTTCTGGCTGGTATTGTTTTCGCCCTTCGCGGCATCTCCGTCTGGCAGATTCGATGCGACGGTTACATCCCCAACACCCGATTCGGTGGCATTGTTCGAACGCTCCTCGGTATCTGTGCTGATCACCACTCGGCTCGACGGATCGAAGGTCTTTTGTCGAATTGATTCGCTCTCGGTTACCGTTTCGACGCTCACCTCGACGACTGCGTTGCCATAGCCCACCCGTGCTTCCACCAGGTTTTGAACTCGTTCGCGCAGTTTTGCAGCCACATCATCGCTCGTGCTGGCTTTCCCCGGATCATCACCGGTACCGATCAACCCGCCCTTGCCATCGATTACCGAGACATCATCTGGAGACAACCCCGCCACGGCCGATGCCACGAGGAATTTCAACGCTTTCGCGTGATTGGCCGACAGCCCTCCGCCTGCCGAGGTGATCGACACCGACGCGCTGGGCGTGACGTTGCGTTGAAACGGGTTGGATCCGGCATTGGCGATGTGTACCCGCGCACCCGCGATCAGGGGACTCGACACGATAGTGCGTGCCAGCTCGCCTTCCTTGGCGCGCCAGTAGGCTGCATCGAACATCTGCGATGTGGTGCCGAAACCGGAAAGCGAATCGAGCAATTCATACCCCTTCGCGTTGTTGCTGGGCAGGCCTTCGCTGGCAAGCGTCATACGCAGCTCATCGCGTTTGGCCAATTCGACGAAAATCGCACCGCCGCGCACGTCGAAAACTGCACCGCGCGCCTCCAGTGCTTGCACGACCTCGCCTGCGGTTCCGCTTTCCAGACCGGAATAAAGCAGGCTTAGGCTGGGCTTGGAGGCCATACGCGACATCACAATCACGGCAACGAATACTGCAATCGCCGCTAAAACAACAACCACGCGGCGACGAGTATCAAGCGACAACCATACATTCTGTAATTGCTGCAACGGTCTGCCTCCGGTTTCACAGGATCTCTGACCCGGCGTTCTGCCGACTTCAGCCCATGTTTCGCCGATCAGGCTTAACAATCGGTTAGGAACGCCCGGGTTATACAGATCTCATCAACCAGCTGGGAACGAGAATGTCAGAGACCGACAAAACTCCTGAGGGGAGTGCGGACACCAACCCGAAAAAGAGGTCGAAACTACCTTTGATCATTGGCTTTGTAATGGCTTTGATAGGTGGTGGAGGCGGATTCTACGCCGCTTATTCCGGCCTGCTGTTGAGCGGCGAATCGCACGGCGAAACCGCGCAGGACACGGGTCATGCCGATAGCCATGAGGGCAAATCCGTCGGCGATATGCCCAATGTCGCCTTTGTCGCGGTTGACCCGATGGTGATTTCGCTCGGGCTTGGAGCGGCATCGCAACACTTGCGATTCCGCGCACAACTGGAAGTGCCATTAGAGTACAAGGCGGACGTCGAGATGCTGTTGCCGCGGGTTGTCGATGTGCTCAACAGCTATTTGCGCGCGTTGGAAATAGCAGATCTCGCCGATGCCGCCGCGCTCGTACGCCTTCGTTCGCAGATGCTGCGGCGTATTCAAATCGTGACCGGCGCAGGCCGGGTCAACGATCTTCTAATCATGGAATTCGTACTAAACTGAGGGAACAGAGATGGAGATGATTGCCGATATTTTGCTGGTTGCAGGCGCCCTTGGCGCCGGGCTCTACTGTTTCGTGCTGGCACGACGGCTTACACGGTTCAACGATCTGGAAACCGGCGTCGGCGGAGCGGTCGCGGTTTTATCAGCGCAGGTCGACGATCTGACCAAAACCCTGGTCAACGCCCAGTCGACCGCAGTTTCATCGACCGAATCGCTCGATGATTTGACCGAGCGTGCCGAAGACGTGGCCAAGAGGCTCGAACTGCTGGTCGCATCAATGCATGACTTGCCAGAGCCGATTGCGGCGGCGGAGCCGCGACCATCCCGGACGCCGCCTTTGGCGGCAACACCAAATCCGGAGCAGGAAACCGTCTTCTTCCGTCACCCAAGAGAAGAGCGTGCGACATGAACGCGGATCCTGCGCCCAAACAGATAAGGAAGCGGCGGGCAGCCCGGCCTAGGCGGCGTACGCTTGTCATGATTGCAGCGCTGTTGTTGAGTTCGGCGTTCATCCGCGTCGGGCATGACGCCGGACGAGCTTTTGCCAAGCAGAGCAGCCCCACCGCGACAGCCGAACTCCAGCCCACTAAAGCGGAACCGGCGAGCTGCCCGCCCCCTCCTGACATCGCCGACATGCTCACCGCGTTTCGCGAGCGCGAACAGCAGCTGGAAGAACGCGAGTTCCAGATCCGCGCCCGCATGAAAGCGCTGACCCTGGTCGATCAGAAAATCACCGAAAAGATGGCCGCATTGACCCTCGCAGAAGACGAGTTGCGCAAGACTCTCGCGCTGGCTGATTCCGCCTCCGAGAACGATCTGACCAACCTCACCTCGGTTTACGAGAACATGAAACCCAAGGATGCATCGGCGCTCTTCGAAGAAATGGACCCGGCCTTTTCCGCCGGGTTCCTTGGCCGTATGCGTCCGGAAGCCGCTGCTGCCATTTTGGCGGGGCTGACCCCGCAGACCGCTTACACAATCTCCGCGATCCTGGCCGGCCGCAATGCGTCTGTGCCCAAGGAATAGCGGCGCTTGATGAGGGATTGTTAACTGGAATCGGCGACACTCGTGGCAGCGGAATTCAAGAGGGCAGCGCGCACATGATCGGCTTCGTTGGCATTGCCATTATCTTCGTCATGGTCTTTGGCGGCTATATCCTTGCCGGTGGCAAGCTGGCCATCATCCTCAAGTCCCTGCCCTTTGAATTGATGATGATCGGTGGCGCCGCCATCGGCGCGTTTCTGATTTCCAATGACATCCCGGCGGTCAAACACACGCTCAAGGATATCGGCAAGGTCTTCAAAGGCCCGAAGTGGAAACATGAGGATTATCGTGACCTGCTCTGCCTTTTGTTCGAACTCATACGCTTGGCGCGTTCAAACCCTGTGGCCATCGAGGAACATATCGAAGCGCCAGAAGAAAGTCCGATTTTTCAGCGGTACCCCAAGATCCTGACCGATATGGAGGCGATCAACCTGATTTCCGACACGATGCGTTCGGCGTCGATGAATTACGACGATCCGCATCAGGTGGAGGAAGTGCTCGACAAGCGAATGGAAGCAAACCTGCATCACGCCCTGCATTCCAGCCACGCGTTGCAGACCATGGCCGATGGCCTGCCGGCCCTTGGAATCGTTGCGGCAGTTCTCGGGGTGATCAAGACAATGGGATCGATTGATCAACCGCCGGAAATACTGGGCAAGATGATCGGCGGCGCGCTGGTTGGCACCTTTCTTGGTGTGTTTCTTGCCTACGGCCTGGTCGGTCCGTTCTCAACAAAGGTCAAGGCAGTGACCGAAGAAGATGGGCATTTTTATCAGCTCATTCGCGAAGTTCTGATCGCAAACCTGCACAACCACGCCACCAACATCTGTATCGAAGTGGGCCGCCAGAACACACCGTCTCATTGCCGCCCCAGCTTTGGCGATCTGGAGGAAGCCCTGAAAGCCGTTAAGCAGGATGCCGCATGAGATCGATCAGTTTAGTTGCTCACACCCTCGCCGTTGCACTGCTTTCCTGGGCGGTCCCCGAAGACCTGCATGCAGAAACCATTGCCGTTCGCTCCGGCGAGCATGACGGCTTTACACGGATCGTTCTCGACCTGCCAAATCCGCGCGACTGGACTCTGGATCAGAACAACGCAAGCGCAAAGCTTGTTCTGAAAGGTGCCCGTTCCCAGTGCACAGATGCAAACGCTCGTTTCTCAAACAGGTTTGTTTGCCGGGTCGGATCAACCTGGAAACGACGCTGAAAGCGTCAGCTTCGCCGCAACCGCGCCCGCCCGCGAGGCTGCGAATTTCGTCGTGCCGACTTTGGGAGCACACACCTCCGGTCGCCCGGAGTTGGCCCGTCACATCGGCTTGCAGCTCGCGTCGGCTTCGTCCGCCCAATCCGGCGGACAGGTCGAACTGCGCCTCAACCCGGAAGAGCTTGGCCGGGTCCGCCTTTCCTTGACGCCCGGAGACGGCACAATGGTGGTGTCCATCGTTGCCGAACGCGGCGAAACGCTCGACCTCATGCGCCGTCACATCAATCTCCTGGCCGAGGAGTTTCAGGAACTCGGCTACAGCAACCTTCAGTTCGACTTCGGCACTCCTGAGCGCGACGATGACACCTCACGCCCGGCTTCGCAGAACTCGGTCGATGATGCTTTGGTCGACGCCGATGTGGCTTCGGCGGCAATCGCGCGCGCTCCGTCGGCGCGGCCTGGCTCCAACGGCCTCGACTTACGTTTCTGACCAATCAAAAAAAAAAGGAAGACACATGCTCAATTCAGTTTCCTCCACCACGTCCAATGGTGCCGCTCAATCGGCCCTTGCGAATAACGCGGCAGCCGCTGACAACCGGATGATCAGCTCGGATTTTCAGACCTTCCTGGAAATGCTGACAGCACAGATGACAAACCAGGATCCGTTGAACCCTATCGACAGCTCTGACTACGCGGTTCAGCTTGCGACCTTCTCCTCGGTCGAGCAGCAAGTGCTGACCAACGATCTGCTGAACCATCTCATTTCCCAGATGACCGACACTGGCATCACGCAATTGGCCGGGTGGGTCGGGATGGAGGCCCGCACTTCCGCACCGATGCAATTCAATGGCAGCCCGATCGCGCTGACACCCCTGATCGCCAACTTGGCGGATGAGGCCTATTTGGTGGTGCGCGACGAAGCGGGCAATGAAGTGGCGCGCGAACAGATCGGCCTCACCGGTGAGGAAATCACTTGGGCTGGTGTCGATGCCACGGGTCAGCCCTTCGATGCGGGGATCTATTCCTTCGAGGTCGAAAACCATGCTGCAGGGTCGCTGCTCGGCACCTCTCCGGTGGAAGGGTATGCCAACGTGACCGAAGCCCAAATCTACAACGGCACGATCGCGCTAATTCTCGAGGGCGGGGTTCCGGTTTATTCGTCCGATGTCATGGCGTTGCGCAACCCGTCGTGATCCTTCGACACTGGCGGCGACCGCACGGGCAAATCGAGGTCGATGACGATCAACTTGTCGACCTCTGCGGTCGCCTCTGATAGCCGTCCACCGGTCGAGACCAATCCCGCGCAAACCCTCGGCGCAGCCTGAGCGGTGACGCCAAACTGGCCGCGTTCGGTCAGATTGAGGCTAGGCTGCTTTTTCTGGCGCTTTCGCCTTGCTGCCTGGGGTTAGGTTCCGGACAGTTTGTTCGGTGTCGAAATCGGCATCGCCTTCCTTGTTTGCCACGCTCGGTGCCGGAGCGAGCGGGCAATTTTTCATTCAGCTACCGCCCAATGCAATCCTCCCTGGGGGTCACAATCATGCAAAGGGTGTCGAATCTTCTTGCTGCCTATCGCCGCCATGTCGCGAGCTCGCAAGAAAACAGGTCAATGCACCTGTTTCCGAGGTGCAGGGGCGCTGCATTGTCTCTGGCGCGCAACGAGGACCGCTACCGGATATCGTCCGGTCATGGCGATGGAACAACACTGGTTCAAAGGCTGAACCATGAGCGGTTCTAGCCACGCTAGAGTCTGAACCCGCGATTCGCGATCGCCACCTGCCAGGTCTGCGGTCGGTTCGCGCACCCGCCGTACTATCATGCCAGGCGTTTGTGACCACAGAGCAACAACTGCGCCGACTTATTGCGCGCCGCTCAATCTGCATCTCCCGCATCCAAGTAAAAATCGTTTTCAATCAATATCTTGAACTGCAGCATTCCAGAATTCCGGCAGAATCCGCCAATTCGTGGCAAATTTCTCAATTGATGTTTCAACGGTGTTGAATCTATGCGATATTGGGACCGGTCGCGCCGATTTCGGTCGGCTTAACTATGGTTTGGAGAACATTATGAAAAAACTTTCGATCATTGCAGCCGCTGCTGCTCTGGCCGTAGCAACCGCCGCACCGGTTGCTGCAGAGACCAAAACCCAAGATCCGTTCGTTTCGACTCAAGGCAGCCTCGACTTGGGTGCCGGCGGTGCAGGCCTTGCAGCTATCGCAGGCATCGCTCTCATCATCGTCATCGCCTCGACAGACGACAGCTGATTTCGCAACCGAGTAATCCGGACGCGACTGAAATCGCTTCATGGCGGCCTCCAGGGGCCGCCATTTTCTTTTGCCTTGTACTCTGTGGAACTATCTGAGCGGCTGGATCAGCATATGCCCGCTGGTCGGGCTAAGCCATTGCCGTGAATGAACAATCCGCCCGCGCCCGTCGACGAGATAAGAATTGGTAAACTGCGTCGTGCCCGCCGCACAGGTTTCTGTCATCTGCGTCGTCGCCACATTGCTCAGCTCGCCCGCCGACAGGCGCTTGCCGCCGCCACGGACATAATCGCAGCTCAGAACCAGCTCTACAGTGTGATTTTCGCCATCGAGGAAACGCATCGCGCGCGTAGCCGTACCTGCCTTACGCCCCGAAATCAGGGCCAGGCTCTGCCCGAGGCTCGATGACATCATGTCGTTGCCCAGCCCCCGCGTGGCGGTGACAATCCCGCCGCGCATGGTGATCGAGCGCCGATCCGGCGTCGCCCATGTTTCGTAAGCGCCGTTTTGTTCGATCCGTGTGAGGATCGACGTAGCCTTCCGCCCCTCCAGCGCAACCAACGCCAGCGGAGCATCCGTGGCAGCCAGCGAGGCCTTCACGGCTGCCGCCACCTCGGCGGGACTGGCAGTACTGCCCTGTCCCGCTTTCTTCAGTGCGCCCGAGCGCGCGGATTTCAGGAAAGCGCCTTGATCGGTTCGATTGCCACATGCCGCGACTGCGACCAGCACGGCGATCAGAGTGACGGCTCGAAACATGCTCATCTCCAGAACCTCCCCCAGGTCTTCGCCATGTCGGGGCGATGGGTTCCCCGCACGTTTTCATAGAGCCGTCCGTTGACGTTCAGCCGTGCGCCGCCATCGCGTGAGAGCGACTGGATGACGATATTGTTCTTGCGTTTTGTCGGGCTGCCGATGGCCCAGCTCAACGGTGCGGTGATGCGGATGCCCTTGTCAAACGAACCCTCGCCAAAAGCCGCTGCGGAAGCGTTGGTCTTGGTGACATATGCGCCCACTTTCCAGCCATTGTCGAACTCGCGGTCCAGCGACAGGGTCGCGCCCCAATCGCCGGCGAGATAGCGCCCCATGTCGAGCTGACCATGGAAACCGTTGCCGAGATCGTAATAGGCCGACACATGCCCGGTCGCGATCTCGTAGCTGCGCAGACCGAAGAGCTGGTCGTAATCGCGCTGGGCGACATAGTTCATCTCGACCCCAAGCGCGAGACGGCTGGTCGCGGGCTTCCAGAGAAGCTCGCCGGAAACGCCGGCATACATAGATTCGAGATAGCCCAGCGTCGCCCGCCCATACAGGTCTTCGCCAAGCCGTCCGTATTTCGCGATGGTCAGATACTGAATCTGCGGATCGTTCGTGCGCGCGTATTTGGCCGCTTCCGAACGCACCTTCGGCAGCGTTCCGCCGCCAATGCCTGTGGGTGCGCGCCCGGGCACCTGATCGCCCACATTGCCCGCCGCCTTCACCGTCACTGCGCCGGAAATCACCCATCCAGGCGCGACATAGTAATCGGCATCCAGCTTTACCCCGACATCCACACGCACCGGGTTGTCGGGATCGAACACGCTCAGTTTGGTATAAGGACCAAGGCTCCAGCTGAGCCGCGGATAGGTTCCGGGCAGCGGGTTGATCCCGTCCCAGGCATCCGCCGCACCGCTGAAAGTAACCTCTTGCAGCATGTTGCTGGCCGGCGCATTTTCCAGCCGCTCGATATCCGAGCGTTTCATCGTGACGGCGCCCGTTGGCATACCGTTATGGGTCTGCACGATGGTAAATTCTTCAACGGAATCCGGCATGGTTCGGCTCAGCACCCGTGCGGTCCGGCCAATTGACTGCGCCTCGACGTCATAGCGCGGATTTCGCACCAGCACACGCACGCTGCTGGCATTCAATTGAATGCCCTCCAGCACAATGCCCTCATTGGCCAGCCCCTTGGCCACGTCGGCCTGAGCGCTTGCAGCCCGGCCCGGTTCGACAGTCCAGCCCAGATCACGGGCCGAGAATTGCGGGCGCACTGCGACCGGCAAAGGCGCGGTTTCCGAACCGCCCGGCACTGGCGATCCCTTGGCATCGAGTGCGATCGAAATCTTCACGCCGATTTCCGAACCGTAAAGGTAATAGGCCCCGACATTCACCGCCCGACCGACCCGGTAGTCCATCCCGAAGTTCCACGGACTCTTGCGCTGGAACATGTTGGAACCCCGATCCGTGCCGCCGCCGCGTTCTTCGAGATACGCATCCGTGGAATACTCTGCCTTGAAACTCAAACGGTCGGTGGCCTGATAACTGACCCCGCCAAAGGCCGATACCGGCCCGCGAAACCACCGATCGGTGCGCAGGTTGCCGCCCGACCCGATATTGCCCGTAGGCGGGCGCGTACCGGTGCTGGAAAAGCTGTCATAGCTGCCCAACCGGCCCCAACCCAGCCCGCCGGTGACCCGCAGCCGCGAGCCGATCGACTTCGTCGCCACCAGGTATTCCGCAGAATAGAGACCGGTGCCGATGAAATCGCGCAGGCCGACGGCCACGGCTGGGCGATATGTGCCTTCGGTCAGCAGTTGATAGCGCAAGTCAAATGAACGGTCGTAATACTTCGAATTCGGATAGAGACTGGCGCCTGGGATACCCCGCCCGGGCCGGTATTCTTTCAGCGCGGAATAGCGGAACGAGCCGGTGAGGCGCGGCAGAATCTGAAACGTCAGTGTGGATTTGGTGGTGCCGCCAAAATGCGCGATTGTACCTGCCAATTCGCCATCCGGCGCCATCTCTGCCGTCGGCATGTCGATCAGCCCGCCTGGCGTGCCGTACATGTTCTTCGAATAGGTAAGGAGAGTCTCGCCCGACGCCAGTCCTGGCCCCATAAAAACTGCCGCGATCGCCGCAAAAGAAGTCCGCACCCGCATGTCAAATATCCTACCGCTCCATAGGTTCCTGCGAGTTTACGGAAATCCTGCACGAATGAACAGTTGCGACATGCGGCGCCAACGGTCTGATTGCGCTACTGTCGCAATAATGCCCAGCCTGTCCTTCCGCCGTGTCGCGACTCTCACAATGCCACCGCCAGAGCGGTTGCCACAGCCCCGACGGTCACCCCCGAGAGCAACCACAGCGTCGCCCCTCGCCAGCGTTTCTCGGCGCGCTTCTTCGGCGCATCGAGCTCGCTCTGGCGGATCAGCATCGACTCGACAAGCCCCGGCAGACGCGGACCGAACCGCGCCAGCACCTGCGCGGCCTTCGTCAGATCGCGCAGCACAGCTCTCGGCCCCAGCGACCCCTTGATGTAATCCGCGACGATCGGCTTGGCCACGTCCCAGATGTTGAGCTGCGGCGAAAGCGATCGTGCAACCCCTTCCACCACCACCATCGTGCGCTGCAGCAGGATCAGCTCGGTGCGCGTCTCCATTCCGAAACGCTCCGTGACTTCAAACAGATAGCTCAGCAGCCTCCCCATCGAAAGCTGGCTGGCATTCATTCCGAAAATCGGCTCTCCCACGGCCCGCAATGCCCGCGCGAATTCGTCGACATCGCGATCGGCCGGAACATAACCGGCCTCGAAATGGACCTCGGCCACGCGCTTGTAATCGCGCTGGATGAAGCCATAGAGGATCTCGGCATAGACCCGGCGGGTGTATTCGTCGATATGGCCCATGATGCCGAAATCATAGGCCAGGATATCGCCGTTCGCCGCCACCTTGAGATTGCCCTGATGCATGTCGGCGTGGAAAAAGCCGTCGCGCAGGGCATGTCTCAGAAACAGCTGCAAGACCCGTTCGCCCAGGGCATGCAGATCATGGCCCGCGGCCCGCAGCGCAGCATTGTCGCCCAGCGGGACGCCCTCGGCCCAGCTCATCGTCATCACCCGGCGATTGGAATGGGCCCAGATAATTTCCGGTAGGCGGAAACCCGCGTCTTCTGACGTGTTGGCGGCAAATTCGCTGGCCGATGAGGCCTCGAGCCGCAGATCGAGTTCGCCCTTCACCACCCCTTCGAAATGGGCGATCACATCGCGCGGTTTCAGCCGCCGCGAGGCCGGGCTGAGAAATTCGATCACGTCGGCGGCGAAATAGAATGCGTCGATGTCGCGCTGAAACGCCCGCTCGATCCCGGGGCGCAGAACCTTGACCGCCACTTCCTCGCCGGTCTCGCGCAGCCGGGCGCGATGCACCTGTGCGATCGAGGCAGCGGCGACCGCGTCGGAGAATTCATCGAAGATCTGGTCGACTTCCACGCCGCGCATCTCGCGGATTTCGGCCTTGGCCAGCTCGGTAGGGAATGGCGGCAGCTTGTCCTGCAACACCCTCAGTTGCACCGCCAGCTCATCGCCCACCACATCGGGCCGCGTGCTCAGGATCTGGCCGAACTTGATATAGGCCGGCCCCAGCGCAGTCAGCGCGCGTGTCGCCGGCGGCATCTCAGGATCGCCCTTCTCGCCCAGCCATTGAAACGGCCAGACCAGCCCGCGCAGCACCACCCGCATCAGCTTGGGCGCGTCAAAGGCATCGAGCACCACCTTCATCGCCCCGGTCCGCTCCAGCGTGGCGCCGGTGCGGATCAGACGGATGATGTTGTGCGGCCCTCTCAAAGCTTCCAGCCCGAATGCAGACAGGCGATTCCCATGCTCAGGTTGCGATAGCGCGCCTGCTCGAACCCGGCCTGTTCCACCATCCCCAGGAATGTCTCCTGATCAGGAAACTGACGAATGGATTCGACAAGGTATTGATAGCTGTCGTGGTCATTCGCAATCATCTTTCCCAGCTTCGGGATGATATTGAAACTGTAAAGGTCATAGACCTTCTGCATCAGATCGTTGGGGATCTGGCTGAATTCCAGCACCATCAGCCGCCCACCGGGTTTCAGCACCCGAAACGCCTCGTTCAGCGCCTCCTGCGGCCGGGTCACGTTCCGGATGCCAAAGGAAATCGTGTAAACGTCAAAGCTGTTGTCGCCAAAGGGCAGCGCCATCGCATCGCCCACCACCCAATCGAGGCTGTCTGCCATCTGTTCGGCCTCGGCGCGCTTGCGGCCTTCGATCAGCATCGGCTCGGTCAGGTCAAGCACTGTGGCGTGACCGTGGCCCGCCCGTTTGAGAAACCTGAAAGAGATGTCACCAGTGCCCCCGGCCACATCGAGCAGCCGCTGCCCCGGACGCGGTGCCAGCCAGTCCATCATGGCGTCTTTCCAGAGCCGGTGAATACCAAGGCTCATGGCATCGTTCATCACATCATATTTCGACGCGACCGATCCGAACACGCCCCGCACCCGCCCGGCCTTCTCGGCCTCGGGGATATCCTGAAATCCGAAATGCGTGGTCTTGTCGCTCATCTAAGCCTCTGGGGTCTTGCCTTACCGGTTCCGAACCTCTCTCTATAACGGGTGCAGCATGCGCACAATGCGCCGCAACAGCCGGAAACGTCGATGCCCGAACTACCAGAAGTCGAAACCGTCCGCCGCGGTCTCACCCCGTCGATGGAAGGCGCGCGGATTTTGCAGGCAACGGTCAACCGCCCTGATCTGCGCTGGCCCTTTCCCGCTGATTTCGCCAATCGCCTTGCCGGTCGCATGGTCGAGCGCCTGCGCCGCCGTTCGAAATACATCCTCGCCGATCTCGATCAGGGCGAATCCCTGTTGATCCACTTGGGCATGTCCGGCCGCATGACCGTCTCGGGCGATCCCCTGGGGCAGTTTGTCCACAACCATCCGCAACAGGAAAAGCACGATCACGTTATCCTCGATATGGACAACGGTGCCCGGATCACCTTCAACGATCCGCGCCGCTTCGGCGCGATGGACCTTCTGTCCACTGCCGCCGCCGATACCCACCCGCTCCTCGCCAGGCTCGGCCCCGAGCCGCTCTGCAACACTTTCGACGAGACCTATCTGGTCGCTGCGCTCAAGGGCAGGAACACACCAATCAAATCCGCGCTTCTGGATCAGCGTGTCGTCGCCGGCCTGGGCAATATCTATGTCTGTGAGACCCTGTTTCGCGCCCATATCGCGCCCGCGCGCAAGGCCGGGCAGGTCGGGGCTGCCCGCGTGGCCTCGCTTGTGCCCATCATCCGCACCGTGCTCGGCGAAGCCATCGCAGCGGGCGGATCCAGCCTGAAGGATTTCCGCCAGGCCAGCGGCGAGCTGGGCTATTTCCAGCACGCGTTCGATGTCTACGGTCGCGAAGGCGCGCCTTGCCACACACCCGGCTGCAGCGGAACGATTCGGCGAACCGTCCAATCCGGGCGCTCAAGTTTTCACTGTCCGCAATGCCAAAGATAGCTTGATCCGCGCGCCCACAATGGTAAGGAATCGGCTTCATGCGAAACAGCGGAAAGCGTATCCCATGGCTTTTGAGACGATCATCGTTGAAATAGAAGATCACATCTGCCTCATCAAACTCAATCGCCCGGATGCGCTCAATGCGCTCAACGATCAGCTCCTTGGCGAACTGGCCCAGGCAATGACCGAGGCGCAAGCCAACGACAAGGTGCGCTGTATTGTCCTGACCGGCTCGGAAAAGGCATTTGCCGCCGGGGCCGACATCAAGATGATGAGCGAGAAAAGCTTTACCGACGTCTTCACCGAAGACCTGTTCACGCCCGAAACCGAAACCATGCAGCGGGTGCGCAAGCCGGTGATCGGCGCCGTGGCGGGCTATGCCCTTGGCGGCGGTTGCGAACTGGCGATGCAATGCGATTTCCTGATCGCCGCCGACACCGCCAAGTTCGGCCAGCCCGAGATCAATCTCGGCGTCATGGCTGGCCTCGGCGGCACCCAGCGCCTGACCCGTTTCATCGGCAAGTCCAAGGCGATGGACATGAATCTCACCGGACGCTTCATGGATGCCGAAGAGGCCGAGCGCGCCGGGCTTGTTTCGCGCGTGGTTCCCGCCAAGAAGCTGATGGAAGAGGCCATGGGCGCCGCCGCCAAGATCGCCGAGAAGAGCATGATCACGGTGATGGCGGTAAAGGAATCGGTGAACCGGTCCTACGAGACCACGCTGCGCGAAGGGCTGTTGTTCGAACGCCGCGTTTTCCATTCGCTCTTCGCCACCGAAGACCAGAAGGAAGGCATGGCCGCCTTCATGGAAAAGCGCGAGCCCCAGTTCCGCGACCGCTGAAGCCCGAGTCCCGGACGATCGACGACGTGATGCAGACGCCCGGTGCCGGATAGGGCACCGGGCGTTGATTTTCGGCTCGCGGTCAAACGGAGTTACTTCACTTGTCGCAGGCCGCTCCCTTGTGACGGGATATCAATTCCCGCCTCTCGAATGCGCGCGCGGTCCTGCTCACTCATCAAATCCCATACCCCGGCTCGAAGCTGGCGCGACAAGGCCAGCTGCCGCTCCGGATCCGTCTCTTCGAGAATTTCCCGCACCCGGCGTTCCATCTCAAGTCGTTCAATTCCGTCTTCACCCTTCACATTGGCACCCTTAAAAAACTTCTCCGTTAAGCCGGAAGCATCACTCACCAAGTTCACACTTTAACATGGGAACGAGTTGACCAGAGCAGCGCTATGTGTCAATCCGACCATCGGATGAATACACATACGTGGAGCGGCGGATGGATCTCGGCGATCTCATCCTGAAGGCCTGCAAATCGCGGGGCCAGTCACTTGCCGCGATCTGCAAAAAAGCCGGACTGCGCTATTCCACGCTGCATTCGCAAATCCATAACCGGCGCGAGATCCCTTTTTCTACGGTTGATCGTATCGCCACGGCACTCAATCTGCCGCTCAGTCATTTTTCCGCCAGTCCCGCGCCGATGAGTTTCGAACCCGCGCCCAACGCGAATACGCTTCAGATCGAGACCGCCCGCCTATTGTCCGAACTGGTGAACAAACAGGTCGCAGCGATGACCAACCATGGCTATCACGTCAGCATCGACGACATGCTCGATTGGCTCACCGCCAACAACAACACGCTGGTCAATTGCAAAGAGCTGATCGACTGGGTGAACCTCTACCTCCCGGCCAAACCTGGCGATCTTGCCCCGACACCCTACCGGATCGGACCGAAAAGCCTTTCGGCCAAGTATTTTCGCATCCTTGAGGTCGAAACCTATATGGAGGTGATAAACAGCTATGACGAGGCCACCCGGCAGGAGATCATCAAGGCGCATCTTGATTGCGCGGACAAGCCTTACACGATCACCGACAAGAAGATCGATACCGTGTCCGACGGCATTCGTATCAAGGGTACCTATCGTCGTTTGCTGGCACCAATAACGGATGTCGACGGTAAGAAGCTGACCCTGGGGTTTTCAAAGCTCACTCATTTCGCCAGTACTTAACAAGTGCCAGAAATCGGCGGCGGGGATGGCGACCAGAACATGCGTGTCATCACGGCCCTCTGGTACAGGCTTTTTCCATGTGATCACCCGCGGTACACGATAGGTGAAACCGTAAAGTTCGGCCTGCCGGGCATGCTGTTTGGTGACATAGGCATACATCCAGTTGAAATCGGGCCATGTCATCCCTGCCAGAACCATGGTCAGCCGAGCATAGGCTGACAGGGTTTTGCGATTGACACGCAAGTCTCTTGGGATTTGCAGGTCACCAAAGAAAATCAACCTGCCGCTGATGAATTGCGAGATCGAAGGGGCGACAAAATCCACCACCTGTTGCCCGCCACCAAACTGAGCGTTGCTCGTGCGCCTGATATAGTCGCCCAGAGCTTCGTTTTTCAATTCGAAATAGTGAGCAGCCAACCGGCCCAGACGTTCCCCATCCTGAAGGAGGAAGGTCCAGAATGCGCTGCCCTTGGTGAAATCGTTGCGTGTGAGCGAAATCGTCGGGTGTTGCATTGGCTTCGGCCCGCGTGCCAGCCATCGCGCGATGCTTTCGAAGTCATCGTCGGCTTCGCAGTCAAAACCCTCGTCATTCAGGGTTTTGAGCAACGCCGCCGATTGAACGATGATCTCCTTGTGCAGCATCTGCTCTCCTGCCTCTTTTCCCACTGGCTAGCACACTCTGGATTCCCTGCGCCAGCACCGCGCAGAACCATTCCGCCGGGCGTTGCACATTCTCAATTGCATTTCCCGGTCAAATCGGTAAGAAGCGCCCCAGACATGCGCGTGATGCCCGCTCAGGCAAGAATCATGCCCCGATCCTTCGGGGGCCCGTTCGGGAAATTACGTGCGAAACCGTTTGAACCGAACCAGAAAGGGCCCAATCATGGCAAATTCGCCGCAGGCCAAGAAACGCGCCCGCCAGAACGAGCGCAACTTCGCAGTCAACAAGGCGCGCCGGTCGCGCATTCGCACCTACCTTCGCAAAGTTGAAGAAGCCATCGCCTCGGGCGACAAGGACACCGCTCAAAGCGCCCTGCGCGACGCGCAGCCCGAGTTGATGCGCGGTGTCTCCAAAGGCATTCTCCACAAGAACACGGCATCGCGCAAAATGTCGCGCCTCTCGGCCAGGGTCAAAGCCCTCGGCTAAGCCGATTCTCCACTAAAATCCGCAAAAGGGGCGCTCCGGTCGGGGCGCCCCTATCTGCGTTTCAGCCCTTATTTCGTTGGCTCATAAGGGCTTCAGAGATTCTCTGGCAGAAAAATCCGAGTCAAGCGCGAAGTTTCGTTGCCCCGCTCCACTGCCTGTTGCTAATTTCCTCCCTGCGAGTCACTTCGACTTGGGGGGACAAGACCTGAAAACGCTGCTTCCAGCCTCGTTCTGCACGGGGCACTATGGAAGTGGTTTGCCGGCTCACCGGCGCTGCCTTGTCCAACAAGAATATGCGGGTATGCAAATCCGCGCGACAGGCGCCAGAGGGGTGGTGGCGGACGCGGCTACGGAGATGCTGAGACCGCGTTGACCGGTCCAGAACGGACGTTTCTGCGTGTTGCCGCCATGGCAGTGCCACGAAATGTTGTTTGCTAACCGGGAAGAACTCGTCGCAACCGGCCTGTCAGCCGGTCGTGTGTCTGTCGTTTGTGTATGTAGCAGTGTTCTGGATAGTGAAAGCGGATCGGGGGAAAGATGACGCAGGAACAATGGGGTCAGGTTCAGCAGGCTCTCTTGAAAACCATCGGGAAGAACAATTTCAAGACCTGGATTGAACCACTCGAATTCGACACCCTCAGCGATGGCGTCGCCACCTTCCATGTCCCGACCAGCTTCCTCGGCAATTACGTGCGGCAGAATTTCGGCGAGGTGATCCTCTACCAGATGGCCAATGCGGGCGTCGATGTGCGTCGCGTCCGGTTCGATGTGCCGGCAATGCCATCGGACATTCGCCCGCCTGCCGCCAACTCGGCGCGCCCGACGGCGGCACCAGCGCGGACCGCACCTGCTATGCGAGACGATCTGTTGCCCGCCGCCCCGCTCGATCCGCGCTTCACCTTCGACAGCTTCGTGGTCGGCAAGCCCAACGAATTGGCTCACGCCGCGGCCAAACGCGTCGCCGAAGGCGGCCCGACAACATTCAACCCGCTGTTTCTCTATGGCGGCGTTGGCTTGGGCAAGACCCACCTGATGCACGCCGTCGCGCATGAGCTGACAAGCCGCCGCCCCGATCTCAATGTGCTCTACCTGTCGGCGGAGCAATTCATGTATCGCTTCGTACAGGCCCTGCGCGAACGCAAGATGATGGATTTCAAGGAGCTGTTCCGCTCGGTCGATGTCCTGATGGTCGATGACGTTCAGTTTATCGCCGGCAAGGACAGCACCCAGGAAGAATTCTTTCACACTTTCAATGCCCTGGTAGATCAGAACCGCCAGATCGTCATTTCCGCCGATCGCGCCCCGGGCGAGATCAAGGACCTTGAAAACCGCATCAAGAGCCGCCTGCAATGCGGCCTCGTGGTCGATCTCCACCCCACCGATTACGAGCTGCGCCTCGGCATTCTGCAATCCAAGGTAGTCGCTCAGAAGGCGCAGTATCCCTCGCTCGAACTGGCCGAAGGCGTGCTCGAATTCCTCGCGCACCGGATCAGTACCAACGTTCGCGTGCTCGAAGGCGCGTTGACCCGGCTCTTCGCATTCGCCTCGCTGGTGGGTCGCGAGATCACCCTTGAGCTGGCGCAGGATTGCCTGTCCGACATTCTGCGCGCCTCCGATCGCAAGATCAGCATCGAAGAGATCCAGAAACAGGTCGCCCACCACTACAACATCCGTTTGGCGGAAATGGTCGGCCCCAAGCGGGTGCGTAGCTTTGCCCGCCCGCGACAAGTGGCAATGTATCTTTGCAAGCAGCTCACCTCGCGCTCGCTGCCAGAAATCGGGCGTCATTTCGGCGGCCGCGACCATACCACCGTCATGCATGGTGTGCGCCGCATCGAAGAACTGCGGGCCCAGGATGCCCAGATCGAGGAAGATCTCGAACTTCTGCGCCGTCAGCTCGAAGCCTGATCGCGATGTGGCAGGGCGCAAGCCGCCGTCCTGCCACGAGGGGCCGCGTGCAAAGGCAGGCGCGCCTCTTGACCTCCTTTGCGTTCCGCCCGAAAACACTCAAATAATACTTGTGCCAAAGGTGGAACCCGCTAGGGTGCCCATCCCGGCCAAGTGATACGGCCAGACGATCAGGAGTGAGAGGGCATGAAACTCAGCATTGAACGCGGCGTATTACTGAAAGCCGTCGCCCAGGCACAATCGGTTGTCGAACGGCGCAATACCATCCCGATCCTCGCCAACGTGCTGATCGAAGCCGAAGGGTCGGATGTGCATTTCCGCGCCACCGATCTCGATATCGAAGTGCTTGATAGAGCGCCTGCCCAGGTCGAACGCGCCGGCGCCACCACCGTCTCGGCGGTGATGCTGCATGAGATCGTGCGCAAGCTGCCCGATGGCGCGCTGGTCACGCTGGCCGACGATGGCACCTCCGGGCGCCTTACCGTCGAAGCGGGCCGCTCGCATTTCAATCTTGCCACCTTGCCCAAGGAAGATTTCCCGGTGATGGCAAGCTCGGAATACAGCTCGAATTTCTCCGCCCCCGCACCAATGCTGCGGCGGCTGTTCGACAAGTCCAAATTCGCGATTTCCACTGAGGAAACAAGATATTACCTTAACGGCGTCTACATGCATGTTGCCGAAGCCGACGGCGGCAAGGTACTCAGATGTGTGGCTACAGACGGCCACCGCCTGGCCCGGATCGACGCCGATCTGCCCGAAGGTGCTGCGGACATGCCCGGCGTGATCGTGCCACGCAAGACCGTGGGCGAACTGCGCAAGCTCCTCGACAATGACGAGGCCCAGATTGCGGTTTCGGTTTCGGAAACCAAGGTGCGTTTCGCAACCCCGGAAATCACCCTGACCTCCAAGGTGATCGACGGCACGTTCCCCGATTACACCCGCGTCATTCCCACCGGCAACACCCGCCGTCTCGAAGTCGATGCCGCCGAATTTGCCCAGGCCGTCGACCGGGTCGCCACCGTGTCCTCGGAACGCTCGCGCGCTGTGAAACTGTCGCTGGAAACCGACAAGCTCACCCTCTCGGTCAACGCCCCCGACAGCGGCGCGGCGGAAGAGGAGCTCGCCGTTGCCTATGGCGACGAGCGGCTCGATATCGGTTTCAACGCGAAATACCTGCTCGAAATCGCCTCCCAGGTCGATCGCGAAAACGCCGTGTTCATGTTCAACTCGGCCGGCGATCCGACGCTGATGCGCGAAGGCAATGACACCTCAGCGATCTATGTCGTCATGCCGATGCGGGTGTAAGTGGCGCCGGAATTATTCAATAATTCCGGTCCGTTTTCTTTGAAAAAAAACGGTCCCGCCTGATGGCCGAGCTTGCCCTGAAATCCCTGACACTGTCGCATTTCCGCTCGCACAAACACGCGCGGATCGTAAGCGATGCCCGGCCGGTGGCGATCTTCGGTCCCAACGGTGCGGGCAAGACCAACATACTTGAGGCAGTCTCTCTGTTGTCGCCGGGTCGGGGCCTGCGCCGTGCCGCCGCCCAGGATATGGCCCGCCGCCCGGAAGAGCTGGGCTGGAAGCTCACAGGATTGCTGCAAAGCCTGCACCAGACCCACGAGATCGAGATCTGGTCGCAAGACGGCGGCGCCCGACAGGTCAGGATCGACAGCAAGCCCGCTCCGCAGACCGCGCTTGGCCGCATTGCCCGCATCCTCTGGCTCATTCCGGCGATGGACCGGCTCTGGATCGAGGGCGCCGACGGCCGGAGGCGCTTTCTCGATCGCCTGACGCTCAGCTTCTTTCCCGATCACGCCGAACAAAGCCTTGCTTACGAAAAAGCCATGCGCCAGCGCAATCAGTTGCTTAAGGACATGGTCCGCGATGCCCATTGGTATGCCGCGCTCGAACGCCAGATGGCGCAGTCCGGCGCCGCCATCCACACCAACCGCCTTGCCGCGCTGGCGCGTTTGGCCGAGGCACAGGCGCAGTCGGAAACCGCCTTTCCCACCGCCGATCTCGAGCTTGCCCAGACCGAAGGCACAATGCCCGAGACCGAAGCCGACCTGCTCGAAGCACTGGCCGAATCCCGGTTCCGCGATCTCGCCGCCGGGCGCGCCCTGGTCGGGCCGCATCGCACCGATCTCCAAGGCACCTATACCGCCAAGGGCGTGCCCGCTCGCGATTGCTCCACCGGCGAACAAAAGGCGCTGCTGGTCTCGCTGATCCTAGCCAATGCCCGCGCCCTCGCCCGCGAATTCGGCGCGCCGCCGATCCTGCTCCTCGATGAAGTTGCCGCCCATCTCGATGCCGCCCGCCGCGCAGCGCTCTACGATGAGATCTGCGCGCTCGGCGCCCAGGCCTGGATGACTGGCACCGGCCCCGAGCTTTTCGCGGAACTGGGCGATCGCGCCCAACATCTCGAGGTCACCGAAGCCGACGGCCTCTCCTCGGTACGCCCGGCATGACCCTCTCCAGCGCCGATCTCCTGCTCTACGCCGGTGCCGTCTTCATCCTCTTTCTGACCCCCGGTCCGGTCTGGATGGCGCTCACCGCGCGTACGCTTTCGGGCGGCTTTCGCGTCGCCTGGCCGCTGACGCTCGGCGTGGTGATAGGCGATATGCTCTGGCCGGTGCTGGCCATTCTGGGCATCTCCTGGGTCACTTCCGCATCACAACAGATCGCCCTGGTGCTCAAGGGCGTGGCGGTGCTCACCTTTCTCTGGCTCGGGCTCACCACCATCCGCAACGCCAATCGCCCGGTCGGCACCGATACAAGGCTCACGCGCCCCGGTGCATTTGCGGGGTTTCTGGCCGGGCTTTTCGTGATCCTGGGCAACCCCAAGGCGGTGCTGTTCTACATGGGCATCCTGCCGGGCTTCTTTGATCTCACGGCGGTCAAAACGCCCGACATCATTGCCATCGTGCTGGTCAGCCAGATCGTGCCGCTCTTGGGAAATCTTGGTCTTGCCGCATTGGTCTCCCGGATCCGCGGCTTTCTCTCCTCGCCGCGCGCGCTCCGCAATACCAATATCGTCTCCGGGCTTCTGCTCATCCTGGTGGGCTTGATCCTGCCCTTTACCTGATCGCATCAGCGCAGAAGATCATACACTTTCCCCAACAGCCCGAAATCGCCCTCGCTCCAGCGCTGCACTGACTGCACCGCCACAACCGCCGCACCGATCAGGATGACCGGGAAAAACAGCTCGATCACGAACAGGTAATGGCTTCGGCCGAGCAGAAATCCGAAAGCGAAAATGATCAGGAAGACCAGTGCCACCACTTCAAATGGATTCCATAGCGCATCGTCGCGCACCCGCATTGCCTGACCGATCTTTTCCACGCGGCCCGCCCTGTCTTCATTCTGCGCAGCCGCTCCGACCCGCATTGCCCGCGACGCCACGCGTCGTGCCAGCATTCTTGACAACATGATCTGCCCTTTCCCGGTCCTGCGCGCCTTGCGCCGGCGCCTGCAATTGATGCCCTGCAATCTGGGCGCGAACCGGGGAATAATTGCGGCGGATCAATGAAATTTCCGGCGCATTTGAATCGCGCGTCATAGCCACAAAATATGGTGTCTGCGCGTGACATCCCCCCCCAGAAAACGTATAAATCAACTGAAAAAACCATAGAGCCGCGAGCATGCCAGAAAACCAACCGCAGTCCCCCGAATACGGGGCCGATTCCATCAAAGTTCTCAAAGGCTTAGAGGCGGTTCGCAAGCGCCCTGGGATGTATATCGGCGACACCGACGATGGCTCTGGCCTGCACCATATGGTCTACGAGGTCGTCGACAACGGGATCGACGAGGCTCTTGCCGGTCATGCCGATCACGTCAGCGTCACAATCCATGCGGATTCAAGCGTTTCGGTCTCTGACAACGGCCGCGGCATTCCGGTCGGAATCCACGAGGAAGAAGGCGTCTCGGCGGCGGAAGTCATCATGACGCAGCTGCATGCCGGCGGCAAGTTCGACAGCAATTCCTACAAGGTGTCCGGCGGCCTGCACGGCGTCGGCGTCTCGGTCGTGAATGCGCTCTCGGTCTGGCTCGAGCTGCGCGTCTGGCGCGATGGCAAGGAACACTTTGCCAAGTTCGAACATGGCGATACCACGGAACACCTGCGGGTTGTCGGCGATGCCAATGGCCGCAAGGGCACCGAAGTGCGTTTTCTGGCGTCCACCGGCACGTTCTCCGATCTCGACTATCAGTTCGAAACCCTGGAAAAGCGCCTGCGTGAGCTGGCCTTCCTCAATTCCGGTGTCCGCATCATCCTGCGCGACGAACGCCCCGCCGAGCCTCTGCAATCCGAGCTGTTCTATGAAGGCGGCGTCAAGGAATTCGTCAAGTATATCGACCGCCACAAAACCCCGATGATGCCCGAGCCGATCTATATCACCGGCGAGCGCGACGATATCGTCGTCGAAGTGGCGATGTGGTGGAACGACAGCTATCACGAAACGGTGCTGCCCTTTACCAACAACATCCCGCAGCGCGACGGCGGCACCCATATGGCGGGCTTTCGCGGCGCCCTCACCCGCACCATCGGCAAATACGCCCAGGAAAGCGGCATCGCCAAGAAAGAGAAGGTCACGTTCACAGGCGATGACGCCCGCGAAGGGCTGTCCTGCGTCCTCTCGGTCAAGGTGCCCGATCCGAAATTCAGCTCGCAAACCAAGGACAAGCTGGTCAGTTCCGAGGTCCGCCCGGCAGTCGAGAGCCTGGTGAACGAAAAGCTCTCCGAATGGTTCGAGGAAAATCCCACCGAAGCCAAGATCATCGTCGGCAAGATCGTCGAGGCCGCTCTGGCCCGCGAAGCCGCCCGCAAGGCCCGCGATCTCACCCGTCGCAAGAATCCGATGGACATGAACTTCCTCAGTTCCAAGCTCAAGGATTGCTCCGACAAGGATCCGGCCAATACCGAGCTTTACCTCGTCGAGGGCGACAGCGCCGGCGGCTCGGCCCAGACCGGGCGCGACCGCAAGACCCAGGCGATCCTGCCGCTGAAGGGCAAGATCCTCAATGTCGAGCGGGCGCGGTTTGACCGGATGCTCGGCAGCCAGGAAATCGGCAACATGGTGATGGCGCTGGGCACGGGCATCGGGCGCGATGAATTCGATATTTCCAAGCTGCGCTACCACAAGATCGTCATCATGACAGACGCCGATGTCGACGGCGCCCATATCCGCACCCTGCTGCTCACCTTCTTCTATCGCCAGATGCCCGAGCTGATCGAGGGCGGCTATCTCTACATCGCCCAGCCACCGCTTTACAAAGTGTCGCGCGGCAAGTCCGAGGTCTATCTCAAGGACCAAGCCGAGATGGATAACTACCTTATCCAACAGGGGCTCGACAGCACCGTTCTCAAGCTCGGCTCAGGCACCGAAATGGCCGGACAGGATCTCGCCCGCGTGGTCGATGAAGCGCGCCAGCTGCGCCGCGTTCTCGAAGCCTTCCCGACCCACTATCCGCGTCACATCCTGGAACAGGCGGCGATTGCCGGGGCCTTCGTGCCCGGCGCCATCGAGGCCGATCTGCAAGGCGTGGCCGACAAGGTCGCGGCGCGGCTCAATCTCATTGCGCTGGAGTATGAACAAGGCTGGCAGGGCCGGATCACACAGGATCATGGCATCCGCCTCGCCCGCATCCTGCGCGGCGTCGAAGAAGTCCGCACGCTCGACGGCCCGATGCTGCGTTCCGGCGAAGCCCGCAAGACCGGCAGTTTCACCCAGTCCTTGCAGGAGGTCTACAGCACCACTGCGCGCCTCATTCGCAAAGAGCGTGAACAGCTGATCCAGGGTCCGCTCGATCTTCTCAACGCAATCCTGCAAGAGGGCGAAAAGGGTCTGACCTTGCAACGCTACAAGGGTCTTGGCGAAATGAACCCGGAGCAGCTTTGGGAGACCACACTCGATCCCGACGCACGCACCTTCCTTCAGGTCAAGATCGACGACATGGCCGAAGCCGATGATCTCTTCACCAAGCTGATGGGAGACGTTGTCGAGCCACGCCGCGAATTCATCCAGCAAAACGCGCTCAGCGTCGAAAACCTCGATTTCTGAGACCCTGCGGCGCGTAGCGCTTCACCAGGACGAAACTAATGGCCATCAACTGCGCAGGGACTCGTCGTGAAAGAAAGGCGGGCTGGCGACGCTGATCTGTTTGCGTGGTAACGGTGTCTCCACAACAGCAAACCGCTTTGCCTGCTGGTGTTTCGCCGCTTCGACCGCACAAGAAGCGCGGTTGACCATGCCTCGCGCCGGGCTGATGTCATCGGCGATCTCTGGCAACCAGCTGTCCTGAGAATCGAGCCAATGACGTTGAATCGTTGAAGCCGCGCCCGGAAACCGCGTTCAACACCGGGATGCCAAATTGCCTGTCGACCAGAGCCGACAAATCAATCAGGCTGTCAGGGACAAGCTCTGATCCTTGCAGCGTCACGATTCTGATACAGTCCGTTCGTCATATGAATTTGACCTAATGGAAAAAAACCCCATGATTGATGGGTGAACAATGGTGATCGAAGATCACGAAAGGGAGAAAGAAAATGCAGCCGAAACAAACGAAACTTGCCGTTTCCGTCCTGGGGCTGGCTCTGGCCGGATGGGCACAATCCGCAACAGCAGACACGCTCAGGCTTCTGACCTGGGGCGGATACGCCCCCGAGAACGTTGTCGCGATGTTCGAGAAAGAGACTGGCCACACCGTCGAAGTGACCTTGTCGAACAACGAGGAAATGATCGCCAAGCTGCGCGCCACAGGCGGCGGCGGGTTCGACCTGGCCCAGCCCTCGCAGGACCGGATTGCCGGCCCCCAGGCCGAGTTCGGCACCTACAAGCCGATGGACATGTCGAAGATCGACGATTCGCAGTTCATTCCCTCGATGCTCCAGGCGACGATGCTCAACACCACCGTTGATGGCGAAGTCTATGGCGTGCCGCATGTCTGGGGCACTTCCGGGCTGGTAGTGAATACGGCGATGGCCGGCTCGGTGAAGGATTATACCGATCTCTGCAATGCCGATGTCGCCGGCAAGGTTTCCTACCGGCTCAAGCGCCCGACGCTGATCGGATTCGCCTTTGCCATGGGGATGGACCCGTTTGCCGCCTATGGCGATACCGCGGCCTACACCGACATCATGCAGAAGGTCGAAGCCAAGCTGGTCGAGTGCAAACCCAATGTGAAAACCTATTGGGGCGGCGGCGACGAGCTGATGGGGCTGGTCCGCTCGGGTGAAGTGGTGGCTTCGATGGCCTGGGATACCGGCGGCTGGAAGCTCAACGCCGACAACCCCGACATCACCTTCGTGGCGCCCGCATCGGGCGCGCTGGGCTGGATCGACACATTCGTTCTGCCCGCCAAGGGCCAGGCGGATGATGCCGCCTATGCCTGGATCAACTTCGTGATGAAGCCCGAAGTCGCCGCGATGATCACCGAAGCGGCGGGCAACTTCACTGCTTCCAAGGGCGCCGACGAGTTCGCCTCGGCCGATCTGAAGGCGCGCTATCAGGCCAGCTTCCCGCCCGAAGCGGTCGACAACATCAAGTGGTATCCGCCGGTTCCTGCCGGTCTGGAAATGATCGAAGGCGGTGTGCTCGACCGGGTCAAGGCGGCCAACTGAACCGAGCTTGAAAATGATGGCGGCATCCGCGCTATGCGGGTGCCGTCGCCCCATGTCACGGCACCGGATTTCGCATGACCTCAGATCTTGAATGCATCGATTTGACCAAACGCTTTGGCACGTTCACCGCGGTCGATCGTGTATCCTTCGCGGTGCCGCGCGGATCGTTCTTTTCGATCCTCGGTCCGTCGGGCTGTGGCAAGACCACGATCATGCGGATGGTGGCCGGGTTTCTCGAACCCAGTTCGGGCGACATCCTGATCAAGGAAAAATCCGTGCTCGACGTGGCGCCGAACAAGCGGCCCGTCAACATGGTGTTTCAGCATCTGGCGCTGTTCCCGATGATGAACATCGCCGACAATATCGGCTATGGCCTGCGCCGCCAGAAGCTGTCGAAACCGGATATCGCGCGCAAGGTCGAGGCCGTGCTCGAGCGCATCGGCCTGCCGGGGATCGGCGAGCGCAAGGTCGATGAATTGTCCGGCGGGCAGAAGCAGCGCGTGGCGATTGCCCGCTGCATGGTGCTCGAACCGGATGTGTTGCTGCTCGACGAACCGCTGGGCGCGCTCGATCTCAAGCTGCGCGAGCATATGAAGATCGAGCTGAAGGCGCTGCAAACCGCGTTTGACACCACGTTCGTCTACATCACCCATGACCAGTCCGAAGCGCTGGTGATGTCGGATCAGATCGCGGTGATGAACCATGGACGGTTCGAGCAGGTCGGCACCGGGCGCGAGCTCTACTATCGCCCGGAAACCGCGTTTGTGGCCGGCTTTGTCGGCGACAGCAACCGCTGGCATGGCCGGATCGAGCGGGTCGATGGCGACGAGATGGAGATGCGCACCGGCAGCGGCATGTCGATGCGCGGATCGACCCATGGCCGGGCGCTCAGCCCCGGCGACACGGCCGAGATTTTCGTGCGCCCCGAGGCGATCCGGGTGGCGCATGACGCCGCCGAACTTGTCGGGTTCGACAACCGGATCACCGGCACGGTGACCAGCATGCTGTTCAACGGCGCCGCCAGCCGCATTCTGGTGCGCGACAGCCAGGGCGACGAAGAGATCGAGGTGACGCTGCCGCAATCGGGCGAATACGCGACCCTGCGCAAGGGCGACCCGGTGCATATCGGCTGGGCCGGCGATCAGGGCAATTGTTTCCGCGCGGAGGCGGGCTGATGCGGGCCGAGGCGAGGCTTGGGCTGATCCTGCTGCTGACACCGCTGGTGCTCTGGCTGTCGCTGCTGATCGTGATCCCGCATATCGACATGTTCCTGATCTCGATCCGCGAGCGTATCGGCGTCAGGCAATACCAGACCAGCCTGGCGAACTACCTGACTTTCTTCAATGAACCGCTCTATCTGTGGACCTTTCTGCGCACCGCCGTGATGTCGGTCTTTGCCACGATCGTCACCTTGCTGATCGCCTTTCCGGTCTCGTATTACATCGCCAAGATTGCCAAGGGGCGGCTGCAATCGGCGCTGTTCCTGTTCTGCTTGATTCCGTTTTACGTCTCGGAGCTGGTGCGCACGTTCGGATGGATGATCCTGCTGCGCGAAACCGGGGTGTTTTCCAACCTGCTGCAATGGGCCGGGCTGGCCGATCAGCCGGTCGAGATGCTTTACAACGACGCCGCGATCATGGTCGGGCTGGTCTATACCTCGATGCTGTTCATGGTGGTGCCGCTGGTCACGACGCTGGAAAGCCTTGACGATTCAGTGATCGAAGCGGGCTATGATCTGGGCGGCAACGGGTTTTCGGTGCTGCGCGAGATCGTCATTCCGCATGCCGCACCCGGCATCGTTTCGGGCTCGATCGTGGTGTTCATGCTGAGCCTGGGCAATTACCTGACCCCGATCATGCTGGGCGGCAAGGACAGCCTCTGGTTCACCGAGCTGATCTATTCGCAGTTCATCGTCCGCTTCAACTGGGAGCTGGGCGCGGCTTTCGGCTTCATGCTGCTGATCCTGTCGTCGCTGATCGTCTGGGGTGTGCTGAAACTCTCCGGCCAGTCGCTTGAAAAGACCATGGCCTAGGATGGAGGCGTCGCGATGATCCCCACCATCCCGAGTTCGCGCCTGATCCGCATCGCCTACGGAGCCTATGTGGTGCTGTTCTTCCTCTATCTTGCCCTGCCGCTCTCGGTGGTGGCGCTGTTCGCTTTCAACGACAGCCAGTTCCCCTCGCTGCCCTGGCAAGGCTTCACCTGGAGCTGGTTTTTCGGCGATGCCCGCCCGATGATCGGGGTGTTCCACGAACGCCCGATCCTGCGGGCGATCGGAACATCGGGCTTCGTGGCAGTCTGTGTTTCGGTGGTCTCGGTGCTTGTCGGCACCTCCAATGCCTTCTTGTTCAACCGCTATCAGTTCCGCGGCAAATCGCTGCTCTATGTCCTGATGCTGCTGCCGCTGGTCATTCCCGGCATCGTTCTGGGGATTTCGATCCTGGTGTTCTCTTCCACCGTCGCCAACGGCGCCTGGGATATCGCCAAGCTCGACCTGCAGGCGCTGCGGCCCGGGCTGGTGCTGGTCATTCTCGGTCAGTTCTCGTTTATCGCCACTATCGCCACGCTGGTGATCTCGGCGCGGCTGCAGAAATTCGATCTCACTTTGGAAGAGGCGGCGCTGAACCTCGGCGCGAGCCGGCTGACGGCGATCCGCACCATCACGGTGCCGTTTCTGATGCCGGCGCTGATCGGCGCCTTCGTGGTCGCCTTCCTGATGAGCTTCGAGAATTTCAACACCACGCTGATGCTGGTCGGCTCCGATGCACCCTTGACCATCGCCATGTTCGACCGGCTGAAAGAAGGCTCGACACCGCTGCTCAACGCGGTGTCGCTGCTCTTGATGCTGGGCTCATCGCTGCTTGCCCTGATCATGATCCTGTTTCAGCGCCGCAGCTGACACCCGCGCTTCATCGAGGCGCTGGAGCCAACTTACCGCAGCAGGCCCAACGCCTCCATGTCCGTGCCAAGCGGGGCGCTCAGATCCTCGATCGTGTCGTAAAGCAGCTCCAGTATGTAGGGCGGATTATGGGCATAGTTTCCGGGGTCCGCAGTCACCAGCTTCCAGTTATAGGCAGCGCGAAGGCTGCGCGGCGTCCAGGCGTTGTAGACAACGGCTTTACCGTCTGCCTGATCAATCACGCCGTCGCCGTTGGCATCCGCAAAGAAATAGGGATAGCGTGTTCCGTCATAGACGATCGGGGCTTTTGCCACGTCTTTTGCATAGGCTTTGATCATGTCGAGAAGCATCGCTGCATTGGTCTTGATATCCGCCTGGATGCCCTTGGAGACATCGCCGCTGCCATCATAGCTCTGGCGCGCGATGCGGATATCCTGGGGCGTGTCGGCCTGATGACAGGTCAGGCACGGCTCGAACCCGATTTCCAGCGTATGCGGCTCGTGGCAGGAATTGCAGGTCGAAACCGGCCTCGCATGGAAGAAACGGCCGGAATAGTCCTTGCCCTCATAGTGATAGCCCGAGCCGCCATAGCCGCCCAGCCAACTTGCTGCGGCAGTGGCGTAATGCGGATTGAGAAAGCGCAGCTCAGGGTTCGGCATGTCGAGTTCGAGCCCTGACACGGCCGCAGCCACGTCCTTGCCCGCGGTCCTGCCCTGGTGGCAGGTCATGCAGGAGGCTTCGACGCCTTGCACCGGATGCATGAGCCCGCTCGGAAACCGCACTTCGGTCACCTCGGCCAGCCCGGCATTGTGGCATGTGCCGCAATCGACAACGCCGCCGGTTTCGATCGGCCCTTCGACGGACCCGGGCGCGGAGCCGTCGAGCCCGTGGTAGTCGCGAAAGCCCTCCCCGGAATGGCAGGCGGCGCAGGCTGTGTTGATTTCTTCTTCCTCATCCCAGTGGCGGAACGCCTCGTCCGACGCTCTGGCATGGGCCGAGCGGAACCAGTCGGAAATCGCCTGGCTGTTCTTGACCTTGATATCAGCGGCACTAAACGGACCTGACTTCGGCAGGGCGAAGGGGATCGCCACCTCACCTTCAACCGCGTCGGAACTGGCAGCATCGCTCTGGCCCCAACCGGCGTC
>CBDUGF010000030.1:0-32268 GCA_965366835.1 uncultured Rhodobacterales bacterium
GCAGATCATGGGCGCGATGGCGACATCGCCGATCACTGCCACCTTTACCGGCGATGCCAGCCTGAACAGTCGCCCGATGGCGCGGGTGACCGATCCGCTGGCCCTGTTCGGTGCCCGCGCGGTGGGGCGCAACGGCGGCCGTCTGCCGATGACCATAGTCGGCGCGCGCGACCCGGTTCCGGTGCGCTTCGTTGTGCCAGTGCCTTCGGCACAGGTAAAATCGGCGGTGCTGCTGGCTGGTCTCAACGCGCCGGGCGAGACCGTGGTGATCGAAAGGGAAGCCACCCGCGATCATACCGAGCGGATGCTGGCCGGATTCGGCGCCGAGATTGCGATCGAGCAGACCGAGGAGGGCCGGGTCATCACCCTGACCGGACAGCCGGAACTCAGGCCGCAGGCCATCGCGGTGCCGCGCGATCCGTCCTCGGCGGCGTTTCCGGTCTGCGCCGCGCTGATCGTGCCCGGTTCGGACGTTCTCGTTCCCGGCATCGGACTCAACCCGACCCGCGCCGGCCTGTTCGAGACGCTGTGCGAGATGGGCGCCGATCTCACCTTCGAGAACCGGCGCGAGGAAGGCGGCGAGCCTGTGGCAGATCTGCGCGCACGCTTCTCGCCCGATATGAAGGGCATAGAGGTGCCGCCCGCGCGCGCCGCCTCGATGATCGACGAATACCCGATCCTCGCGGTGGTTGCGGCCAATGCCAGCGGTGAAACGGTGATGCGCGGCGTGAAGGAGCTGCGCGTCAAGGAGAGCGACCGCATCGAGGCGATGGCCAAGGGCCTGCGTGCCAATGGTGTCGAGGTCGAGGACGGGCCGGACTGGTGGATTGTAAAGGGCCGCGGCGCCGGGAAGGTGGCAGGCGGAGCCACGGTCGAGACCTTCCTCGATCACCGCATCGCGATGTCGTTTCTCTGCCTCGGCATGGCGGCGCAGGCGCCGGTCGCGCTTGACGATGGCGCGCCGGTGGCGACGTCCTTCCCGATCTTCGAGCCTTTGATGGCAGGACTCGGTGCCGATGTCCGGCGCGGCTGATGATACGGACGGCGCGCGGCGCGCGCCGAAATTCCGACAAACGCTCCTCCGGGTTTGACAGAGCGCCCCGGTTTGCCGAATGCTGGCGACCGAGGAGGCCAAAAATGCGCTTGATCTACATTGCCTTGCTGGTTGCGACCGCCGCGCTCTACCTCGCGATGGTACTTTGGTCGCTGCCGCTGATCACGCTCGAGGCGGATGGGCTGCAACCCTACGATCTGCGCCCCTTTGGGTATTCCGTCGAGGCGGCGGAAGAGTTCAACAATGCGCTCTCCGATGAAGGCCGGGTGTTCTATCTCGAAACCCAGCATCAGCTTGACGCGCTCTTTCCCGCCCTGCTCGGCGCATCGATGGTCTGGACGGTTGCGCTTTTGTGGGATGGGGTGGCGCGCTGGGGGATGGCGGCGCTAGCGCTGGTGGCGGCCATAGCGGATTACCGGGAAAATGCCGCGGTGGCGCGTTTGCTGGACGCGTTCAGCCCCGCGCTCGCGCAGGAGGCCAATCGCTGGACGTTGATCAAATCGGCCTCGGTCAGCGTTTTGCTGCTGGCGATCCTGTTGGCGCTGGGCCTCAGGCTCTGGCGCCGTTATCGCGGCTGAAGCGTTTTGCTTTCAATCGGCGGCTTCGCATCGCACGCAAGACACCTTCGCCAACAGCTTTTCTTCGCGCGCCGGGCTTGTTAAAGCGTTTTGCATTCGATCCGAGGCATAGATTGAATGCAAAGCGCGCGAAACATCGACCGGGCGCGGGCCTTTTTCACGTTTTCTGATTCAGAAAACATGCAAAAGGCTTTAGGTCTGGGGCCTCGAGAAAAGGGGCGGGAACGCAGACATGAGCTTCACGATTGCAATCGACGGCCCTGCGGCTTCGGGCAAGGGGACTTTGTCCAAGGCGTTGGCGTCACACTTCGGCTATCGCCATCTCGATACCGGGCTGCTCTATCGCGCGGTGGCGGCAAAGGTGCTCAGCGGGGTCGATCCGGTGGAGGCGGCGATGGGCCTGCGCGCCGAAGACCTCGAGGGCGAAGATCTGCGCTCTGCCGCTGTGGCCCAGGAAGCCAGCCGTGTCGCCGTGATCCCTGAAGTGCGCGCCGCCCTGCTCGATTTTCAACGCGCCTTCGCGGCGCGGTCCGGCGGTGCGGTGCTTGATGGGCGCGATATCGGCACGGTGATCTGCCCGGAGGCCGAGGTGAAGCTGTTTGTCATCGCCACCCCCGAAGTAAGGGCCATGCGGCGCTATCTCGAAATGCAGAGCAAGGGCGCCGAGGTCACCCTCGAGGACGTGCTGGCCGAGGTCAGGGAGCGCGACGCGCGCGACTCCGCCCGCGCCGCGGCTCCGTTGAAGCCCGCAAAGGATGCAGTGGTGATCGACACATCGAAAATGAGCATCGAAGAGGCCGTGACCAAGGCGATCGCGCTGATCAAGGCCCGACAAGGAGCGCAGACATGAAAACCCGCGTCCTGGGCAAGGGCGGTCCGACGATCGCCGCTATCGGTTATGGTGCAATGAGCTTTTCCGATTTCTACGGCCCCACGACAGAGGAAAACAATTTTGCCATCCTCGATGCGATGCGCGATCTCGGGATCAACCATATCGACACGGCAAATGTCTATGGCATGGGCGGCTCGGAACAGGCGTTAGGCCGGTATTTCGCCGCCAATCCGGCGGCGGCCAACGAATTCGTGATCGCCACCAAGGCCGCGATCACCCGCGACGGCGACGGCACGCGGATTTTCCGCAATGATCGCGCCCATCTCGAGGCCGAGCTCGACAAAAGCCTCAAGCGCATGGGCGTCGAGCGGGTCGATCTGTTTTATGTGCACCGGCGCGATCCGAAGATCGAGATCGAGGCGGTGACGGAAGGGCTGGTCGAGATGATGCAGACCGGCAAGATCGGCGCATTCGGCTTTTCCGAGATCGCGCCTTCGAGCCTGCGCCGGGCTCATGCGGTGCATCCCGTGGCGGCGGTGCAGTCGGAATATTCCCTGCAAACCCGCAGCCCCGAAATGGGGCTGGTGCAGACCTGCGCCGAGCTTGGCACCGCGCTGGTGGCGTTTTCGCCGGTGGGCCGCTCGCTGCTCACCGATCATCCGCTGAGCTTCGAAGCAACGCAAACTCTCGATTTCCTGAAGGCCAATCCACGCTTCCAGACGCCCAATTTTGCTGCCAACATCGCCGCCACCGACCGGTTTCGCGCACTCGCCGCCGAGATGGGCGAACCGGCGGCGGCGCTGGCCAATGCCTGGCTTCTGGCCCAGGGAAAGCATGTGATCCCGATTCCCGGCACCCGCTCGGTCGGTCATTTGCGCGAATGTCTGCGCGGCGGCGAGATCGCCCTGTCGGCGGGTGATATCGCGCGGATCGAGGCGGTGCTGCCGGTCGGCTGGGCCCATGGCGATCGCTACTCGGTCGGGCAATGGGTCGGCCCTGAGCGCTATTGTTGAGTGTACAGGGCGTGTTGGAGCCGCTTGGGGCGTGACACCTATCCCGCCATGTGTTTGGATAGGCCGCAATCAAACGGCTGCAACACAGCCCGCAGCGTCAGGCAAGTCGATGAAGAAGCACGGCCACGGAAAACAGCGCATGGAACACGTCAAACGGCAATGCGTCCGCTGCCGTGGTTCAGGCCGCACGCCCTGTCAGATCTGTGGCGGGAAGGGGCAGGTCGCCAAGGGCCGGGATATCCACGGGAATACCTTGTTCAACCGCTGCACCGGCTGTTTCGGCACCAAGACGACGCGCTGCCTGACCTGCGGCGGCGAGGGCTTTGCCTGATCGCTCCCACAGGAACCATCGAAAGTGTTTGCAAGCCGCTCTGCGGCATGGCGCGAAAGGCTACTCCGAGGCCACCATTTCGCGCAGCACCCGGCGCAGGATCTTGCCCGACGCCGCCTTGGGGATCGCATCGACCACCCGGATCGCGCGCACCTGCTTGTAATGCGACAGCTCGCCTTCGAGATGGGCATGCAGCATTTCCAGCGTTGGCGCCTCCGCGCCCGGAGCGGGCACCACGAAGGCCAGCGGAATTTCGCCCGCCTCATCGTCGGGAATCCCGATCACCCCGACATCCGCGATGCCCGGATGGGTGATCAGCGCTGCCTCCACCTCGGCGGGGGCCACCTGGAAGCCCTTGTATTTGATCAGTTCCTTCAACCGATCGGTGACATACATATGACCATCCTCGTCGAACCGCACGATATCGCCGGTATGCAGCCAGCCTTCGGCGTCGAGCGTCTCGGCAGTGGCCTTGGGGTTTTTCCAATAGCCTTTCATCACCTGCGGACCGCGCACCCAGAGTTCGCCTTCACCGCCCGGTTCCGCGTCCTTCCCGCTCACCGGGTCGACCACGCGGCATTCGGTATTGGCCACGGTCCTGCCCGACGATCCGGTGCGCGCCTCGCTTTTGGGCGAGGAATGGCTGACCGGTGAAAGCTCGGTCATGCCATAACCCTGCGTGGTCACGCAGTTAAGCCGCACTGCCACCTTGTCGGTGACATCCCCGCCCAGAGGTGCCGCGCCCGAGTTGATCTGCACCAGCGCGCTCAGGTCGTATTGATCGACCAGAGGATGCTTGGCCAGCGCGATCATCACCGGCGGCACCACATACATCCGCCGCGCCTTGTGGCGCGATGACAGATCGAGAAACATCTCCAGATCGAAACGCGGCATGGTCACCAGCGCACCACCGGCGGCCAGCGCGATATTCATCAGGCATTCCAGCCCGTAGATGTGAAAGAACGGCAGGAAAGCGACCGTCGCCTCTCCCGGCACGAATTCAGCCGAGGCCAGCGTCTGATCGACATTCGAGCTCAGGTTCCAATGGGTCAGCATCACCCCCTTGGGCAGCCCGGTGGTGCCCGAGGAATAGGGCAGGGCGACCACATGATCGCGGATATCCACCGGTGTCTGCTCGGCCTGTTGCGGCCCCATCAGCGCGGCCAGCGGCGTCGCGCCCTCGGCCTCGCCGATCACCACGATCTCGGTCACGTCGGTACCCTCGATGGCGGCCTGCGCGGTGTCCAGGAAATGCGGTATGGTGACGAGCATCGTGGCGCCAGAATCCTTCAGCTGATGCTGCACCTCATGCGCGGTATAGGTCGGGTTGATCAGGGTCACGCTGCCGCCCGCCCAGGCCACGCCATGAAACACCACGCAATATTCCGGCAGGTTCGGTGCCATCAGCGCCACCATCGTGTCCTTGCCGGTGCCGCGCGCATTGAGCCCGCCCGCCAAAGATCTGATCGCCGCCTTGAAACCTTCCACCGTCACCTCCCGCCCGCTCGGGCCATCGGTCAGGATCACCCGATCCGGATCATCGCCCAGGCCTTCGAAAACGCGGTTGGTGATCGAAATCTCGCGCAGCGTCACGTCCGGATAGGGGCTTTTGATGATGGTCATGATGGCAGGTCCTCCTTGCCTGAGACGCTATGGCGCAGTTGCGTCCCTTGCCAAGCGGAACGCCCCGTCATTTCCGATCGCGCAGGAACCGGCGCAGGATCTTGCCGCTGGCCGATTTCGGGATCGCGTCGATCACCTCCAGCACGCGCACCTGTTTGTAATGCGCCAGCCGGTCGTCGAGATAGGCCTGCACGCTTTCCAGCGTTGGCGGCTCCGCCCCCGGCGCGGCGACGATGAACGCCTTGGGCAATTCGCCCGCCGTGCTGTCGGAAATGCCGATCACGGCGGCATCGGCAATCGCCGGGTGGGTCAGCAGTTCGGCCTCCAGTTCGGCCGGCGCCACCTGGAAGCCCTTGTATTTGATCAGTTCCTTCAGCCGGTCGGTGATGAAGAGATAGCCATCGCCGTCGAAATGGGCGATATCGCCGGTGCGCAGCCAGCCGCCCTCGGCCATGGTCTCGGCGGTGGCTTCGGGGTTGTTGAGATAGCCTTTCATCACCTGCGGACCGCGCACCCAAAGCTCGCCATCCTCGCCCGGGGCCATGTCCTTCAGCGTTTCGGGGTTCACGATCCGGCTTTCGGTGTTGGAAATGTTCACTCCCGAGGCGCCCGGCTTGCCCTTGCCGAAGGGCGAAACATGGCTGACCGGGCTGAGCTCGGTCATGCCATAGCCCTGGGCGACGGTGCAGTTCAGCCGCTTGGCCGTGGCTTCGGCCACATCCGCCCCCAACGGCGCGGCGGCCGAGAAGATCTGCTCGACGCAACTCAGGTCATGAGCCTCGACCAGCGGATGCTTGGCCAGGGCCAGCGCCACCGGCGGCACGATCCAGAGCCGCGGGGTTTTGTATTTGCTGACAGTGGCAAGAAACATCTCGAGATCAAAGCGCGGCATGGTGATCAGCCCGCCGCCCGCAGCGAGATAGATGTTTTGCAGAACCTGCAGGCCGTAAATGTGGAAGAACGGCAGGAAGGCGACGGTCATTTCGCCAGCGTTCACATCCGCCGGCACCAGCGACTGATCGACATTCACCACCAGATTCTGATGGGTCAGCATCACCCCCTTGGGCAGGCCCGTCGTGCCCGAGGAATAGGGCAGGGCAACGACATGACTTGCCACGTCCACCGGCACCTGGGCATCTATCGGCAGGCCCATCACCTCGGTGAACGGCACCATGCCCTCGGGCGCCTCGCCGATGATCACGATCTCCTTCACCTTGGTGCCCTTGATCGCCTCGCGCGCCACGTCGGCAAACATCGCGATGGTGACCAGCACATCGGCCCCGGCATCGTTGAGCTGATGATTGACCTCATGCGCCGTATAGGTCGGGTTGATCGTCGTCACCGTGCCGCCGGCCCAGGCGCTGGCATGAAACACGATGCAATATTCCGGAATGTTCGGCGCCATGAGCGCCAGCACCTTGCCCGCGCCATAGCCCCGCGCGGTCAGACCCCCGGCCAGCGATTTGACCCCGCCGATAAACTGCGCCCCGGTCAGCTCGCGCCCGGTGGGGCCATCGATCAGGATCACCATCTCGGGGTCGATTCCCTCGAACACCCGCTCGGTGATGGTCTTGTCGGTCAGTTCGACATCCGGAAATTTGCTTTTGTAAATGGTCATCGTGCGCTCCCCCTCCGGAGAGACTACAGCGATGCGAAAGTTTTCCAAAAAGGTTTTACTCATGACCAGACGAACGAGAAAAACATACCGGACCTGCCGCAAAGAAATCGGGGCGGATTGCTCCGCCCCGAGATCGCATGAGGGAAAACCGGTCTGGGTACGAGGTCAGAAACCCAGAACCAGAGAGATCCCCACGGTATTGTCGGTTTCGATCGGACGGCTGTCGTCATATTCGGTGCGATAGCTGAAACGGGTCGACAGCTTGTCGGTGATCTTGACGTTCAGACCGAAATCGTTGTCGGCAATGGTGGTACCCTTCGCCACCATCACATCGGTGTCGTTGGTCAGCGAGAGCGTATCGGTGAAGGAGTGATAGAAGCGCGACGATACGATCCCGGCGGTTTCGGTGGTGTCAACGCCGAGCGCGGTTTCGGTATAGAGCGCGCCCGGGCCGGCCTGCAGCCGCCAGGTGGTTTGCGGGGTGTTGATGACGCGCAAACCGGGGCCAAAGCCGATGAACGCTTCATGTGTCGTGCCGCCGACGCCGTCATATTGATAGCGGCCAAGACCGAACACATAGAACTTCTCGGTGAAGTAGCGGTTGGCTTCGTAGGTGACAAACGCCTCTTCCTTGGTGACAACACCGGCGGTGCGGCCGTATTCAGCGGCGACGCCGAACAGGTGAACCCATTTGCCCGTGCCATAGGTCAGGCGCGAGCCGAGCGACAGCTCGTCGGTATCGGTGTTGCCGCTTGTTGCCGAGGTCGACAGGGCAAGCGAGCCGCGCCATCCCTGGGGCACGCCCAGAGGGCCGAAACGCTCGGTGTCTTCGCCGCGTGCGATGTCTTCCTTGACGTCGGATTCGATATCTTCAATCCGTTCGTTGAGGCCTCTGATGCCGGTCACTGTTGATTGAGCGACGAGCGGGCTTGCGACGATAAGGGCCAGCGCTGAAACGGCGGCCAGTTTGAAGGTGTTTTTCATGCCTTGATCCTTTCCCAGGTTCATGTCCTGACCAGTTTGGCCAGACGAGCATCTCTGCTGGGACGGTATCTATGGCACGGCTTGAAATGAGTGAAATTGATAATAATTGCCAATAAGACGATAGTTACTTATCTAAAGCAGGCCGAGAAGCGGCACCGAGGACGTTGGGCTCGCCTTTCCCGCTGATTTTCGCAAGCTTCTCAATGATTTCGGTCTGCGCGGTGTCGATCCCAGCCACCTCGTCGTGCAGGCTGGTTTCGGCCACTGCACGGATGATCGGGTCGATATCCTGGCGCCACACCGCCCAGATTGGTTGCGGGAACCGTGGCGCATTGGGTACAAGGTGTAACTCGCCCGCATCGAGATGGCGTTGAACGTATCGGGCGGGCAGGTAAGCCGCCGCCTTCCGGTTGAGAACATATTGCGCAGTCAGCGCACCGAGTGCCATGGTGAGGCCCGTATTGTGCAGGTCGGGCAGCCCGAGCGCATGCGCGCGTACGAATTCCGGCCCCCAGTCGACATAGATGTATCGGCCCTCCATCTCCAAGCTGGGATTCTTCCAGCTCGCAACCAGAACAAGCTCGCCGCTCATGATCTGCTCTGCCTCCAAACCGGGGCGCAAATATGGCTGGTAGGTCAACGCACACTGGATCGCGCCACGCGAAAGCAATTGGCTCAACCGCTCCGGCAGGCCCATTTCGGTGCGAATGCTCAGATTGGGGGCCTGTAGCTGAATGCGGTCGATCCAGCGAAAGCCCAGACGCGGCCAAAGCGAATATTCCGCACCGATGGTCAGCGATCTGCTGAATCCCTCGGGCACAGCCACCTGTTGGCGTGCTTCCTCCCAGAGGCTGAGCAGGCCAATCGCGTAATGTTCGAATTCCGCGCCCGCAGTGGTCAATTCGGCGCCGGCGCGCGAGCGCGTGAACAGCGGCTGGCCGAGATCGGTTTCGAGCCGCTGGATGCGCAGCGACACCGCCGATTGGGTGACCAGCAACCGTTCCGAGGCGGCCACGAACGAGCCGGTTGAAGCGACTTCGAGAAATGTCTTGATCAGGGTGATATCCATGGCCCCAGAATGGACCGCCCGGAGGCGCCACCGCAAGCAGATGGCATGACCCGCCGGCCCAGCGAGCGCCAGACAGCCGATCGGCACAACGATGTCTTGCCTGTCGGCGGGCGACCCTGTATAGAGCGCGCGTCGACAAAGGCGCACACGCCGCAAGAGCAGCAATACGGGGCAGGGTCGGGACCATCCGGCCCTCTTTGTTTTGCGAACCGCGTCCGGTTGACAGAGCCGCCCGGCATCAACTGGGCAAAACCGCCCCGCCCTCAAGTAGCGAAGCGGCAGGGCATCAATAAAGACCGGCGGAGACAACCGCACGGCCCGAAAAAATGTTTGAAAAGGAACTGAACGCCACATGGCAAACACGATGGAAGAGTTTGAAGCACTCCTTAACGAAAGCTTCGAAATGGACACGCCCGAAGAGGGCTCTGTTGTCAAAGGCAAGGTCATCGCGATCGAAGCGGGACAAGCCATAATCGACGTCGGCTACAAGATGGAAGGCCGCGTCGAGCTCAAAGAATTCGCAAATCCCGGTGAAGCCCCCGATCTTTCGGTCGGCGACGAGGTCGAGGTGTTCCTGCGCTCGGCGGAAAACTCGCGTGGCGAAGCCGTCATTTCGCGTGAAATGGCCCGCCGCGAGGAAGCCTGGGACCGTCTGGAAAAAGCCTATGCCGGCGACGCCCGCGTCGAAGGCGCGATCTTCGGCCGCGTCAAGGGCGGCTTCACCGTCGATCTCGGCGGCGCCGTGGCGTTCCTGCCCGGCAGCCAGGTCGATGTCCGCCCGGTGCGCGACGCCGGCCCGCTGATGGGGCTGAAACAGCCGTTCCAGATCCTCAAGATGGATCGCCGTCGCGGCAACATCGTGGTGTCGCGCCGCGCCATCCTCGAAGAGAGCCGCGCCGAACAGCGCGCCGAAGTCATCGGCAACCTCACCGAAGGTCAGGCAGTCGATGGTGTGGTCAAGAACATCACCGAATACGGTGCGTTTGTTGATCTGGGCGGTGTCGATGGCCTCTTGCACGTCACCGACATGGCATGGCGGCGGGTCAATCACCCCTCCGAGATCGTCAATATCGGCGAGACGATCAAGGTGCAGGTCATCAAGATCAACAAGGAAACCCACCGTATCAGCCTGGGCATGAAACAGCTTCAGGACGATCCTTGGGATCTGGTCGGCGCCAAGTATCCGCTGAATTCGGTTCATACCGGGCGGGTCACCAACATCACCGATTACGGCGCCTTTGTTGAGCTGGAACCCGGTGTCGAAGGTCTGGTACATGTTTCCGAAATGTCATGGACCAAGAAGAACGTGCATCCCGGCAAGATCGTTTCGACCAGCCAGGAAGTCGAAGTCATGGTTCTGGAAATCGACCAGGCCAAGCGTCGTGTGTCGCTCGGGCTCAAGCAAACCATGCGCAACCCGTGGGAGGTCTTCTCCGAGACCCATCCCGAGGGCACCCAGGTTGAGGGCGAGGTCAAGAACATCACCGAGTTCGGCCTGTTCATCGGTCTCGAAGGCGATATCGACGGCATGGTCCATCTTAGCGATCTCAGCTGGGACGAGCGTGGCGAAGACGCGATCCAGAACTATCGCAAGGGCGATATGGTTCAGGCGGTCGTATCGGAAGTCGATGTCGACAAGGAGCGTATCTCGCTCTCGATCAAGGCACTGGGCGGCGACAAGTTCGCCGAAGCGGTTGGCGGCGTGAAGCGCGGCTCGATCATCACCGTGAACGTGACCGCAATCGAAGATGGCGGCATCGAGGTGGAATATGAGGGCATGAAATCCTTCATCCGCCGCTCGGATCTCAGCCGTGATCGCGCCGAACAGCGCCCCGAGCGGTTCTCGGTCGGCAACAAGGTCGATGTCCGCGTCACCAACGTGGACAGCAAATCGCGTCGCCTCGGTCTGTCGATCAAGGCCCGCGAGATCGCCGAGGAAAAGGAAGCCGTGCAGCAGTATGGCAGCTCGGATTCCGGCGCTTCGCTGGGCGATATCCTTGGTGCCGCGCTGAAGTCCGACGACGACTGAGCGCGTCGCTGACTCACCTGCCAGGCCCCGTCGCAGCGATGCGGCGGGGCTTCTTTGTTAGGGCCAGGCAGCCGGCCAACGAAATGGAGCTGTCTGCGCCCCGGCACATAGGCTCCCCGTCGGCACCGAGGCCCGGGCTGTGATCGACGCCCGAACTCGCCGCTGCCAGAGCGCACAGAAGCCACCGAAAAGCTTTGACGAGATGTTAACCGCTCCCGGCAAATGCCGGGGCCGCCGGGCTCGCCCCGCTTCGGGGGGTGTTTCCTTGCGCCGAATCAATGGCTTCGCCGCGTTGCGGCAAATGCCGTCCCTGGCGTCGATTGCCGGTATTTTGCTTTGTCATCGGGGGCAAATCGTGCCGATTTGGAGAGTCTTGACGCGATTCAGCGCCGCTCTTGTCGCCTTTGATGTTTCTCGACGGGAGAATTTTTCCTATAGTCACGGGGGAAAAACGCGCGGAAACCGAAACATAGGGGAGAGTGATTCGATGATCCGATCGGAATTGATTCAAAAAATTGCCGATGAGAATCCGCATCTCTATCAGCGCGATGTCGAGCGGATCGTGAACACCATCTTCGAAGAGATCACCGGCGCCATGGCGCGCGGCGACCGCGTCGAGCTGCGTGGCTTCGGCGCGTTCTCGGTGAAAAAGCGTGACGCCCGCGTCGGGCGCAACCCGCGCACCGGCGAATCCGTTCAGGTCGAGGAAAAACATGTCCCGTTTTTCAAGACCGGAAAGCTCTTGCGCGATCGGCTGAACGGGAAAGACTGACATGCGTTACATCCGCTATGGCTTCCTCGGCGCACTGGCCGTGGTTCTGATTTCTGTCGCGATGGCCAATCGCGCGCCGGTCGAGTTGCGGCTGCTGCCTGATGATCTGGCGGCTCCCCTGGGCCTGGCATGGTCGATCGAGATGCCACTCTTCCTGGTGATCTTCGCCGCGATCATCGCGGGGCTGTTCATCGGTTTCGTCTGGGAATGGCTGCGCGAACACAAGCACCGCGCCGAAGCCGCCCGCAAGAAAGGCGAGGTGCAGCAGCTGAAACGCGAGGTCAATCGCCTGAAAGGGTCGGGCAGGTCCACGCAGGAAGACGAGGTTCTGGCGCTTCTGGACCAGGCCGGCTGAGCCATCCGCACCGGTGCGCTGGTAAAAGCCGCGGCATCATTCGAGTATTTGAGCCAAGAAAAAGCTGGCGGTGGTTTCAAACCCGCCGCCTTTCGCGTATTTCGGCGACATGGATATCCGGGTGAAAATCTGCGGGCTGAACAAGCGCGAACATGTCGACGCGGCGGCGCGGGCGGGCGCGGCCTATTGCGGTTTCGTGTTTTTTGACAGATCGCCGCGCAATGTCACCCTGGCGCAGGCGCAGGCGTTGGCCCTTGCCGTGCCCGAAGGGCTGGCCCGGGTGGCGCTCACGGTGAACGCCGATGATGCAACGCTCGACGAGATCGTCGAGGCGGTTCCCCTCGACATGCTGCAACTTCACGGGTCTGAATGCCCAGTCCGTGTCGCCGCAATTCGCGCGCGCTTTGGCTTGCCCGTGATGAAGGCGGTGGGCGTCGCGGACGAGAGCGACCTCGCCGCGCTCGCGGAACATGCCCGCGTCGCCGATCAGTTACTGGTCGATGCCAAACCGCCGAAAGGCGCCGCGCTGCCTGGCGGCAACGGGCTCAGCTTCGATTGGCGGCTGATTGCGGGCCGGCGCTGGTCGGTGCCGTGGATGCTGGCTGGCGGGCTGACGCCCGGCAATGTGGCCGAAGCGATCCGCCTGACCGGTGCACGGCAGGTCGATGTCTCGTCGGGCGTGGAAAGCGCCCCGGGGCAGAAGGATGCGGCGCTGATCGAAGCCTTCGTCAAGGCCGCGACATGCGGCTGAGGTTCCGCGAAGCCCGGCGCGAGGACGTGCCTGCGGTCGTGGCGATGCTGGCCGATGACACGCTCGGCGCTACCCGCGAACTCGGCGATCTCGATCCCTATTACGCCGCATTCGATGCGATGCAGGCTGAAGCGGCGAACCAGGTGATCGTGGCTGAGGACGAGACCGGCGCGATCGTCGCCACCTATCAGCTCACCCTGATCTCGGGCCTCAGCCTGGCCGCCGCGCGCCGCGCACAGGTGGAATCGGTGCGCGTGGCCTCATCGCTACGCGGCCAGGGTGCCGGGCATCAGATGTTCGCCGATGTCGAGGCCCGTGCCCGCGCTGCCGGGTGCGGGCTGATCCAGCTCACCATGAATGCCAGCCGCACCGACAGCAAACGCTTCTATGAAAGCCTCGGCTTTACCGCCTCGCATATTGGCTTTAAACGCTACCTGGATTGATACGCGGGAGAGTGCGCCAATGGCCGACGATCTTTTCAACAGCTTCATGAACGGCCCCGATGAAAAGGGCCGCTTCGGCAAGTTCGGCGGGCGCTTCGTCTCCGAGACATTGATGCCGCTGATCCTCGATCTCGAAGCGGAATATGACAAGGCCAAGGACGATCCCGAGTTCTGGGCCGAGATGGACTATCTCTGGAAACACTATGTCGGCCGCCCCAGCCCGCTTTACCATGCCGAGCGCCTCTCCGGGCATCTCGGCGGTGCCAAGATCTATCTCAAGCGCGACGAGCTGAACCATACCGGCGCGCACAAGATCAACAATGTGCTGGGCCAGATCATCCTGGCGCGGCGCATGGGCAAGACCCGCATCATCGCCGAGACAGGCGCCGGCCAGCATGGCGTCGCCACCGCCACAGTCTGCGCCAAGTTCGGGCTGAAATGCATCGTCTACATGGGCAAGCACGATGTCGAGCGTCAGGCGCCCAACGTGTTCCGCATGCGCCTCCTCGGCGCCGAGGTGATCCCGGTCACCTCCGGGCGCGGCACCTTGAAGGACGCGATGAACGACGCGCTGCGCGATTGGGTCACCAATGTGCGCGACACGTTCTATTGCATCGGTACGGTCGCAGGCCCGCATCCCTATCCGGCGATGGTGCGCGATTTCCAGAGCATCATCGGCAAGGAAGTGCGCTGGCAGCTGGCCGAACAGGAGGGCGAAGGGCGCCTGCCCGACACGTTGATAGCGGCCATAGGCGGCGGGTCGAACGCGATGGGCCTGTTCTTTCCCTTCCTCGATGATCCTTCCGTGCGCATCATCGGCGTCGAGGCCGGCGGCAAGGGCGTGGACGACAAGATGCAGCACTGCGCCTCGCTCACCGGCGGGCGCCCCGGCGTGTTGCATGGCAACCGCACCTATCTGTTGCAGGACAATGACGGCCAGATCCTCGAGGGTTTCTCGATCTCGGCGGGCTTGGACTATCCCGGCATCGGCCCCGAACATTCCTGGCTGCATGAGAGCGGGCGCGCCGAATACGTCTCGATCACCGATATGGAGGCGCTGGAGGCGTTCCAGCTGTCCTGCTCGACCGAAGGCATCATTCCCGCGCTGGAGCCGTCGCACGCGCTGGCCCATGTGATGAAGATCGCCCCGGATCTGCCGGGCGACCATATCATCGTGATGAACATGTGCGGTCGCGGCGACAAGGATGTTCAGACCGTGGCCAAACATCTCGGTTTTGACATGTCCGATACCGAAGGCCGCCCGGCAGGCTGAGCGGCCGCAAAGACCCTAAAGCGTTTCGGGCCAACCCTGTCTCAGGTTCAACGCGAAACGCTTTAGCTTGCGTTTGTGCGCGCTGCTTCATCCGGCGCACCTGCCCGAGGCAGGCGCGCGGGCAGTTCATCCTGGATCAGGTCGTCGATGAACACGCTCAGAAGCTGCGGCCGCCCGCTCACCCCGGCCTTGCGATAGATCGCGTTGGTCTGCGCCTTGATGGTGCCTGCCGAGGTGCCGCGCAGTTCGGCGATTTCGTTCACGGTCAGCCCCTTGAGCGAGAATAGCGCCACATCGCTTTCAGCAGGCGTCAGGCCCCATTGGTCGAAATGCTCCGCCATGACCTGCATGAATGCATTCGAGGCATCCTTGAGCTTGCGTTCGGTCTCGCGCCCTTTGCGTCGACTGTGGCGTAGCGCGCTCCACCCCAGGATCGTGCCGAAAACCAGCCCGATGGTCACGCCGACCCGCACCACGACGGCGATTTCCCGGCTTCTCCATTGCGGAAAAACCCCCAACACTTCATCGACGCTCCCCAAAACGAAAAGCGCCAAGCAGGCGGCCTGAATGGTGAAAATGATCCGAAGGTGGGTCGCGGTCAATCTGTCCATGCCGCTGCTCCTGCATATTGCGATGCGGGGCAGCTGGAAACCAGATACAGCAATCGCCCTCAGAGAGGCTTACCTAAGTCCTCGCGCACTGCTTGCCTAGGTCGGCCTTGCGTGACCGGGCGTCACTGTTTCGATATTCGACCCGCCCGGCAAACTGCGCAGGGCGGGCAAGGCGCCGGTTCCTTCGGCGCAATGGTCACGGCAAAGCCTTAGCGGCTCGGCGCGGCATTTGCCGACGGTGTGCCGGCATTCACGAAGGTGGTGACGGCAAGCTCGGCCTTGCGGCCGCGTTCGGTGACTTGCAGGTTGCCTTTGGTTGCACCGTCATTGATCGGCTTGATCTCGGTCAGGGCTTGCGCCTGCGGGGCATCGGCATTGATGAAGCCGTTATGATCGACATAACCGCCTTCCGCGAAGGCCGCGGTGCCAACAAGAAGTGCTGCGATGGTGGCTGTGGCTGCGAGTGCGTTTTTCATTTCAAGAACCTTTCAGGGTATTCTGTTTTCCAACGTGCCGCGTTCGTTGTTGACCGCGGCTTGTGGTATGAAGAAGGGCATTTTCGGGCGGCATCTCCATCCGCAGAACGTTTAAAACCGCCTGAACAAACCAAATGAGGAGCGCAATAGGCACCGGGTTTACCGCGGCGGGCGGGCGAATGAACCTTTGGTTGAGAAGATCGCGCCGAGAGGACTTGGCGGGTTAACAAGGCACGCGCCTGCAACACACGTATCGGCACGATAGCGGGCCCGCATTCCTGTCCGTCCATGGTGCGCGACTTCCGGCGTTCACCGACATGGAGGCGCGCGAGGCATTCCAGCTCTCCTGTTCGACCCATGGCATCATCCCCGTGCTGGGGCCGTCGCACGCGCTTTCCCATGCGATGAAAATCGCCCCGGATCCGCCACGAGACCATATCATCGCGATGAACATGTGCGGCCGCGGCGACAAGGACGTACGGACCGTTGCCAATCATCTCGGGTTCGATATGTCCGATACCGAAGGACGCGCTGCGGATTGAGCGTGCCTGGCGGATAGCCCGGCTTACTCGCCGCTCAGTATCTCGACCTCTTGCAGCAACGTGCCGGTGGCGGGATTGTAGATCAGGATGCGGTTGTCCTCGGTGACCACGGCAAACCACTTGGCCGATTGGGTAAACGCCTGGGCCTTGGCTCCGGCGGGCAGCACGATGCGCTCGGGCAGGGGCGGGCGGGTCTCCGAGAACTTGATGACAAACAGCGCGATGATCACTAGAAGGCCGAGGATCATCGTGCCCGTCAGCACCGTGACCAGCAGACGCAGGAATTTCAGCGTCTTTTCATCCACCGGCTGAGGAGTCTCGTTCATTGGCCCAAACCCTTCTGCGTTTCGCGATCCGCCCCGATCCGCCCGCGCGCCTTGATAAGGCGCTTTCGCGCGATGTGCCAGAGGCGGCGGCGCTGTCGCGCACCCGTCTGGCGCGGCTGATCGAGGATGGCGCGGTGCGGGTGAACGGTATGGTTGCGGCCAGCCCCAAGGCGCCGGTGGAAGAGGGCGACGCGGTTGAAATCACGCTGGAAGACGCGGCGGCCAGCCATATCGGGCCGGAAGACATTGCGCTCGACATCGTGCATGAGGATGATGATCTGGTGGTCATCGACAAGCCCGCCGGCATGGTGGTGCATCCCGCGCCCGGCACGCCCTCTGGCACGCTGGTCAACGCCTTGCTGCATCATTGCGGCGACAGCCTCTCGGGGGTGGGGGGCGTGGCGCGGCCCGGCATCGTGCATCGCATCGACAAGGACACCAGCGGCCTCCTGGTGGTGGCCAAGACCGACCGCGCCCATCATGGCCTCGCAGCACAGTTCGAGGCGCACAGCGTCGAGCGCTACTATCTCGCGCTGGCTCATGGTGTGCCGGATGCAGCCGATCCGCGCCTGCGCGGCTTGCGCGGGATCAGCTTCGAGCCGGGCAATATCCTCAAGATCACCACCCGGCTGGCCCGCCACAAGCACGACCGCCAGCGCCAGGCGGTGCTGTTTCAGGGCGGGCGCCATGCCGTCACCCGTGCCCGCCTGGTCGAACGCTTCGGCACACCGCCCGCACTTTCCCTGCTGGAATGCTGGCTCGAGACCGGGCGCACCCATCAGATTCGGGTGCATCTGGCCCATGCCGGGCACGGGCTGATCGGCGATCCTGTCTATGGCGGGCGGCGCAAGATCTCCGAGAAGGCGCTGTCCCCCGCGGCACTGGCAGCGGTGAAGGCCTTTCCGCGCCAGGCGCTGCACGCCGCTGTGCTCGGTTTCAAACATCCCGTCAGCGGCGAATCCCTACGCTTCGAGGCGCCGCTTGCCGAGGATATGGGCGCTTTGCTTGACCTGCTGCGCGCGCCTGCCGCGCCCGCAGGTTAGGGAATACGCGACTTGAACCCTGCCGGAGGCCATGGAACCAATGATGCCAGGGAGCGTTATCGACACAATGAGCACATTGGCGTGAACGCGGGTTTTCTTCCGACAGAAACCCTTATGCTTTGCGTATAATCCGATACGAAAGGTCTTGAACCGCCCGCCCAACGCCCCCATCTCGATGTTAATAGAGTAAACATTACGCTCGGAACTGTTACAGGGACACATGAATATGGCCAATTACGCAAACCTCCCAGCCCCGACGCCCGAAGGCGGCCTGAACCGCTATTTGCAGGAAATCCGCAAGTTTCCGCTGCTGGAGCCGGAAGAGGAATACATGCTCGCCAAAGCCTGGGTCGAGCAGGAGGACACTGAAGCCGCGCACAAGATGGTCACGTCGCATCTGCGGCTGGCCGCCAAGATCGCCATGGGCTATCGCGGCTATGGCCTGCCCCAGGCCGAGGTGATTTCCGAGGCCAATGTCGGGCTGATGCAGGCGGTGAAACGTTTCGACCCGGAAAAAGGCTTTCGCCTGGCGACCTATGCGATGTGGTGGATCCGTGCCTCGATCCAGGAATACATCCTGCGCTCGTGGAGCCTCGTCAAGCTCGGCACCACCAGCGCGCAGAAGAAGCTGTTCTTCAACCTGCGCAAGGCCAAGGCCCGCATCGGCGCGCTGGAAGAGGGCGACATGCGGCCCGAAAACGTCGAACGCATCGCCCATGATCTCGGGGTGACGGAAACCGAAGTGATCTCTATGAACCGGCGCCTCAGCGGCGGCGATGCCTCGCTGAATGCCACTGTCGGCTCCGAAGGCGAAGGCACGATGCAATGGCAGGACTGGCTCGAGGATGAGGATGCCGACCAAGCCGGCGATTACGAGGCCCGCGACGAGCTTGAAGCGCGCCGCGAGATGCTGGCCGAAGCAATGGACGTGCTCAACGACCGCGAGAAAGACATCCTGACCCAGCGCCGGCTCAGCGAAGAGACCATCACGCTCGAAGATCTCTCGGGCCAATATGACGTCAGCCGCGAACGCATCCGCCAGATCGAGGTGCGAGCCTTCGAGAAGCTTCAGGCCCGCATGCGCGAGCTGGCCGCCGAAAAGGGCATGGCGACCGCCGAGTGATCGCTACACCGGAACCGGGATCAGAGCCGCCAAGATACCAGGCCGGGGGATAACACCCCCGGCCTTTTCTGTCCGGGCGGTTCACGATGCATTGTCGCCGCAGACCCGGATCTAGCGTTTGCCCTTCTTCTGCGCCAAACGGATCTGTTTGCGCAGCGCCTTGCCTTCGGATTTGCGCTCGGTCAGCGTCGCGGCATTGAACCGGTCCTCGGCGCTCAGCTTTTTCCATCGCTTCAGCTTGGCGCGATCGATCTCCCCCGCCTCCAATGCGGCGCGCACGGCGCAGCCGGGTTCGGTCTCGTGTCGGCAATCGCGGAACCGGCATTGGCTGGCCAACGCGGTCAGTTCATCGAACATGCCGGCGATCCCGGCCTCGACATCGCTCAGTTGAAGCTCGCGCATGCCCGGCGTGTCGAGCACCGCGCCGCCCGCGGGCGTGAAATGCAATTGCCGCCGCGTGGTGGTGTGGCGGCCCTTGCTGTCATCGTCGCGGATGTCGGCGGTCGCGGCGATATCCGCGCTGAACAAGGTATTGACCAGGGTGGATTTTCCGACCCCGGACGAGCCCAGAAAGGCAACCGTCTGGCCCGGCCGGCACCACGGCGCGAGCCGCTCCATCGCGGCGCTGCTGCTCAGGGCGTTGAGCATCACCACCGGAACCCGGTTGGAAATCGCGCTTGCCTCGGCGAGATAGGCCTCGGGATCGTCGCAGAGGTCGGGTTTGGTCAGCACGATCACCGGCGTGGCTTCGGCCTCCAGCGCCAGAACGATGTAACGTTCCAGCCGCGCGACGTTGAAATCCTCGTTGCACGAGGTCACGATGAAGGCGGTATCGACATTGGCCGCGATCTGCTGGAGTTTGCGCTCGCGCCCCGGCGCGCGCCGCGTGAACAGGCTCTTGCGTTCAAGCACGGTGCTTTCTGCGGGATGATCGCGATCAAAAAGCAACCAGTCGCCAACCGTTGCATCCGGCCCCGGCGGGACGAGCTTGTCGATACCGTCGCCCAGCACATGCAGGCCGTTTCTGTGAACCTCGATCACCCGGACAGGCGGTGTCAGCGCGAGGGTGTCAGGGGCGATCTGGCGGGCGAAAAACGGCTGCCAGCCGAGTTTTTCCAGTGATGTGAGTTCGCGCAGGTCTGGCGTCGCCGCCCCTGCGGCAGGGAGTATTGGGCGGTGGTCCCGTGTCATTGCGATGATCTTTCATGGTCCGGCCGGGGATCAGGCCCGCGCCGCAAAGTGTCATTTAGCTGGAATGCAAACCACCCGCCTCCCCGCGAAAACAGGGCGCATTCCTGGGTCCAATCTGCATCGGGAGGGCGCATTGCCTCCCCACTTTACCGGGGCATCAAACCTCCATGGCCGTAGGGTTTTGCTATAGGCTTGGGGCGTGTATTGCAAGCGTCAGGCCCCGGTCTGGACTGGATTCCGGCGGTCTGGCGAGCCGTCTGCGCGGGCAGGTCAGCCGGGGAGTTCATCGGCTTTACCGGTCTTGCGCCTTGCCGGTGCCGGCGGTCTGGGCCGATTGAGCCGTTGAAACCGGCGCGAACCCGCTATATCTCCACAGAGGATCCGCGAAAGGTGGCCTCAGACGATGAAAATGCATGAAACCTTCATCAAGCCGATGCATCCCGAGGGGCGCCGCTTCGTCGCGATCTTCGCCGGGCTGACGCTGGTGTTCTTCCTGATCTGGGAGCCTCTGGGTTGGATCGGGCTCGGGCTGACCGTCTGGTGCTACTATTTCTTCCGCGATCCCAAGCGCTCGGTGCCCGACCGCGCCGGGCTGATCGTGTCGCCCGCCGACGGGGTGATCTCGCTGATCGAACCGGCAGCACCGCCGCCCGAGCTGGGGCTGGGCGACGCCCCGCTCACCCGGGTCAGCGTGTTCATGTCGGTGTTCAACTGCCATGTGAACCGGGCGCCCATCGCCGGGCGGATCGAGAAGATGGCCTATCGCCCGGGCAAGTTCCTCAACGCCTCGCTCGACAAGGCCAGCGAGGACAATGAGCGCAATTCGCTGCTGATCGCGATGGACGACGGCTGCAAGCTGGCCGTGGTCCAGATCGCCGGGCTGGTGGCGCGGCGTATCGTGCCGTTCGTGCGCGAAGGGCAAAGCCTGCTCACCGGTGAACGTTTCGGCCTGATCCGCTTCGGCTCGCGTCTCGATGTCTACCTGCCCGAGGGGGTCGAGCCGCAGGTGGCGCTGGGCCAGACCATGGTCGCCGGGGAAAGCATCATCGCCGATCTGGCTGCGGGCGACAGGCCGCGCATGCCCTCAAGGCGGCTCTGAGCCGATGGCGCCACCGCCGAAAAAGCACGCGCGCCTGCGACCGGTCCAGCTTTTGCCGAACCTGATGACGCTGAGCGCGATCTGCGCCGGTCTGACCGCGATCCGCTTTGCCGTCGATGGCAATGTTACGCTGTCGGTGGCGCTGATCGCCTTCGCCGCCCTGCTCGACGGGCTCGATGGCGCCATGGCGCGGCTCCTCAAGAGCGAAAGCGCGCTCGGCGCCGAGCTCGACAGCCTCGCCGATTTTCTCAATTTCGGGGTCGCGCCGGCGCTGATCCTCTATCTCTGGGCCTTGCCTGACAGCCGCAGCGGCGGCTGGATCGCGGCGCTGATCTATGCGATCTGCTGCGCCCTCAGGCTGGCGCGCTTCAATGTCAGCGACAAGGCCCGCGAGAGCGGCGCCAAGAAATCCGGCTGGTTCCAGGGGGTTCCCGCCCCCGGTGGCGCGCTGCTGGTGTTGCTGCCGCTGGTGGTGACGCGCAATTTCCCGGCGCTGATCGAACCGGTCCTGCCGGCCTTTACCGGTCTCTGGTTGCTGGCGGTGGGCTTCCTGATGATCTCCCGGTTGGCGACGCCGTCGCTAAAACTCCTGCGCATTTCGCGCGACAGCGCGCCGCTTTTGATGGTGGCGCTGGTGGCGCTGGCGGCGGCGGCGTTCACATGGCCATGGCCGGTGCTGCTGCTGGCGCAGATCGCCTATCTCGTCACCCTGATTCGCGTGGCGCTCAAACCGCCGCTGCTGCCGCCGTCGCCCACCGATTCGGCGCAGTAAACACCGCCCTCCGCGCGCACCCGTCAGGGCAGTCGCGCCCGCAGCACCCGCAACATGTTGGCGCCCATCACCTTTTCGATCTGCGCCTCGCTCAGCCCGGCGCGCAACAGCGCGTCGGTGAGTGCCGGCAATTCGCTGGTGTCAAACGCGGTCGCCACCGAGCCGTCGAAATCCGAGCCCAGCGAGACATGATCCTCGCCCACCGCCGCGATTCCTGCCTTGATCATCGCGGCGATGCCATCCGGGTCGATCCTGTCACAGGCCACCTCGGCCCAGTAGCCCATGCCGATCACACCGCCCGAGGCGGCGATTTCGCGCATCAGATCGTCGGGAAAATTGCGCTTCACCGGGCAATGCGAATGGATGCCGGTATGGCTCAGGACGATCGGAACATCGACCATGCCCAGCACATCGCGCGCCACCTTTGGGCTGGAATGGGCCACGTCGATCACCACCGGCATTTCGGCCAGCCGCGACACCACATCGCGGCCAAACGCGGTCAGCCCGTGATTGCCCTGGCCATGCAGCGATCCGCCGAGCGCATTGTCGAAGAAATGCTGCAAGCCAAACACCCGGTGCCCGGCCGCAAACAACCCGTCGAGCTTGGCGATATCGCCCTCCAGCGGATGCGCCCCTTCGATCCCCAGAATCCCGCCGACCACCTGCTCGCCTCCGGCCCGCGCCGCCAGCACGGCGTCGAGATCGGCGCGGGTGCGGATGATCTTCAGCCTGCCGTCTGATCCTGCCTCGAAGCGATGCAGCTTCTCGGCCTGATAGATCGCGCGCTGATAGATCGAGCCCCAGGTGCGGACCGGCCAGAGCTGGCCGAAGGCCAGAAGCGTTATGTTGTCAAAGGCATCCGCCGCGTTCTCATCGTAATTCTGCCCCATCGGGCTTTTCGTTACGGCAGTAAAAACCTGAACTGCCACATTGCCTTCCAGCAACCGGGGAACATCCACCTGCCCACGGTCGCCGCGCGCCAGAAGGTCGCGCTTCCAGAGCAGCGAATCGGCATGCCAATCGCCGATCACCAGCCGTTGATGCAGCGCGCGCGCCTCCTCCGACACCGGATAAGCCGCATGGTCTGCCACCGCGTTGCGCCCTTTTTCCACGATGGCTGGCGCCAAGGTCCAAAACCCGACCAGGCCCAGAGCCAACAACACCAGCACCGCCGCCGAAATCCGTTTCACCCACCACATGCCACATCCCTCCCGCATTTGCCCCGATCTACCCACGCAAATCGATTCGTCTCAACGCAGACGCCGCGGCAGCTTCTTCCTCTGACCGGAAATATCCCGGGGGTTCGGGGGCAGAGCCCCCGACGGGTCGGATTGCGCAGCAATTCGAACTCATTCAGAGCGCGCGCCAGCCGATATCGCGCCGGCAGAACCCCTCGGGCCAGTCGATCCTGTCGACCATCCCATATGCCCGGTCGCGCGCCTCGGCCAGGCTCGCGCCGCGCGCGGTCACGCTCAACACCCGCCCGCCGGTGGCGATGAACTGGCCGTCCTTCTCGCCGGTGCCGGCGTGAAACACCATGTGAAAGCTGTCTTCGCCACAGTTCTCCAGCCCCCTGATCACGCTGCCCTTCTCATAGGCGCCGGGATATCCCTTGGCGGCCATCACCACGGTCATCGCGTGATCATCGCCCCAGTTTACCCGCGCCTCGCCCAGCCGCCCCTCGGCCGCCGCCTGGATCAGGTCAAACGTCTGAGCCCCGAGCCGCATCATCAGCACCTGGCATTCGGGATCGCCGAAGCGCACGTTGTATTCCACAAGCCGGGGCTGCCCGTCCTTGATCATCAGCCCGACAAACAGCACCCCCTGAAAGGGCGTTCCGCGCCGCACCATCTCGGCCAGGGTGGGGCGCACGATCTCGGCCATGGTCCTCTCGATCACTGCTTGGCTCATCACCGGCGCGGGGGAATAGGCCCCCATGCCGCCGGTATTGGGTCCGGTATCGCCTTCGCCGACCCGCTTGTGATCCTGCGCCGTGCCGATCGGCAGGGCATCCTCGCCGTCACAGAGCACGAAGAACGAGGCCTCTTCACCGTCCATGAATTCCTCGATCACCACCTCGGCCCCCGCCGCGCCGAACTCGCCGCCGAACATGTCGTCGAGCGCGGCCAGTGCCGCGTCCAGCTCCATTGCCACGATCACGCCCTTGCCCGCGGCTAGCCCGTCGGCCTTGATCACGATCGGCGCACCCTGAGCTTCGACATAGGCGCGCGCCGCCGCATGATCGGTGAAATGGCCATAGGCCGCTGTCGGCGCGCCCGAAGCGTCGCAGATCTCCTTGGTGAAGCTTTTCGAGGCCTCCAGCCGCGCCGCCGCCGCCGACGGCCCGAACACGTTGAGCCCGGCCTCGCGCAGCCTGTCGGCCACACCTGCGGCCAGCGGCGCCTCCGGCCCGACAATCACGAAATCGATCGCGTTTTCCTCGGCGAATGCCGCAACTGCGCCGCCATCCATGATATCGAGCCGGGCGCATTCGGCGATCGTGGCAATCCCGGCATTGCCCGGCGCAACGATCAGCTTGTCGCATTTCGGGTTCTGCATCACCGCCCAGGCCAGCGCATGTTCGCGCCCGCCGCCGCCGAGGATTAGGATGTTCATGGGCGCTGTCTCCGCTTGGCCTTGCTTGCCCGGCGTTCTAAGCTGGGCGCCAGGCAGACACAAGCAAGGGCAGGGGCGATGCAAGCGGTCAAGGCGCTGACATTCGACACGGGCGGAACCCTGCTCGACTGGCACAGAGGCTTTCGCGACGCGCTCTCTGAAGCGGGAAAACGCCACGGAATCACCCGCGATTGGCCCAGGATCGCCAACGAACTGCGGCGCCGCGCGCTCACGGTGATGATCAATCTCGGCGAGACCGAGCCACCGGCCTATAACTTCGATCAGGCCCACAGGTTCACGCTCGAGGCGATCCTTGCCGAGGAAGGGCTGGATGCCTTCGATGAGGCCGACCGTCACGCCATCGCCTGGACTGCGCCGCACGGTTTTGCCTGCTGGCCCGATTGCCGCGACGGCCTCGCCGCCATCCGCACACGCTTTATCGTTGCGTCCTTCACCATTCTCAGCACCCGGCTGATCATCGACACGGCCCGCGCCAATGGGCTCAACTGGGATGCGGTGCTGTCCTGCGAAGGTTTTGGCGTCTACAAGATCCTGCCCGAAGCCTATCGCAAGGCTGCCCGCGCGCTTCAGCTTGAGCCACATGAATGTTGCATGGTGGCCTGCCATCCGTTCGATCTCGACGCCGCGCGCGCGGTCGGCTTTCGCACCGCGCTGGTGCGCCGCCCGGCCGAATGGGGCCCCGACACACCACATGTCGGCGCAAGCGGTTCGGACGACTATGATATCGTTGTCGACGATTTCCTGGCCCTGTCCCGAGCGCTACCGTGACTTCCCGCCCCCCCCGACACCGCACCTGACCCGATGAAAGCTTCCCCATGTCCGACCTGATTGACGATCCCGCCCCCGGCCAGAACGACCCGGAATTCACCGTCACCGAGATCTCGGGCGCCATCAAGCGGGTGATCGAGGGCGAATTCGGCCATGTCCGTATCCGCGGCGAGGTCGGCCGGGTGTCGCGGCCGCGCTCGGGGCATATCTATCTCGATCTCAAAGACGACAAGTCGGTGATCAACGGGGTGATCTGGAAAGGCGTCGCCAGCCGCCTCGCGGTGCAGCCCGAAGAGGGCATGGAGGTGGTCGCCACCGGGCGCATCACCACCTTCGGCGGCCAGTCGCGCTATCAGATCGTGATCGAGGATATCAAGCCAGCCGGTGTCGGCGCGCTCATGGCGATGCTGGAAAAGCGCAAGGCCGCGCTCGCCGCCGAAGGGCTGTTTGCCCCCGAGCGCAAGAAGAAGCTGCCCTACCTGCCTGAAATCATTGGCGTTGTCACCTCGCCTTCCGGCGCGGTGATCCGCGATATCCTGCATCGTTTGCGTGATCGCTTCCCGCGCAAGGTGCTGTTGTGGCCGGTCGCGGTGCAGGGCGAGAAATGCAGCCTGGAAGTGGCCCGCGCCATCGCCGGGTTCAACGCGCTGGAACCGGGTGGCAAGATCCCGCGCCCGGATTTGCTCATCGTCGCCCGTGGCGGTGGCTCGATCGAGGATCTCTGGGGCTTCAACGAGGAAATCGTCGTCCGCGCCGCGGCGGCCTCCGATATCCCGCTGATCTCCGCTGTCGGCCATGAAACCGACACCACCCTGATCGACCATGTCGCCGACCGCCGCGCGCCCACCCCCACGGCGGCGGCGGAAATGGCCGTGCCGGTGCGCATGGAATTGCTGGCCTGGGTCGAAGGGCAGGGCGCGCGCATGGCCCAGGCGCTGGGGCAGGGGGTGGCCTCGCGCGGCCAGCGGTTGCGCGATCTCTCCCGCGCGCTGCCCCGGGCCGATACGCTGCTCGACACGCCGCGCCAGCGGCTTGACGGCGCTGCCGACAAACTGCCGCGTGCGCTGATCTCCGGCGTTCGCCTGCGCGAAGTCTCGCTGCACAAGATCTCCGGCCCGCTCAAGAAAGAACTGCTCAACCGGCTGGTCGAACGCGACAAACGTCGCATTCGCGATGTCGCCGCACGGCTCAATCTCAACGCCCTGAAGCGGGAGAACAAGCAACGCGAACAATCGCTTGCCAACCTCTCGCTGCGCTTGGCCCAGGCCGGAAACCGCCAGATCTCCGATTGGCGCCGCAAGATCGACGCGCTCGACCGTTTGCGCGAAACCCTGGGTTATGTCGAAACGCTCAAGCGCGGCTATGCCGTGGTGCATGGCGAGGACGGCGTTTTGACTTCGAAGAAGGCAGCCGGAAATTCGCCCCCCCTCGAGATCGAATTCGCCGATGGCCGCTTTGCCCTCACACCCGCCCTCAAGGTGCGACGCCCTGTGAAGCCCGGCAAGCCGCGCGGCGATCAGGGCTCGCTGTTCTGAAGTCTAGACGCCGACTTTCGGCCCGAGGCAATGCAGCGGCTTCTGGCTCTGGCGCAGTTCGTAAAGCACGCGCCCGCCGGGATCGCCGAGAAACTGCGCCCGCAAGCCGCCGGCCTCGATCCGGAAAGTCCAGCAATGCTGGTCGGGATCGTCCTCGTAGACGAAACAGATCAACTCGCCCTCCTGCCACCAGCGCCCTTCGAGACACTGGCCATCAAGGAATGACCAGCGTACACGGCGGTCTTCGAGATATTCCTCGGCGCCGTAAGGCTCTCCGCCCGAGCTGAAATAGAAGGTCTTGCCGCGGGTCAGCGCCTCAAAGTCCTCGGCATCCAAAGCCTGTTGCGCCAGAGCCAGCCCCGGCCACAGCCACCAAAGAAGAAATACAGCCCGCCACATGGGGCAAAGGTTACGCCGAATTGCCCGGTTCGGGCAAGCGCGCCAACTCTCGTGCCATCACTTTGCGCCAGAGCGGCGGAAACAGCGCGATCACCGCCATCACCGGCAGGGAATGCGGCAGGATTGGCATGGTTTCGCGCAGCCTGAGGCCGGGATAGGGCCGCGTCGGGTTGAGGTGATGATCGGAATGGCGCGGTGCGTTGACCATCAGAGCCGAGGAAAACCAATGCGGCGAATTCCAGCTGTCGCCGTCGCTCACCGGCACCGGTTTGCCGCCGTCGCGCAAGCTTCGGCGCAGCCCGTAGTGCTGCACGTAATCGGCCAGCAGGATCTGCGCCTGGGCATAGAGGCAGAGAAAAAGATAGATCGCCAACCCCTTGACCCCGAGCGTAAAATAGCTGGCCGCCAATCCGACGGCAGCGATTGCATGATACGCCAGATAGGGATGCGTCAACACGCCCGGCGCGTGTTTGGCCCGCGTCCTCAGCGCATTTTCCGCCGCCAGCCCGGCGCGAAACGAGCGGCCCCAGGCCGACAGGAAAAACCGATAGAATCCAGTGCCCTTCGCGGCGGAATTCGGGTCTGCCCGGGTGCCGACATGGACATGATGCACCAGAAGATGCGCCGAGGCATGGTGCCCGATCAGCAGCGAGCCATAGATCGCGCGCCCGAGATAGCGTGCGCCGCGCGCGCCGCGATGGATCAGCTCATGCGCGTTGGGGTGGCTGACCTGCCCCAGCCACAGCCCCGCCGCGATCAGCGTCAGGGCCTTGGCCAGGATCCCGGTTTGCGCTGTTGCCGTCGCGATCACCACGCCGATCAGCAGGGCGAAATGCAACAGCCCGAGCAGCACCGACAGGTTCTTGCCCGATGGAAATTCCGCGCCCTCTGCCGCCTCAGGCAGAAGCCGCGGCACGAAACGATCCAGCGCGGCAGTAAAAAGCGTCATGTAGAGCAGCGCCAGAAGGGGCCATACTCCGCCCAGCCACGCCGCCAACCCGATCAGCCCCACGGGCACGATCGTCGCTGTTGCAAATCCGATCATCTGCATCCCACTGGCTCTCCCTTGCGCCCCTCCCAGAGGCTAATCCCCGCGCTTTCGCGGCACAATCGGACATATCCGCCGAACTAGGCCGAAGTGAAACCCGCAAACCGCGTCCATCATGTCGCTTTTGTCCTCGCCTTGCCCCTTGTGAAGCCGCTAAATTCAGGGCGCAACCAAAGGGGGCCGGGCATGGCGCTGGAGACGAAAAAGGGCATCTGGAAATCCGGCAAGGGCAAGGGGCGCCACACCCCCAAGGGCCGCCAGCTCGACGATACCGCGCTGGAACAGGTGCGCGCGCTCTTGGGCGATAGCGAACGCCGCCGCGACTTGCTGATCGAGTTCCTGCACCTGATCCAGGACCGCCATGGCCATCTCTCTGCCGCCCATATCCGCGCGCTGGCCGAGGAAATGCGCCTGTCCCAGGCCGAAATCTACGAGGTCGCCAGCTTTTACGCCCATTTCGATATCGTCCGCGAGGGCGAGGCGCCGCCGCCCGCGTTGACCATCCGGGTCTGCGATTCGCTCAGCTGCGAACTGGCCGGGTCAGAGGCGCTGATGGCCGCGTTGCAAGACGGGCTCGATCCGGCGCAGGTTCGGGTGCTGCGCGCGCCCTGCATGGGCCGCTGCGATACTGCGCCGGTGCTGGAACTGGGCCACAACCATATCGACCACGCCACGCCCGAAAGGGTCATGGCGGCGATTGATGCACAGGATTTCCACGCCCATATCCCCAGCTATGAAACCTTCGAAACCTACCGAAATTCAAGTGGTTATGATACGCTTCTCAAGCTGCGCGAGAGCGGCAACTGGGAAGCGGTCCAGGAACGCGTGCTCGCTTCCGGCCTGCGCGGTCTCGGCGGCGCCGGATTTCCTTCGGGCAGGAAATGGGGCTTTGTGCGCGCCCATCCCGGGCCGCGCTATCTGGCCGTGAACGGCGATGAGGGCGAGCCGGGAACCTTCAAGGATCGCTACCATCTGGAGCGCGTTCCTCACCTTTTCCTCGAAGGCACGCTGATCGCCGCATGGGCGGTCGAGGCCGAGCGGGTATTTATCTACATGCGCGATGAATATCCCGCCGTGATCGAAATCTTGCGGCGGGAAATCAAGGCGCTGGAGGACGCTTCTGTTGTGGATAAAGGCTATATCGAGCTGCGCCGCGGCGCTGGCGCCTATATCTGCGGCGAAGAAAGCGCGATGATCGAATCGATCGAAGGCAAACGCGGCATGCCGCGCCATCGCCCGCCCTTCGTGGCCGAGGTCGGCGTCTTCGGCCGCCCGACGCTGGTGCATAATGTCGAAACCCTGCATTGGGTCGCGCGGGTGATGCGCGAGGGGCCGGAAATCCTCAGCTCGGTCGAGAAAAACGGCCGCAAGGGCCTGCGCAGCTATTCCGTTTCGGGCCGTGTCGCCAAGCCGGGCATGTATCTCCTGCCCGCCGGGTCGACCATTCTCGATGTCATCGAAGCGGCGGGCGGCATGGCCGAAGGGCATACCTTCAAGGCCTATCAGCCGGGCGGGCCGTCCTCGGGGCTGCTGCCCGCGTCGATGGACGATATCCCGCTCGATTTCGACACGCTCCAGCCGCATGACAGCTTCATCGGTTCGGCGGCGGTGGTGGTTCTCTCGGACCGGGATTCGGCCCGCGCCGCGGCGCTCAACATGCTGCGCTTTTTCGAGGATGAAAGCTGTGGCCAATGCACGCCCTGCCGGGTGGGCTGCGAGAAGGCGGTCAAGCTGATGCAGGCCGAGCATTGGGATCAGGGGCTGCTGGAAGAGCTTTGCCAGGCCATGGCCGACGCCTCGATCTGCGGCTTGGGCCAGGCCGCGCCCAATCCGATCCGCCTGACAATGAAGCATTTCGCCGACGAGCTATGATCCGTTTCTGCGTGTGCCAAGGATCCGTTGCCACAGCCGCCCACCATATCGCGGCATCAACCACATATAGGCGATCACCCCGGCAAACAGCAGCAGCGCGGGCAGGCCGTTGAGTTCGAACCCGCCTTGGGTGGTGTTGCCGGTGAGCAGCGCAATCAGATAGCCCAGCCCGAAAAAGCTGGTGAAAAGATCGAGGATGAAGGCCAAGACAACCTTCCATGTCGGTGCTCCGGCGGGGGTGTCCATGTCTGCCTCCTCGATGGCTCCCCGCCGATCATGCCCGCGCGGTGCCACCCTTGGCAAGACATGCCGCAAGGTGAGCATTTCCCAGCGCCGCGCGTCGCGCTAGCGTCGTGGAGATGAATCCGCTGTTCCACATCCAGGGCGTATTGCCGCTTGTGCTTGTCGCCGCGCTGCTGGCGCTGCTCTATTGGCTGCGCTTTTGCTTCCGGTCGCCAAGCTGGCCGAAAACCATCGTCAAGACCGGCGCGGTGCTGGCCCTGGCGCTGGGGGCGGTGCTGGCGCAGGCACCGGCGCTGCTCTTCCTCGCGCTGCTGCTCTGCGCCTTGGGCGATTACCTGCTGTCGCGCCCGTCCGAGCGCGCCTTCATGGCCGGGGTCGGCGCCTTCGCCGCCGGTCATATCGCCTATGTGGCGTTGTTTCTGAGCCATCCGATGGCGCAGAACGAAGCCCTGCTGGACATGCCCCAGACCGGCCTGATCGCGGGGTTGGTGCTCTTTGGCCTTGGCATGGCCCTGCTGCTCTGGCCGCGCACCGGGGCGATGCGCATTCCGGTGTTGCTCTATATTCCGATCATCCTGTCGATGGGTGTGGCGGTGCTGGCGCTTCCCGCTGCGGGGCCACTACGCCTTGCGCTTCCCGCGGCGCTGCTTTTCATCCTGTCGGATTTCACCCTCGCGTTGGAGAAATTCGTGGTGCCTGCCGGACATCATTTGCACCGGGTCTTGCCGTTCATCGTCTGGCCGACTTATTGGGGCGCGCAGCTTTTGTTCTTGCTCGCCTTTGCGGCAGGCTAGTTCACGTGCGGTTGCGATAGACCGCGCAGATACAGCCTTGTGCGCGCAGCTTGCGGCACAGCCCATGCGCCGCGCGCGCCTCGCTGCGCCCGATCCGCGCCATCCAGTAGCCGCCCTTGGGGCTGGCCCGGCTCTTCTGCCAGACGAGATCGAGCCGTTCGCCTTTCACCAGCCCACTGCAAGCGCGGCTGCGTTCGGCAAAGCTGGCGCGCGCTTGTTTCTTGGACGTACCGAAGGCCAGTTGAACCCCCCAGGACGGCAGCACCGGCTTTGGTCTCGGCATGGGTGACAGTCGACGCTTGCGGGCCATCTCGTAACAGGCGGCGCGAAAGCCCGTGGCCTTGGAGAGCCGCAGATCGGGCGGGTTCACCCCATCTTCCAGCCAGCCCTCATGGCTGAGCCGGGTGATGATCGCCACATATTCGACCGTTTCGCGCGCCAGCCCGCCGGTGCCCGCGATCAGCCCCTCGGCGCGGGCTTCGCCGCCGTTATAGCCCACCGCCGCCAGCCCCAGATTGCCATAGCGCGCCGCCATCTCGGCCAGATACTGTGCCGAATGCTCCAGTGCCTCGGCCGGGTTGAACGCATCTCCGAGGCCGCGCCGCTTTGCCGTATGTGGCATGAACTGGGCAATGCCCTGCGCCCCTGCCGGGCTGATCGCAAACGGGTCAAACCGGCTCTCCTGCCAGATCAGCCGCGCGAAAAACCCCGAATCCAGCCCGTGCCGGGCGCTGAAATGCTCGATCGCCTGGCAGGTGTCATGCACGAAATGCGCGCGCCGGATGCATTCGACATGGCCCCATTTGCCGCTCGAACAGGCCCGGTCGGGCGGCTCCGCGCGCGCACCCGCCGCCAGCCCGAGGAAAATCGCGATCCAGAGCAGTTGTTTCATGGGCTCCATCCTGCCCGCAGCGCCCGCCCGCGTCCATGCCACCTTTTCATGCGCGCGCCGGGGGATTAAGTGAATGGGAAGCAAAAAGGGGCGCCCATGTCATTCTTCAAGAAGCTCAAGTCGAAACTGTTCAAATCCTCGTCGCGGCTGGAACAGGGGCTTGATGCGATCG
>CBDUGF010000031.1:0-32105 GCA_965366835.1 uncultured Rhodobacterales bacterium
GCGTTCCTGCCGCCACGCGGGCGGCATATTCCTCGGCAATATCGCGCGTCATGTGCCAATCACTAACCCGGCTTTGCGCCAAAGGGTAGAGCCGCCAAAGCGTTTCAGGTTTACTTTGCAGCATGTGGATCGAAATGCGCGTTCGAGCGGCACGCGAGAGGCCGCGAATTTCGATTCCGCGTTAACCTGAAACGCTCTAGGCTGCGGCCATGACAGACCAGCTCAACATCCTGCGCAAGGGCCCGGAAGGCGGCCCGCCAGTGCTGTTGATCCATGGCGCCTGGCATGGTGCGTGGTGCTGGGAGGGTAACTACCTTGATGCCTTCGCCGCCGCCGGATTCGACACCCATGCGCTCGACCTGCGCGGCCATGGCGATAGCCCGGCGCGCAAACCGATGCGCCGGAACCGGATCCGCGATTACGTCGACGATGCGGCCTCGGTGATCGCCGGCATGCCCGGCCCGCCCATCGTCATCGGCCATTCCATGGGCGGCTTCATCGCCCAGCACCTGATGGCGCGCGGCGTCGCGATGCGCGGCGTGGGCCTGCTCTGCGCCCTGCCCCATAGCGGCGCGCTCGGCGTCGCGCTCAAGACCCTGCGTCGCTCGCCGCTTACCCTGCTGCGTATCCTCGCCCGCGCCTCGCTCTATCCGATGGTCGAAAACCCCGCCGATGCCGCCCATCTGTTCCTCGATGCCGGCGCGACCGACGCGGCAATCGCCGGCTTCCACCCACGCCTCGGCGACGAAAGCTTTCTCGGCTTCCTCGACATGCTGGCCCTCGCCCTGCCGCGCAAACCCGCCGCGCCGCCTCCGGTCTGTGTCGTCGGCGGCGCGTCCGACCGGATCTTCCCGCCGCAAAGCCAACACCGCCTTGCAACACGTTTCGCCACAACCGCCCATATCATCCCGGAGGCCCCGCACGACCTGATGCTGTCGCGTCACTGGCAGGCCAGCGCCGAGATCTTCCGCGACTGGGCGCAAACCCTGCCCGCCTGACTCCCCGCTTCATCTTGCCTGAAATATCCTCCGCGAAGCGTCCCGCCCCCTCCACTTGCCCGGCGGTCAAACTCCGGGCACCAAGCCCCCGGCTTCGGGCGGGGTGGGCGGGTGGGCGGGTGGGCGCGCGCAGCCGGGGGCGGCCCGAACCCGACCGGACCGCGCGCCGCATTAACCTAACGCCGCGTTAAACCATACCCTTGCGTATGTCATACGCTTTACAGCCGGGCGGCAGCCGGGAGTCACCCCCGGCTTTCACACCGCGCGCTTTCGTTAAGACAGCCTTACAAATCCTGAATTGACGCGCCCGCCCGGCGCCGCCAATCTGGCGCGACGTTCCGGAGATAGTCATGCAGAAATCCGCCCCTCTCTTCACCCCTGTGCTGATCGTGGGCTGCGTGATCATCCTTGTTTCCTTCGCCATCCGTGCCAGCTTCGGCATTTTCCAGATTCCGATCGCCGAAGAGTTCGGCTGGGCTCGCGCCGAGTTCTCCCTCGCCATCGCCTTGCAAAACCTGTTCTGGGGCATCGGCCAGCCGATTTTCGGCGCCCTGGCCGAAAAGATCGGCGACAGGCGCGCCATCGTCATCGGCGCACTCATCTATGCGGCAGGGTTGGTGCTAAGCTCTTTCGCGGTTACACCCACCGCGCACCAACTCTATGAAATCCTTGTCGGTTTCGGCATCGCAGGCACCGGGTTCGGGGTCATCCTCGCGGTGGTTGGCCGCGCCGCTTCGGATGAAAACCGCTCGATGAGCCTGGCCATAGCCACCGCCGCGGGCTCGGGTGGGCAAGTCATCGGTGCCCCCATGGCCGAATACCTGCTCACCCTGTTTTCCTGGCAATCCGTGTTCGTGATCTTCGCCGCGATGATCCTCGCGGTGCTGCTCGCCTTGCCGATGATGCGCAGCCCCAAACCGGTCAGCCGTACAGAGCTGGAAGAGAGCATGGGCGCGATCCTGATGAAGGCCTTCCGCGATCCCTCCTACACGCTGATTTTCCTCGGGTTTTTCTCCTGCGGCTACCAGCTCGCCTTCATCACCGCGCATTTCCCCGCCCTCGTCACCGAAATGTGCGGCCCGATCGCCCCCGGCGGCATGCTGCACGGTATGGGCATCACCACAACCTCCCGGCTCGGCGCTGTGGCGATCTCACTCATCGGTCTTGCCAACATCGCAGGCACGCTTTCTGCCGGATGGCTGGGCAACCGCTATTCCAAGAAATACCTGCTGGCGGGCATCTATACCGGGCGCACCGTAGTTGCCGCCGCGTTCATCCTGTTGCCCATAACCCCGGTCACCGTGCTGCTTTTCTCAGCGTCGATGGGCGCGCTCTGGCTCGCCACGGTGCCGCTCACCTCGGGGCTGATCGCCCATCTCTACGGGCTGCGTTACATGGGAACGCTTTACGGAATCGTCTTCTTCTCGCATCAGCTTGGCAGCTTCCTCGGGGTCTGGCTCGGCGGGCGGATGTATGATCTCTACGGCAGCTACACGGCGGTCTGGTGGGTCGGCGTGGGGATCGGTGCGTTCTCCGCCATCGTGCATCTTCCGGTCAAGGAACACCGCCTGGTCCCGGCCTAGAGCAACGCCGCGATCTCATCGGCATGGGTATATGCCAGCGCATGATCGCCATCCGGCAGAACCACATGCCGCGCCGTAGGGTTCCAGCCTTCCAGCACTGCCTTGGCCGCAATCGGAATGGTTTCGTCCCCCTGCCCCCAGATCGCCAGCACCGGCAGCCCCGCCGCCGCAATCGCGCGATGATCGGCCTCACGGTCTTCGGCCAATATCCCGCGCAGGCTGGCCAGAACCGAGCGCAGATAGCCGCGCCGCTCCAATTGGGCCAACTGGCCTTCGACCACAGGGATCGGCACGCCGGGCTTGCCCCGCTCCGCCTCGACGCCGGCGCGAAACCCGCGTGGAAACCGCAGCAGCATCAGCCATTCCGCCAACACCCCCGGCAGGCTAACCAACCGCTCTGCCGCCCCCAGCGCATGCCCCATTCCTGCAGGCGCCAGCAGGATCAGCCGCTCCGCCCGGCTTGGGTGTTTCGCCGCATATGCCGTCGCAATCGCGCCGCCCATGGAATAACCGATAAGCGTAAACGCACCTTCAACCCTTTGGTCCGTCAACAGCTCTTCCAGTTGGCGCAGAAAGAACCCCGCGTCCTGCACCGCTCTTGGCCGGTCGGAAAATCCGCGCCCGAACAGATCATAGCTGAGCAGCCGAAACCCGCGCACGGTCAAGGGCTTCTCCAACTCGTCCCAAACAAACAAAGGCGTGGTCAGCCCATGCACCAGCACGATCAGAGGCCCCGCCGGATCACCGCTCCACCGGTAGTGCACACGCCCTTGCGACAGATCCGCAAACGCGCCCGGTGCCGCGGCGTCGAGCGTTCTGACCGGCTTGCGGAGCAATTCGCCCAACCACGGCCAGGCGATGCCGAACGCCATCAACGCAAGGAGAGCGATCCCCCAGATCATCCCCGCCAGGCGTCCAGAATGTAGCGGCTTGTCATCAGGTCGAGATGGGCGCCGCCGCCGTTCTTGGCAATGGTGATCTCCGCGTCGCCTTGCCGCCGATACGCCTCCGGTCGGTAGAAATCGGCGACAATCTGTTCGCGCTTCAACGCCCCGGATTTCAGCGGTTCGATCAGCTCGCCGATATGGGCAATCGTCGTGTCATAGCTGTCGACGAACACCCGGGCGCGCGCCATCGCCTCATCATCCACCTCGCGCATGTCGGGGCGATAGGCGCCGATCAGATCGAGATGCTGCCCGGGCCGCAGCCACGCCCCCTTGATCACCGGCTCCGAAGACATGGTGGCGGTCACGATCACATCCGCAGCCTCCACAGCTTTTTCGAGATCGCGCGCCACGCTCATGCCGGGAATCTCTGCCGCCATGGCTTCGGCCGCTTCCGGCGAGCGGTTCCATACCGTGAAACGGGCGCCCGGAAACAGCGCGCCGTAAGCTTCGACCATCGAGCGGCCCACCGTTCCAGCGCCGACGATCAGAAACGCGCGCGCGTCCTTGCGCGCCAGTTTCGCGGCAGCAAAAAGGCTGTCTCCGGCGGTCTTCCACTTGGTCACGAGATGGAAATCGACAATCGCCTCCAGCGTGCCATCGGCGTCGGAATAGAGGTTCACCGCGCCATTGATCATCGGTTTGCCGCGCCCCGGATTGCCTGGAAAGATGTTGGCGGTCTTGACCGCCATGCCCATCCCGTCGATCCATGCCGCGCGCGACAAGAGCGTATCCTTGCCGCGATAGAGAAAGGTATCGCCAATCTCGGCCTTGGCCATGGCATGCCCCGCCTCGAAAGCCGCGAGCAGGCCTTGCCATCTCAGTTTCGCCTCGCCCTCGGCAAAGGGGATCATCGGAATGCTCATCTCGTGCCGCTCCCTTGGTATGCAACATTTCGCGTCAGCTTGCGCCTTCGCGCACGGCGCGTCAAACCATCGGCTCAGCGGCGGTATTTCGGGCCTTCGGTGGCCATGTCGTCGTCGGTTTCGGCCTCGCGCCAGAGCAGGAACAGCCCGGCGCCCACGATCATCGCGATCCCGATCCAGGCGCTCCAGTCAGGCCATTCACCAAAGATCGTCATTCCCCAGACCACAGCCATCGGCATCGCCACATATTCGAACGGCGCCACGAAGGCGGCTTCGCTCAGCCGATAGGCCTGCGAGATGAAGAAGCCGCCTGCCACGCTGGTCACCCCGATCATCAGAAGCGCAAAATAGTCCTGTGAAACCGGCAATTGCCAGGCCCGGGTCAGAAACGCGAGCGACGGATGTGCGCTGCCGGAAAACTGCCCGCCGCCCAGCGCCAGCCCGATGGCCGCGCTGGTGATCAGGAAGGTGATCTGGATGTAGAACGCCATGGTGGCCGCACTTTCGGTATCGCCGATCTTGCGGGTCAGCGTGTGCAGCGTGGCATAAAGCATCGCCGCCACGATCGGCAGAAGCGACGCCACCTGAAACGCCGATGTGCCGGGTTTCACGATCACCATCACCCCCAGAAACCCCAAAGCAATTGCTGCCCAGCGGCGCGGCCCGACATGCTCACCGAGAAACACCACCGAGAAGATCGTGATGACCAGCGGCGAGATGAAGAAGATCGCCACCGCATCGGCGATTGGCAACGCCGCAAGCCCGAGGAAGAAGCACATGTTGGCCAGCACCACGCATATCCCCCGCACAAGATGTACCCCGAGCCGCCTTGTGCGCATGACACGCCAGCCACCGCTGAGCGGCATGATCACCGCTAGGAACACAATCATCCCGATGACCGAGCGGATCAGCACAACCAGATGCAGCGCATAGTCACCCGACAGGAACTTGATGCCGACATCGTTGACCGAGAAACACGTCACCGCCACCATCGCACAAAGCGCGCCGGTCAGGTTGCCCTGTTTCGCCATAGCGGCCATCTCGCTGCCCTTCGATCAGCCCCGCGCCAGCGTCCGCAGGGTGGTTTCCAAGACGTCGAGGAAACGCGACCGGTCGGCCTTTGTAAAGCCCTTGCCGCCGCCCTGGCGAAACGGATCGGCGGCGCGCAGGTCGGTCATCAGATCGCGCATCGCCAGCGCCTCGCGCACATTTGCCTGCGTCAGCTTTTCGCCATTGTGCTTGAGCACCTGCGCCCCGGCCTCGACGCATTTTGCCGCCAGCGGGATATCCCCCGTGATCACCACGTCTTGCGGCCCGCAACGCTCGGCAATCCACATGTCGGCCTCGTCCGGCCCGGCAGATACGATCACCACCTCGACCAACGGGTTTTGCGACATCCGCAAGCCGCCGTTCGAGACCAGGAACATCCTGATCCCATGGCGCGTTGCCACCCGCTCGATCTCGGATTTCACCGGGCAGGCATCGGCATCGACATAGATCATCCGTCGGACTTCTTGGTCAGTTGCCCCATGCCGGCGGTGGCCAGTCGCTGGCGCTCGCCTTGCGGCGCCTTCTCGAAGGCCACGATGCTGTCATAGATGTGAATTCCTGCCGTGCCGCGGGTGAAGGCATCCGGCTCGACATTGCTGATATAGGTCGCATGTAGCTGATCGATGCAGGTTTTTACCGTCTCGAGGAAGCTGCCCTCGCGCCCCAACCCGCCGCCGAAGCGCGGAAAATAGCAGCAATGCAGATCTTCCAGAAGATAGACCCCGTTGGGCGATATCGCGGTGTAGAGATGCGAAAAGGTCGCGTTCAGGTGATCCATCTGGTGGCTGCCATCATCGAGCACGATATCGAATGTGTAACGTTCCAGAAGGTCGTCCAGCACCGCTTCGTCATCCTGAGAGCCGATAACAACGTCGATGCCGTCTTCCTCGAATTTCTTGCATTTCGGATTGATGTCGAGCCCGACGATCTGCGTGCCAGGGCCGAAATACTCCTTCCACATCTGCAGCGATCCACCGCCAAGCACACCGATTTCCAGCATCACCGGCGATTTCCCGCGAAACCGGGCGAAATGCTTCTCGTAGATGTCGAAATAGTGCAGCCATTTGTAGATCTGCCGCTTGCCGTTCGACAGGAAGATCTCCGCCAGGCTGCGCATCTTGGGATCAGGCATAAAGCGCCTCCGCGTGAAAGCCGACGTGATCTTCCATGAAGGATGACACGAAGAAATAGCTGTGATCATAGCCCGGTTGCAGGCGCAGTGTGGCCTGTTGGCGCCGCGCATTCACGGCCTCCGCAAGAGCTTCGGGCATCAAGTGGTCGATGAACTGGTCACTGGTGCCGGTGTCGATCAGCATCGGCCCGTCAAAGCCGTGTTCGCGCATCATCAACGTGGCGTCGTGGCGTGACCATAGCCCTTCATCCTCGCCCAGATAGGCGGTGAGCTGCTTGCGGCCCCAATCGCTCGCCGTCGGATGCGCGATTGGCGAGAAGGCCGAGACCGAGCGAAACCGCCCCGGCAGGCCCATCGCCATGGTCAGCGCGCCATGCCCACCCATCGAATGACCCGTGATCGCCTGGCGCTCCATATCCACCGCGAAGGCCTGCCCGATCAGACCGGGCAATTCCTCTGCAACATAATCCCACATCCGGAAATGCGGCGCCCATGGCTTTTCGGTCGCATTGACGTAAAAGCCGGCGCCTTGCCCCAGATCGTATGCCTCGTCATCAGCCACACCTTCGCCGCGCGGAGAAGTATCGGGGAAAACCAGCGCGATGCCGTGCTCAGCCGCCCAACCCTGCGCACCCGCCTTCACCATGGCATTTTCATGGGTGCAGGTAAGGCCCGAGAGATACCACAAAACCGGCACCGGCCCGTCATGCGCCTCTTGCGGCAGGAACAACCCGAAGGTCATTGCTCCATCGCAGGCATCCGACTTGTGCGTATAGACCCCCTGGATCCCGCCAAAACACCTGTTTTCCGATACCGTTTCCATTTTCGCACTCCTTCTCGTTCGCGGCGCAGAAAGCCGCTTCGATGCGACCAGTGCAAGCGATTTCGAAATCGCTTTCGCGGTATCAATCGGTGATGAACGTCGCCACCTCACCCAGCGGCTTTTTCTTCAGCGCCTTTTCGGGCACCACCGCATCCTCGGCGGCATGGCCGACCGCCACGATCATGATCGGTTTTTCATGGTCCGGCCTGCCGCAGATTTCGGTCAGAAATTTCATCGGGTTTGGCGTGTGGGTGAGCGCGTAGAGTCCGGCCATGTGCAGCGCGGCGATCAGGAAACCGCTGGCGATGCCAACGCTTTCGGGAACGTAATAGTTCTTGAACCGCGTGCCGTCCTCGCGCAGCCCGTAGCGCTGGGCGAAAACCACGATCAGCCAGGGCGCATCTTCGAGATGCGGTTTCGAGACACCGGTGCCGATCGGCTCGAGCGCGTTCAGCCATTCATCACCCGCACCCCCGGCATAGAATTTGGCCTCCTCCTCTTCCGCCGCCGCGCGGATCTTCGCCTTCATCTCAGGGTCGGAAACGGCCACGAAATGCCAGGGCTGGTGATTGGCCCCACTTGGCGCACCGCCGGCGGTGAGAATCACCTCTTCGATCACCGCGCGCGCCACGGGCCGGGTGCTGAATTCGCGGATCGTGTGGCGCAGGGCCATATCCCTGCGAAAGGCGTTCGCCGCCTCGATCACCTCGGCGTCGGCACGTTCCGGGCGGCGCGGCAAAGGGACAGGGCGATATCCGGGCAGGTCTTGCTGGCTCATCTCGGTCTCTCTTGTTCTCTAGCGCACGACCCTATCGCGCCGGTTCCGGAATACTCAAACGTAATTGCGGCAAGGCCCTGCTCACCATGCAGCCCCGCACTCAGTAAAGCCGTGTTACCCAGGCGATGACCAGCGGCACCGATGCAACGCTGAACACGGTCGAGAACAGGATGGCCGCCGAAACCCGGTGTGGAGCCACCCTGTAATGCTGCGCCAGGATGAAGATATTGCCCGCCACCGGAAGTGCGGCGCAGGAGATCATCACAGCCGCCGGGAAGGGATCGATCGGGAACAGATAGAGCGCCGCCAGAGCCACGAAGGCCGGGTGCAGGACAAGCTTGGCAAAGCTCAGCCAGCCCGCCACCGCCATCCGCTCGGCCGATTTGCTGGCCAGCGACGCACCGATGGCAAAGAGCGCGCCCGGTGTTGCCGCCGCGCCCAGAATGGTGAGGAATTCTTCCGCCGGGGTGGGAACCGGAATTTGCCAGGCCGAGACCAGCAGCCCCAGCGCCATCGACATGATCATCGGGTTCTTCAACAGCCCCATGCCGACGGTGCCCAGCACCGCAACGCTCATCCGGCCATCGCGCCCACCAGTGACCAGGATCACGATGAGCGAGCCGAACACGATCAGGTCCATCGCCAGAACCATCATGATCGGCCCCACCGCCTCCGGGCCCAAAAGCAGCGTCAGCATCGGGATGCCCAGAAACCCGGTATTGGCAATAACCGCGCATTGCGCCTCGATCGCCGCTTCTTCGGCAGGGCGTCGACGCAGGAACGCCACGGCCATGGCCAGGCCATAGACAAAACCCGAGCCCCAGAGATAGGCGACGATGAAACGCGGATCGGCCACATCGCTGAGCGACATGTTCGAGGCGAAGCGGAAGATCATCGCCGAAAGTGCGAAATAGAACACGAACTTGGTCAGATACGCAGTCGCTTCCTCGGAAAAGAATTGCGTCCGGCCAGCGCCGTAACCGAGGCCGATGAGGGCAAAGAACGGCACGGTCTTGAGGAAGATTTCCAGCATGGAAATAGTGGTAGTAGGGCTGGGCGCCAGAGGCAATGGGGGTTATGAGACGGCATGCTCGACGCGGCCTTCCAACATATTCGCACGACCTCAAACGTCGGTGACCGGTGGTGTTGTCCGATGGATTATTTCGATTTCGGTCATACCGAAGCGATGGATTTCGGCCAGGAAACGCCGCCCTGCCGACGCGCGATTTTCGGCGGCGGGCAGGTGTTTCGTCAATCGGTCGATGCGGTGATCTACCATTCGGCGCATGCGCTGGCCAAGGTGATCTGGGGTGTCGGCATAAGCCCCGGTGCAGCGCACACCATTCCCTTCGAAATAGCGCGCGCAGCCTGTGCGCTGATCTCTTCGCGCGATGTCGATGTTCCCGGATGTCTGCATGTGCCCTGCGTCTCGGCGATGTCGCCGCTCTTTGATACGCCCGCGTCGCCGCGCCACGATGTCGTGGCCTTCCTGCATGATCGCAAATCAGACGGACTCTGCCTGCCCGGCAGCATTCCGAAGATGACCAATCACGGCCCCACGCTCGCAGAAGCCATTGGCCATTTGGCCAGCGGCGCCACTGTGCTGACCAATTCATACCATGGCACCTATTGGGCGATGTTGCTGGGGCGCAAGGTGCTCTGTCTGCCCTTTTCCGGCAAGTTCGACGGCTTTGCCGACCCGCCCGAAATGAGCACCCCCGAGGATTGGCAAACCGCACTGCCGCGCGCCCGGTCCCATCCCGGTGCGCTGCAAGACACCCGCGCCCGCAACCGTGACTTCTTTGACAAGGTCATGAACCTGTGACCGCCCCCCGGCTCGACATGAGCCGGCTCGCGCGCTAGCAGTTGAGCCCAGGCATGAGACAATCATCGCGCAGGCCGACATGAGACCCTTTCGAACCCTTTCGGGATACCTGGCCATTCTGGTCCTTTTGCTGCTTTCAGCCTGTTCGGCCCCGCCGCGCGGCGCAGATATGGACGAAGTCGCCGCGCTTGCCGCCGCGATCCGGGCTTTGGGGCCGGAGGTGGATGCAGAAGAAGCTGGCCGCGCCGCCCGCCTCGCTTTCGCCCACTCGCATGACCTGGCCCTGCAGTACCAGATCACCGATCCACCGCTGGTTCACAACACCAAGGTCAACATGGGCCTGCGTCCGCGCGGCTTGTGCTGGCACTGGGCCGAGGACATGGAGAAGCGATTGAAGCAGGAACGGTTCGAGACGCTGGATCTGCACCGCGCCATCGCCAATTCGCAAAATCCGTTCCGGATCGAGCATTCCACCACCATCGTCAGCCGCAAGGGCGACAATATGTTCGATGGCATCGTGTTGGATCCTTGGCGCAAGGGCGGGCGGCTGACCTGGATCGGCACCCGCGCTGACACCGATTACAAGTGGCTGCCGCAGCGCCATGTTCTGATCGCCAAGCAGGAACGCAAACGCCGCCGCGCCCATTAAGAGAGCGGCGACCCGGCAGAGGCCGCGCCCGATCCGCCCTTCCATCAGGATTTGGCCCGAAAGCGCTGCACCCAAGAGCTGCGGTTCCTTCCTCAACTTTTCGCTCAACCTAAATTGAGAATAATTCGCAATTCACTTGACAGTTGCGAACGATTTGCATCTACAGGATTCACGAGCATGATCCGGCATGGAGATTCGAATGCTGCGCACCCTTTTGAAAGCCACGCCCCTTGCCTTCGCCCTGGCGGCTGTCTTCGCGGCAAGTCTTCAGGCGCAGGAGAAGATGAAGGTGGTGACTACTTTCACCGTGCTGGCCGACATGGCCGCGAATGTTGCCGGAGAAGCGGCCGATGTGGTCTCGATCACCAAGCCGGGCGCGGAAATCCACGGCTATGAACCAACGCCGCGCGACATCGTGCGCGCCCATGATGCCGATCTCATCCTGTGGAACGGCATGGACCTCGAGCTCTGGTTCGAACAGTTCCTGTCCAATCTCGGCGATGTTCCCTCGGCCACCTTGTCCGACGGTATCGTGCCGATCCCGATCGCAACCGGAAGCTACGAGGGCAAGCCCAATCCCCATGCCTGGATGGGTCTGGACAATGCGCTGATCTACATCGACAATATTTCACGCGCCTTTGCCGAGCACGACCCGGACAACGCCGCGATCTACGCCGAAAACGCGGCCCGCTACAAAGACGAGCTGCGCGCCACCCTCGAACCGCTGCGCACCGCGATTGCGGCGATCCCGCAAGATCAACGCTGGCTGGTGACCTGCGAGGGTGCGTTCAGCTATCTGGCCCGCGACCTCGGATTGAAAGAGCTCTATCTCTGGCCGATGAATGCCGATCAGGTGGGCACGCCGCAACAGGTGCGTGCTGTGATCGACGGTGTGCGCGAACATGACATTCCGGTGGTTTTCTGCGAAAGCACGGTGAGCAGCGCGCCCGCCAAGCAGGTCGCCCGCGAAACCGGGGCGCTTTTCGGCGGCGTGCTCTATGTCGATTCGCTCAGCGAGGCAGGTGGGCCGGTGCCCACCTATCTCGATCTGCTGAAGGTGACGGCGAGCACGGTTGCCGACGGGCTGACCGCTGCAAGGAAATGAGAACGGATTGAATAGGCGCATGCGCGACGACCAGACGACTCCCTCCAGCAGCGCGAAATCCAGCGGCCCCCGCGACGGCATCACTGCGCGCGACGTTACGGTGACCTATCGCAACGGGCACACTGCCCTTTGGGACGCCAGCTTTACCATCCCGCGCGGCACGGTAACAGCGCTGGTCGGAGTCAACGGCGCGGGCAAGTCGACGCTGTTCAAGGCGATCATGGGTTTCGTTCCTGCCGCGCGCGGCGAGATCAGTATCCTCGGGCATACCGTGCGCGATGCCCTCAGCCGGAATCTTGTCGCCTATGTGCCGCAATCCGAAGAGGTCGACTGGGCTTTTCCCGTTCTGGTCGAGGACGTTGTGATGATGGGGCGCTATGGCCATATGGGTTTTCTGCGGCGATCGAAACCGGCGGACCACGCGGCGGTTGATGAGGCGCTGAGGCGGGTCAACATGCAGGAGTTTCGCCATCGCCAGATCGGCGAATTGTCGGGCGGGCAGCGCAAGCGCGTATTCCTGGCAAGGGCGCTGGCGCAGGATGGGCAGGTGATCCTGCTCGACGAGCCCTTCACCGGCGTCGATGTGAAAACCGAGGAACAGATCGTGGCGCTCTTGCGCGAGTTGCGCGAGGAAGGGCGCGTGATGCTGGTGTCGACACACAATCTCGGCTCGGTCCCCGAGTTCTGCGACCGCACCATTCTGGTCAAAGGCACCGTTCTGGCGCATGGCCCGACAGAAGAAGTCTTCACCCGCGAAAACCTGGAACATGCCTTTGGCGGCGTTCTGCGCCACTTCACGCTTGGTGGAACCGAACTGCACGATGACGAAGACGCCCGCGAGGTCACCATCCTCACCGACGATGAACGCCCGTTTGTCCAATATGGCGAGAAGACCCAGCGCACGGAACGCGAGGAAACCGGACAAGAGGAAACGACGGAAGAGAAGACCGGCGACGCGCAGACGGGGCGCGAGGAATGATTTCCTATCTGCTCGAACCCTTCGCCTATGGCTACATGACCAACGCCATGTGGGTATCGGCTCTGGTCGGCGGGGTCTGCGCCTTCCTGTCGGCCTATCTCATGCTCAAGGGCTGGTCTCTGATCGGCGATGCGCTGTCGCACTCCGTGGTGCCCGGCGTGGCCGGCGCCTACATACTCGGTCTGCCCTTTGCCCTCGGCGCGTTCATTGCCGGCGCGCTTGCGGCCGGGGCGATGCTGTTTCTGTCGGAACGCTCGGGGCTCAAGGTCGATGTGATCATCGGGCTGATCTTCACTTCATTTTTCGGGCTGGGCCTGTTCATCGTGTCGGTTAATCCGATGTCGGTCTCGATCCAGACCATCACAATGGGCAATATCCTGGCGATCACACCGGAGGACACGCTGCAACTGGCCATCATCGGCTTTGTCTCGCTGGCGGTTCTGCTGGCCAAGTGGAAAGATCTGATGGTCACCTTTTTCGATGAAAACCACGCCCGCACCATCGGCTTGCGCCCCGGCCTGCTCAAGGCGGTGTTTTTCGTGCTGCTGTCGGCCTCGGTCGTCGCGGCGATGCAGACTGTCGGCGCATTTCTGGTGATCGCCATGGTGGTCACCCCCGGCGCCACCGCCTATCTGCTCTGCGACCGGTTTCCGCGCCTGATCGTGACCTCGGTTGCCATCGGATCGCTGACCAGCTTTTTCGGCGCCTATATCAGCTTCTTTCTCGACGGCGCGACCGGCGGAATCATCGTGACCCTGCAAACCCTGATCTTCCTCATCGCCTTCATCCTTGCCCCCAAACACGGGCTACTGGCGGCGCGGCGCAAGGCGAAAATCGCGCTCGAACGCGGCCCCGCGCGCGCATTCCGGGAGGGTGTGTGATGGATATCGAAACACTTCTGATGCCGTTTCGCTTCGGCTTCATGCAAAACGCGTTCCTGATTTCGATAATCGTCTCGGTGCCGACGGCGCTGTTGTCCTGTTTTCTGGTGATGAAGGGCTGGGCGCTGATGGGCGACGCGGTCAGCCACGCGGTGCTGCCCGGGATCGTGCTGGCCTATATCCTCGGTCTGCCGCTGATCGTCGGGGCCTTTGCCGCCGGCATGACCTGCGCCGTGGCAACCGGATATCTGTCGAACAACAGCCGGGTCAAACAGGATACCGTCATGGGGGTGGTGTTCTCCGGCATGTTCGGGGTCGGTATCGTGCTCTACGTCTCGGTCGAGACCAACGCTCATCTCGATCACATCCTGTTTGGCAACATGCTGGGGGTCGAGGCGCATGAGCTCTGGACCGCGGGAATCATTTCCGCCGGAGTCGGCTTGATGCTGGCGCTGAAATGGAAAGACTGGCTGCTGCACAGCTTCGATCCGGCACAGGCGAAGGCTTCGGGGTTATGGGTCGGCTGGCTGCATTATGGCCTGCTGGCGGCGCTCTCGCTCACCATCGTGGCGACGCTTTCGGCGGCCGGGCTGATCCTCGCCATCGGGCTTCTGATCGCGCCCGGAGCAATCGCCTTTTTGCTGGTGCGCCAGTTTTCGACCATGCTTTGGGTGTCGATTCTGGTTTGCATGGTGTCGATGCTTCTGGGCGTCTATGCCAGCTTCTTTCTCGACAGCGCCCCGGCCCCGACGATCATCCTGATCCTGACCGCGCTGTTCATCCTGGCCTTCTTGCGCCGTCAAATCATGACGCGGCGGGCATCGCGTCAGCGCAGGTCTCAACAAACCTGAGGCGCGCCCAACGCCCCGCAGCAATTCAGCCCTCAGAGGCGTTGCGATACCATGCGACGATCAGGGCGCGCGCCTCGCGGTCCATCTGAATCGCATTCGGTGGTGGCATCGCCTGGCTTGCCCCGGCATGGAGATAGACCTGCTCCGCGTGCCGGGCGACATCGGCCTCGGTCTCCAGAACCACCCCCTTGGGCGGCCACATCAGGCCGTCCCAGCTCGGTTCGCGCGCATGGCACATCGAGCAATTGCCGACCACGGCCATGTAAGCATCGTCAAAGCCCTCGGCAGAGGCGAAACTCTTTTCATAGGGTGTCAGGGCGCGAGCTTCGGATTCCTCATAGCTCTCAATGCCTGGAACGGTGGAAAGCCACGCGATGATGACGAACAGGATCGCGGTCAGCCCCCAGGTCCAGTGCGGCTCGCCGTTGCGGGCATGCACCGAATTGAAATAGTGCCGGATCAGCACGCCCATCAGGAACACGAGGCTGGCGATGATCCAGGCATATTCGGTGCCGAACGACAGCGGATAGTGGTTCGACAGCATCAGGAAGACCACCGGCAGGGTCAGGTAGTTGTTATGGGTCGAACGCAGCTTGGCGATCTTGCCGTATTTCGGATCGGGCGTGCGACCGTTTTGCAGGTCATCGACGACGATGCGCTGGTTCGGCATGATGATGAAAAAGACATTCGCCGTCATGATCGTGGCGGTGAAAGCCCCGAGATGCAGCAGCGCTGCACGTCCGGTAAAGACCTGGTTCAGCCCCCAGCTCATCACCATGATGAAGACGAAAAGCACCAGCATCATCATTGTCGGGAAATCGCCCAGCCTGGATTTACACAGCGCATCGTAGAGCACCCAGCCGACCCCGATGGAGGCGGCGGAAATGGCGATGCCCTGCCAGAGCGCGAGCTCGGCCTTGGACGGATCAAGCAGGAAAAGCTCGCCGCCCACCCAGTAGACGATCATCAATAGCGCCGCCCCCGACAACCAGGTGGCATAGCTTTCCCATTTGAACCAGGTCAGATGCTCGGGCATCTGTTGCGGCGCAACCATGTATTTCTGGATATGGTAGAAGCCGCCACCATGCACCTGCCATTCCTCGCCACTTGCCCCGGCGGGCAGGTGCGGCACCTTGCTCAGCCCCAGATCGAGCGCCACGAAATAGAACGACGATCCGATCCAGGCGATCGCCGTGACGACATGCAGCCAGCGCACCGCAAAACCGACCCAATCCCACAAGATGGCTAGATCATACATGGCATTTCTCCCTGGATTCGCCTTCTCCAACACACTAGGCGGTTCACAATTATTCTGGTATCTTGCCTGATTGCCAAGCAGTATCAAAAAAAACAGAACAATAATGTCCTACCTCGATAACATCCGCACTTTTGTTCGCGTCTATGAACTGGGCAGCATGTCGGCCGCCGGGCGCGATCTGCGCATTTCCCCGGCGGTGACCTCGTCGCGCATTTCCCAGCTCGAAGAGCATCTGAACGTGCGCTTGTTTCAGCGCACGACACGCAGCCTGACGCCCACGGAACAAGGGAAGTCCTTCTATGGCGGCGCCTGCGAGATCCTCGAAGCAGTCGAAAACGCCGAGGCACAAATCGTCAACATCACCGAAAACCTCAAGGGCTCGCTCTATGTCGCGGCGCCGCTGGGTGTGGGTCGGCGGCTGATCGCGCCACAGGTGCCAGAATTTCTCAAAGCCTACCCTGAAGTGAGCGTGCGCCTGAGATTGACCGACAGAAAGGTCGACCTGACCACCGAGGGGCTGGATCTTGCCTTCTTCCTGGGCCAGCCCGAGGACAGCAACCTCAGGATTCGAAAGATCGCCGATGTCGCCCGCGTGTTATGCGCGGCGCCGTCCTATATCGAAGCGCATGGCAATCCCGCATCGGGCGAAGAACTGATTTCGCAGGGGCACGAATGTCTCAGCCTGCGGTTTCCCGGCGCCACCGAATTCCAGTGGCGCCTCAAGACTAGGGACGGTCCGAAGCGCTATCGTGTATCGGGCCGCTATGAATCAGACGATGGCGATGTGCTGACAGACTGGGCGCTGGCCGGGCACGGCATCGCCATGAAGCCGGTTTTTGAAATTGCCGACCATCTGAAAACCGGGCGGCTGATCCCGGTGGCGATCGAATCGCCGCCCGAGCCGATCCAGATGGCCTGTCTTTTCACCCACAGGCGAAGGCAGGACCCGAAATCACGGCTGTTCATGGAGTTCATGATCGAACGTATCGGGAAATCCGCGTTCAAGATCTGAAACCGCTCAGCTTCCGCGATATGTCGAGTAACCAAAGGGAGAGAGCAGCAGCGGCACATGGTAGTGAGACGCTTCCGACATGCCGAAACGCAGCGGGATGACATCGAGAAAACGTGGCGATTCCGGCGCTGTCCCGACCGCGTCGAGATAGGCACCGGCGTGAAACAACAATTCGTAGGTGCCGGTCTCAAACTTGTCGGCCGGCAGGATCTGTTCGTCGGTGCGGCCATCGCTATTGGTCTTGAGCGTTTTGAGATGGGTGCGGCGATCGCCTTCGATGCGGTAAAGCTCGATGGTCAAGCCCTCTGCCGGGCAGCCGCGGGCGGTGTCGAGCACATGTGTCGTCAAATATCCTGTCATCTCGGCCTCTCCATTCGATTCCCGGCTATATAGGCAGCATGATACGCATGGAGGAAAGCCCTCCGCACAAAAGACTCCTTCGCATAATTCTTGAAAATGCAGCGCCTTTTTATGGATTATGAATATGGAAACCGCAAAAAGGATCGATCCGTGACCCGCTATCCGCGCGACCTTACAGGCTACGGAGCCAACCCCCCGGCAGCGAACTGGCCGAACGGCGCGAAAATCGCTGTCCAGATCGTGTTGAACTACGAGGAAGGCGGGGAAAACAACATCCTGCATGGTGATCCCGCCTCCGAAGCCTTCCTGTCGGAGATCACCGGCGCCCAGCCTTGGGCCGGACAGCGCCACTGGAACATGGAATCGATTTATGACTACGGCGCGCGCGCCGGATTCTGGCGACTGCACCGGATGATGAAAGATCTGCCGGTCACGGTCTACGGCGTGGCGTCGGCTCTGGCCCGCTCCCCCGCACAGGTTGCCGCGATGAAATCCGCGGGCTGGGAGATCGCCAGCCATGGCCTGAAGTGGGTCGAGCACAAGGACTTGTCCGAGGAGGAAGAGCGCGCCCAGATCGCAGAGGCCATCCGCCTGCATACCGAAGTCGTGGGAGAGCCGCCACGAGGCTGGTATACCGGGCGCTGCTCGATGAACACGGTGCGTCTGGCGGCCGAGACCCGCCAGCTTGCCTATGTGGCCGACAGCTATGCCGACGATCTGCCCTACTGGATGCGGTTTGACGGGCACGATCAGCTCATCGTGCCCTACACGATGGATTGCAACGATATGCGGTTTGCCATTCAGGCCGGGTTTACCAGCGGCGACCAGTTCGAAAGCTATCTCAAGGACAGTTTCGACGTACTTTATGCCGAAGGCCGGGAGGGCCAGCCCAAGATGCTGTCGATCGGCCTGCATTGCCGCCTGATCGGGCGCCCGGGCCGGGCCGCGGCGCTCAAACGCGCGCTCGATTACTTCGCGTCGCACGCGGATGTATGGTTCGCAACGCGGCTCGAGATTGCCGAACACTGGGCCGACGAGCATCCACCTATGCCTCAGACAAGACCGTCCGAAATGGACAAGAGCACTTTCGTCGCGGAGTTCGGCGGGGTGTTCGAACACTCGCCCTGGATCGCCGAAGCCGCCCATGCGCTCGAGCTGGGTCCGGCGCACGACACCGCCCAAGGCGTGCACAGCGCTCTTGCGCGGGTGTTTCGTACCGCGTCCGAGGAACAGCGGCTCGGGGTTCTCACGGCACACCCGGATCTCGCCGGCAAGCTGGCCCAGGCCAAACGTCTCACCGCGGAATCAACGGCCGAGCAAGCCGCCGTTGGGCTCGATGCGCTGACCGATGCGGAGCGCGTGGCGTTCACCGGACTGAACGATGCCTATACCGCGAAATTCGGCTTTCCCTTCATCATCGCCGTGCGCGACAACACCAAATCGTCGATCATGACGGCATTCGAACGCCGGATCGAAAACGATCGCGACACCGAATTCGCCGAAGCCTGCCGCCAGGTCGAGCGGATCGCCGAACTGCGCCTGCAAGAGAAACTGGGCGGATGAAAACCACCCTCCGAGCGATCCCGTTGAGCGCCAAGGAATTCGCCCCCTGGGGCGATGTCATCGAGGTAAACGGCGCGCCCGACAAACTGATCAATCAAGGTATGTGCGGGCGCCATCACAACCGGGCGCGCCTGGATTTCGGCGATGGGTGCGCGGGTATCAGCCTGTTCGATGCCAAGGCCCGCCATTTGCCGCATCTCGTCGACATGGTCGAGCGGCATCCTGACGGAAGCCAGGCCTTCATTCCGGTCTCCGGCGTGCCGATGCTTGTGGTGGTTGCGGATGACGCGGGCGGCAAACCTGCCAACGTGCGGGCCTTCATCAGCCAGCCCGGGCAATCGATCAACCTGCATCGCGGCGTCTGGCATGGTGTTCTCGCCCCGCTCGGGCAGCCCGGTCAGTTCATCGTCGTCGATCGCATCGGGAACGGACCCAATTTGGAAGAGCACTGGTTCGACGATCCATTTGTCGTGGAAGCTGTGGAACAGGATATTTCACCGTAAGAAGTGAAGGCTTTACGCGGACAGTCAACAGGGAGGAAACCAATGGCTGACAATTCGATAGGGACCGCAGAACAGCTGCGCGACCCAAACTATTTCCCCGGGCTCGCCAAGGGTATCCCGCTGGGAATCCAGCATGTTCTGGCCATGTTCGTATCGAACGTGACGCCAGCGATCATCGTGGCCGGCGCCGCCGGGTTCGGCTTCGGCTCGAACTCGCCGGACTTTCCCGAACTGCTATACCTGATCCAGATGTCGATGCTGTTTGCCGGTGTGGCAACGCTGTTGCAGACGCTGACCCTGGGTCCGGTCGGCGCCTCGCTTCCGATTGTGCAGGGAACCTCGTTTGCGTTCCTGCCGATCATGATTCCGCTGGTGGCGGGAAAGGGTGTCGATGCGTTGGCCGCGCTGTTCACCGGGGTGATCATCGGCGGATTGTTCCATGCCTTCCTGGGAACGTTCATCGGCAAGATTCGGTTCGCGCTTCCTCCCCTCGTCACCGGGCTGGTGGTCACGATGATCGGCCTTGCGCTGGTCAAGGTGGGCATCCAATACGCCGCAGGCGGAGTTCCGGCCATTGGCACCGAAGAGTATGGCAGCTTGCTGAACTGGTCCGCCGCACTGTTGGTGATCCTGGTCACACTCGGCCTGAAATTCTTCACCAAGGGGATGATTTCGATCTCGGCGGTGCTGATCGGCCTGATCGTCGGCTATGTCTACGCGATCTTCGTTGGCATCCTGACGGTTGAGGCGATTGCCGGATCCTGGGAGCGTTCCGCGGCCTTCGCGCTGCCCCAACCGTTCAAATATGGGTTCGAGTTTTCGGCCGCGGCGGTTCTCGGATTCTGCCTCATGGCATTCATCTCCGCCATCGAAACCGTCGGCGACGTCTCGGGCATTACCAAGGGCGGGGCCGGTCGCGAAGCCACCGACAAGGAAATCCAGGGCGCGACCTATGCCGATGGTCTGGGCACCGCAATCGCCGGATGTTTCGGCGCCTTCCCCAACACCTCGTTCAGCCAGAACGTCGGCCTCATCGCCATGACCGGCGTGATGAGCCGCCATGTGGTGACCTGCGGCGCGATCTTCCTGATCATCTGCGGCCTGGTGCCCAAGGTGGGCGGAGTCATTCGCACGGTGCCGATCGAAGTTCTGGGCGGTGGTGTGATCGTCATGTTCGGCATGGTGGTGGCCGCCGGTATTTCGATGCTGTCGGATGTGAACTGGAACCGCCGCAACATGGTGATCTTCGCCATCGCCCTGTCGATCGGCCTCGGCCTTCAGCTCGAACCCGGTGCACTGCAGCACATGCCGGAAACCGCGCGTATCCTGCTGACGTCGGGCCTGTTGCCCGCAGCACTGATCGCCATCGTGCTGAACCTCATCCTACCGCAGGATCTGGCGGATGAGGCGACTGAGGAAGTTTCGGGCGGTCACTCCGGCCACGGCCGTGGTTCGCTGCCCGCAGACGATCACGTTTGAGCGGCTCCCCCGGCGCCCCGAGGATTTCGGGGCGCCGGGGGTATTGCCAGGATTGCCACCATTCATCGTTGCAAGCGCTTAGGCGGCATCCCGAGCCAATCAGCGCCCTCGCGCTTCGCCATCTCGCAGCTGCCGTGCCTCCGGATCGCTTTTCTTGCCGGCTTCCCTGCCGATGCTGTCAAACTCGTCAGCGGCGTCGGCACAAGGGCACACCTGCACCGGGCCATGCCCGGGCACGAGCCCGGTTGGGACGCGCAGTTCTCTTTTACCGATCCGCTGCAACAGGCTTCAGAAATCAACCTCGAGGGCAATGCCCTTGGCGACCGCCAGGTCGACCACTTTCGAGGCAACCGCGAGATCCTGCAAGCCAACGCCGGTGCCATCGAACAACGTGATCTCGTCAGCCGAACTGCGGCCGATGTGATCGCCGTTGATGACCATGCCGATCTCCGTGATCGCGGCCTTGTCGAGCGACCCGTCGGCGATGGCATGCTGGGCCTCCCCAATACTGACCGACTGCGCGATCTCATCGGTGAAGACCGTCGCGCGCGCGACCAGCGCCGCCTCGACTTCCTGCTTGCCCTTGGTATCCGTCCCCATGCAGGCGATATGCGCGCCGGGTTTCACCTGTGCCGCCTTGAGGATCGCCGCCTGACTCGAAGCGATGGTGACGATCACATCCGCCTGCGCGCCAAGCGCGTCCAGACTGACGCTTTCAAACGGCAGGCCGATGTCAGCCGCAACCTGCTCCAGTGCCGCCAGTTTCTCAGGCGTCCGGTTCCAGGCCACGATCTTTTCGAAGGCGCGCTGCTCGGCGATCGCGCGAAGCTGGAACCCCGCCTGATGCCCCGCACCGATGAGTCCGAGCACCTTCGCATCGGGCCGCGCCAGATTCGCGACCGAAACCGCCGCCGCCGCCGCGGTGCGCAGCGCGGTCAGCAGATTGCCCCCCACGACCGCACGGCATTTTCCGGTATCGGCATCAAACAGAAACACGGTCGACTGGTGGTTGGTCAGACCCTTTTGCGCGTTGCCGGGCCAGTAACCGCCGGATTTCAGCCCCAGATCGAGCGCCGCATGGTCGAAGCCCGATTTGAACCCATAGAGCGCGTCGGCATGACCGATCGCCTCGCGGATGACCGGAAAGTTGTAGGCCGTGCGGCGGGCCATCGAGGCAAACACCTGCTCGACGGCATCAAAACTGTCCTGGCGCGTGATCAACCCGGCAATGGCCTGTTCGGGAACGATATACATCGGCGTCTCGATTCTGGAAAAACGGCGAGGCGGCGAGCGCCTCGCGCGTTGCAGAGAGGGTCTCAGTAAGCCTTGCCGCGCGCCGATACCGGCCAGACGGTTTCGACCTTGCCGTTGCGCACGCCGACATACCAGTCATGTACGTTGCAGGTCGGATCGCAGTGGCCCGGCACCAGCTTGAGCTTGTCATTGACCTTCAGCGCACCATTCGGGTCGGCAACCACGCCATGTTCATCCGAGCATTTGAGGTATTCGACGTCGCTGCGGCCATAGACGAATGGCAGGCCGCTATCGACAGACTGGGCCTTCAACCCGGCATCGACAATGGCCTTGTCGGCCTTCGAATGGCTCATCACGGTGGTCAGGATGAACAGCGCATTCTCCCATTCGCCATCATCGATGCGCTTGCCGTTTTCATCGAGAATCCGGCCATAATCGGCGTCCATGAAGGCATAGGAGCCGCACTGAAGCTCGTTATACACATTCGATTGGCTCTCGAAATAGTATGAGCCGGTACCGCCGCCGCCGACGATATCACACTCCAGACCGTTGCTTTTCAGCCCCTGAACGGCGTCGGCCACTTGTGCAATCGCCGCATCCAGCTTTTCCTTGCGGTCGCTGTAGAGGTCGAGATGCTGCATGGCGCCCTGATAGGCCTGAATACCGGCGAATTTCAGATTCGGAGCGGCATCGATCAGCTTGGCGATGTGCACCACATCCTGCGTCGTGCTCACGCCGCAGCGCCCGGCGCCGCAGTCGATCTCGACCAGAGCCTCCAGCTCGGTGCCGTGCCTTTGCGCCGCTGCCGAAAGCGCGGCCACATTTTCGGGATCGTCGACACAGACCAGAACCCGCGCACCGAGCTTGGGCATCCGCGCCAGGCGGTCGATCTTGGCCGGTTCGGTGACCTGGTTGGACACCATCACATCCTTGATGCCGCCACGGGCGAACACTTCGGCTTCTGACACTTTCTGACAGCAAACCCCACAGGCCGCGCCCAACTCTTGCTGAAGCTTCAGCACATCCACGGATTTGTGCATCTTGCCATGGGCGCGATGGCGCATGCCATGGGCCTTGGCATAATCGCCCATCTTCTTGATGTTACGCTCGAGCGCATCGAGATCGAGCACGAGGCAAGGGGTCTGAATTTCCGCCTCATCCATGCCGGGCAGCGCCGGTACATCAAAGCCGACTTCCAGGTTGTCGAGATTGACTGGTGCGTTCATTGGTATGTTGCTCCGTTCACTTGATCCAGGGCAGGGCGTCGAGATCGACATTGCCGCCAGTGATGATGACGCCGACGCGTTTGCCTTTGAACGTATCGGGGTTCTTGAGGATGGTCGCCAGCGGCACAGCCGAACTCGGTTCCATCACGACCCGGAGGTATTTCCAGGTGATTTTCATCGCGTCGATGATCTCCTGCTCGGAGGCAGTATAGATATCCGCAACGTGATTGGACACGAAATGCCAGGTCAGTTCCTTGAGCGGCACTTTCAGACCATCGGCCACTGTCTCCGGCGCGTCATCGGCGATGATATGCCCGGCCTTGAAGCTGCGATAGGCGTCGTCGGCCTGTTCCGGCTCGGCGGCGATGATCCCGGTCTCGGGTGCGAGCGTCGACAACGTCAGGCAGGTGCCCGAAATCATGCCGCCGCCGCCGATCGGCGCTACCACCAGATCGACGCCATCGGTCTGTTCGATCATTTCCTTTGCGCAGGTGCCCTGCCCGGCGATCACGCGTGGATCATTGTAGGGATGTACGAATTCACCCCCTGTGGCAGCCTGAACCTGGGCAAAGACCGCCTCGCGCGAACTGGTTGAGGGTTCGCATTCGGTGATCGTCCCGCCATAGCGGCGCACGGCGTCCTTCTTGGCCTGTGGCGCGGTCCGCGGCATCACCACGTTGCAGGGGATGCCCCTGCGCCCGGCGGCATAAGACAGCGACAGCGCATGATTGCCCGAGGAATGGGTGCAGACGCCCTTTGCCGCCTGCGCATCGCTGAGCCCGAACACGGCATTGCCGGCACCGCGCACCTTGAAAGCACCCGCCTCCTGGAAATTCTCGCATTTGAAGAACAGCTGCGCGCCGGTCAGCTCGTTGAGGTAATCCGAGCAACGAATCGGCGTGCGGTGGATATGCGGCTTGATCCGCTCATGCGCCGCCAGCATGTCGTTATAGGTCGGGATATCCATCGAAGCATCCTTCATCATGCCGCGTCCTGCCGGGCGATGGTGCGATGCGCGCGGTAATATTCCTGCGCCGCCGCGACACCGGAACCAAGCGTGATGTCGAGCCCCAGATCGGCCATGCACATTTCGGCGGTGGCGATGCCCGAAAGGGTCATCACATCCGTCAGGCTGCCGAGATGACCGATACGGAACACCTTGCCCGCAACTTCGCCCAGCCCGACCCCGAACGCCACGCCATAGGCATTGGCCGCATGGGTCACGATATCCGTGGCATTGAAGCCTTCGGGCGTCCGGATGGCGCTGACCGTGTCGGAATAGAGGTCCGGTGTTTGCGCACAAAGCTTCAGACCCCAGGCGTCAACCGCCGCGCGCACGCCTTCCGCGATGCGGTGATGCCGGGCGAACACCTGCTCCAGACCCTCTTCCAGCAGCATCTTGCAGGCTTCGTTGAGGCCGTTCAGCAGGCCGACCGAGGGCGTATAGGGGTAGGCGTTGCTGGCATAGCCCTTGCCCATGTCGCGAATGTCGAAAAAGGTGCGTGGCAGGGTCGCCGTTTCGATCGCCGCCATCGCCTTGGGCGAAAAGCCGACAATGGCCAGACCGGCAGGCAGCATGAAACCTTTTTGCGAGCCGGTCACGGCGATATCGACACCCCAATCATCCATGCGGAAATCCATCGACGCGATCGAGCTCACACCGTCGACAAACAGCAGCGCCGGGTGATCCGCAGCGTCAAGCGCGCGGCGCACGGCGGCGATGTCCGAACGCACACCCGTCGCCGTCTCATTGTGGGTTGCCAGAACCACCTTGATCTCGTGGTTCCTGTCTGCGGTCAGGATCTCTTCATAGCGATCCGCCGGCAGCCCGGCACCCCATGGCGTTTCGACAACCTGCACGTTGAGCCCGTGACGCTGGCACATGTCGATCCAGCGGTGGCTGAACATGCCGTTGCGCGCCGCGAGCACCTTGTCGCCGGCGCTGAGCGTGTTGGTCAGCGCGGTTTCCCAGCCGCCGGTTCCGGTCGACGGAAAGATGAAAACCCTGGCGGTTTCGCTTTTCAGAACTTGCTTCACCCCGGCCAGCGCCGGTCGCAGGATTTGGCCGAACAAGGGCGACCGGTGATCCAGCGTCGGCATATCGACCGCCTTGCGGAGCTTTTCCGGCATGTTGGTCGGGCCCGGGATGAATACGGGATTTTGAAAGCTCATGGCCGTCTCCTTGCATCGTTGGCCAACAAGGTAACCGACCCTTGCGCCCATGGAAATTTTTTTGAAATCATTTTTCATTTATCGAAGTTCGGCATTTTTCAAGCATTGTCAGACTGTTATATTTTTCATATCGTGAATTTGTATTTCAAACGAAATGTGAGGCTTCTTATGGATTCCCAAGACAATCCGAAATCCAGGGTCCGCCGCGCCCGCGGGCGGCCAAGGGACTGGGACAGCAAGACCGCGCAGAACACCATCAAATCGCTGGATCGCGCGATGGAGGTTTTCGAATTCCTCAGTCAGGCCCAGGGCAAGACGCTTTCGGCGCTGGCTTCGGAGATGGGGCAATCCGCGGCAACGGTCTACCGGATTCTGATTACGCTCGAGACACGAGGCCTGGTCGAGTTCGACCCCGAAGAGCAGGTCTGGCTTATCGGGCCGCACGCCTTCGTGATCGGCGCCCGTTTCCTGCGGCGAACCAGCCTCGTGGATCGCGCCCGGCCGATTCTGCGCAAGCTGATGGAGCAGACCGGAGAAACCGCGAATCTCGGGATCGAAAAGGGTGGGTCGGTGCTGTTTCTGAGCCAGGTCGAAACCCATGAAAGCATCCGGGCGTTCTTCCCGCCAGGAACGCTTTCGCCGATGCATGCCTCGGGAATTGGCAAGGCGCTGCTTGCCCAGATGGACGAGGACCGACTGTTGCGCGTGTTGGCCGGTATCAGCCTCGAAGCCTTCACCCCGCATTCGATAACCGATATCGCAGAACTGCGCGCCGATCTTGCCGAGACCCGAAAACGCGGCTTCGCCATCGACGGCGAGGAAAAGAACCTCGGCATGCGCTGTATCGCGGCCCCTGTCTTCGATCTCAATCAGGAGACTGTCGCGGGTATCTCGGTGTCCGGTCCCACCAGCCGTGTCGACCTTGCCGACATTGAGCGTCTCAGCACCGCCGTCATCGGCGCAGCCAACGCGCTTTCCCAGGCGATCGGCGGCGAGCCGGCACAGGGCCGGGTTTGAGTTCAGACCCTGCGCGCCGCGGGGCCGAGGCGCATGTGCCGGTTCACATCCTTGTAAAGCAGGTAGCGAAATTTGCCGGGCCCGCCCGCATAGCAGGCCTGCGGGCAGAAGGCGCGCAACCACATGTAGTCGCCGGCTTCAACCTCCACCCAGTCCTGATTCAGACGATAGACGGCCTTGCCTTCGAGAACATAAAGCCCGTGCTCCATGACATGGGTTTCGGCGAAGGGAATCACCGCGCCCGGCTCGAAGGTGACGACGGTGACGTGCATGTCGTGGCGCAGGTCGGCGGGATCGACAAAACGGGTCGTCGCCCATTTGCCATTGGTGCCGGGCATCTCGGTAGGCGCCACATCTTTCTCGTTGGTGACGATCACATCTGGCGAGTCGAGCCCCTCTGCCGCCTCGTAAGCCTTGCGGATCCAATGAAATCGCAAGGTCTCGCTGCCGCTGTTGTGCAATGTCCAATCCGTTGACGGCGGAAGATAGGCATAGCCGCCCGGCGTCAGCCGATGCTCGGCACCACCGACCGCCAAAGTCGCCTCGCCCTCCACTATGAAAAGGACAGCTTCCGCCTGCGGATCGGTTTCAGGCCGGTTCGAGCCTCCTCCAGGTGCCACTTCCATGATATACTGCGAAAACGTTTCGGCAAAACCGCTCAGCGGGCGCGCCAGAACCCAGAGTCTGGTTGCCTCCCAGAAGGGCAGGAAACTTGTTACGATATCGCGCATCGTGCCCTTGGGAATTACCGCATAGGCGTCGGTGAAAACCGCGCGGTCGGTGAGCAGCGACTCCTGGCCGGGAAGGCCACCATGCGGCGCGTAATACTTGGGCATAATGAGCATTCCTGAAGATCATTGGCTGGCCCTACTATGTCTCTCACGGCACCCGGCAACCACCCGCAATAGCGCAGCAGCTCCCTTCGGAAAAAATTGAAAATTATGTACTACTTGCGCTAAATCGAAGAAAAAGCGGCGCAGAACGATCTTTCTTTTGGCCTTGGCGATGAAATCACCCCGGCCGAGTGCGAGACCTTGGGCAAGGTGATTCCAGCCTCATGCACTTATGGGTATGCGGCATATTCGGCCTCCTTTCCCCAGGCACCGGTCTTTTGCTATGACGAGCGGGCAACGCGCTTGCCCGTCTTTGGGCTCCAAGCGCCATCGACGCGTCGGATCAAAAGCCAATGGCGAAGCCATCCCGCTTCAAACCCAATGGCAGCCGGCCTGCGCCTCAAGGAAATTTTGAGGTTTTCGCGATGCGGCCCTTGCAGCCCAATGCGGCTTGGAGTAACACGACCAGACTTGGCGCGGGGTGGAGCAGCCCGGTAGCTCGTCAGGCTCATAACCTGAAGGTCGTAGGTTCAAATCCTACCCCCGCAACCAAGTAGAATTCGCTAAATCCAAAGCTTGAAAAGCTTCCCTTGCCGGAGGTCTTTTTGCGTTCCGACACGCCCTGAAAAACTGCCAAACCCGGGCGCAACTGGCCTAGCTCGCACCAAATGGCGGATGCCCGACCTTTCACCCACCAGCAGTTCGGGAAAGCCCCCGTGTTTGCCAAGCTCCGTATGGCATCGCCGCTGAACCCGATAGCACAGAAGAGGCGACAGCAAGTCGTTGTGGTGATGGCGCATCTCAGCCGCGTTCCCTGCCCTGGTCATCTCCGATTGCGAGGTCCTTGCAGCGTCAACGGCGAATTCTCCCGCGCAGCCAGCGCCCAGACCCTCGGGAAACTTGCGAAACTCAAGCCCAAAGGGGCGCATCGCGCCGCCACCGCGAATCCGGAAATGAAAACCTGGTGGCGGCACCGGATTGAATTGTCACATCGGGTCATCGGCTCGCCATAACCAGGGAAAATTCGAGCGTTCTGCAAAAGGAACCGGCACAGAGCGATCGTTTGAACTCGCCTCGTGGGTCAATCACTGGGCGCTGTCGCTCTCATGCTGTCGCGTTCGGCAAATACCGCAAACCAGTCGTCGAGCGCGTCCTTGCCCTTGCGCCAGGCGCGCGCATCATGGCGGAAATCGAGATAGCTGAGGGCGCAGCCGATGGCGATATGGGAGGCATCGAGCGGGCCGGCGAGGTGGCTCATCCAGCGTTCGTTGACAGCGCTGAGCGCGCCTTCGACCTTGCTCCACTGCGCTTCGATCCAATCCTGCGAGCGATGCTCGGGCGGGCGCAGGCGGGATTCGTAGATGCAAAGCACGGCGGCATCCATGATCGCATCCGCGGTGGCTTCGAGCGTCAGGGTTTCCCAGATGCGCGCGTCGGGATAGAGCGCGGTTCCGGCACGCGCATCGAGATAGCGGGTGATGACGCGGCTGTCATAGATCGCCGGGCCGTCCGGGCGGATCAGCGCCGGGATCTTGCCAGAGGGATTGGCCGCGCGAGCCTCTTCGGCCATGGCGGTGGGGGCGGTTTTGACCGGCAGAAGCGTGACATCGTCTTGCTGGCCGGTCTCGAGCAGGACAACGCGCACCTTGCGCACGAATGGGGAGGCGGAAGCATAAACGAGCTGCATGGTGGCGGTTCCTATCAGGGTTGGGCGTTTGCAAGGCAGGTTACGGCAGGGCCGGGGCGCTGTCCAATGCCTCGCAAACGCGCGGTTACCCAGGCGGGCGCCGCATCAGGGCGGCGAGAAACCCGGCATCGCTGCCGAGACCCTGCGCGCCGAGGCGGTCGGCAGCGGCGACGCGGGCGCTTTCGGGCTTGTTCTGGCTCAACTTCCAGGTGCTGTCGATCGCGCTGATGATCAGCCGATAGGGGCGGATCTGACGCATCAGCCGGGTGGCGGTATCGGGCATCAGCTTGTCCATCCGCCATTCCGGCTTGGGTGCGAGCGCGGCTTCGAAATGTGCCGATTGGCGGGCCAGCAGGTCGGGCAGAGCGTCGTCCGGCAGCGGCTGCAATTCACCGATCAGGTGGATCGCGACATAGTTCCAGGTCGGCACCTGATCGTCGATGCCATACCAATCGGGCGAGACATAGCCATGCGGCCCCTGCACGGCGATTCGCGCCGGGGTCGGCGCGCCGACAGCGCGGGCAATCGGGTTGGAGCGCACCAGGTGCAGATCGGCCGAGGCGCCATCCCCGGACAACAGGAACGGAACATGCGACAGCATCGGCGCGGCATCTGGGGCTGCGACGGCCAGCATGCCGAAGCCCGTCTCGCGGGCCAGGGCGATGGATTCGGCGCGATTGTCTGGGCGGTAGGCCGGGTTGGAATGCATGGGTCTCTCTTTTCGGGCGGCTGGGCGCATTCCGGGTCGCCGGGTGCGGATTGTCAAGCCATGGATCGGCGCGAGCCGGTGCTCGTGCCCGGCGAGGGCGGCGCAGCTGTCACCCGTTGGATTCGGATGTTTTGGCAAGTTGAAGAGAAAACTTTCTCGCCTTTTTCTTGGTCCAAATACTCAATAGCGCCGCAGTGAGGACAGCGCGGCGCCGCAACAAGGACGATTCGGGTGAATAACACGGCGCCGAGCGAAGCGAGGCGCCACCGGGCGACGCCGCAGGCGGCGCAAAGCCTGTCTCTGCCTACACTAGTAGTCGGCCATTGGCCTGTCCGGTGATCCGGGCCGGGACGATCGAGCCTTCGGGCTGCGCGGCAGAAAACCCCACCTCGGCGAATTGCTCGGTGCGGCCCATATGCGGGTTTTCCATCAGGATGCGGTGAACCTGCCCCTGTTGCGCCGCGAGGTGGCGGGTCACTGCGGCGTCGCCGGCGGCGCGCAGGCGGGCGGCGCGGGATTTGATCGCCTTGCCGTTGACCTGCGGCATCCGCGCCGCCGGGGTGTCGGGACGCGGCGAATAGGGGAAGACATGCAGCCAGGTCAGCCCACACTCCTCCACCAGCTTCAGCGAGTTTTCGAACTGCGCCTCGGTCTCGGTGGGAAAGCCCGCGATGATATCGGCGCCGAAGGTCATTTCCGGGCGCAGGCGGCGCGCCTCTTCGGCAAAACGGATCGCATCGTCGCGCAGGTGGCGGCGCTTCATCCGCTTGAGGATCAGGTCATCGCCATGCTGCAAGGACAGGTGCAGATGCGGCATCAGGCGCGGCTCGCTCGCGATCGCCTGCATCAGCGCATCGTCGACCTCGATCGAATCGATCGAGCTGATCCTGAGGCGCGCCAGATCGGGCACCAGCCGGAGGATCCGCATCACCAGATCGCCCAGACGCGGCGCCGCCGGAAGATCGGCGCCCCAGGAGGTGAGATCGACCCCGGTCAGCACCACTTCGTTATAGCCGCGATCGACCAGCCGCTTGATCTGATCCACCACCACGCCGGCAGGCACCGAGCGCGAATTGCCCCGGCCATAGGGGATGATGCAGAAGGTGCAGCGATGATCGCAGCCGTTCTGGACCTGGACATAGGCGCGGCTGCGGCTGCCGAAGCCGTCGATCAGATGGCCCGCGGTCTCTGTGACCGACATGATGTCATTGACCGCGACGCGCTCGGTCTCGACGGTGAAATCCGGGGCCAGCCGCGCCCATGTCGCGGGCTGCATCTTCTCGGTATTGCCGATCACCGCGTCGACCTCGGCCATGGCGGCAAAGCTTTCGGGATCGATCTGGGCGGCGCAGCCGGTGACGATCAGCCTGGCGCCGGGGTTCTCGCGCCTGAGCCGGCGGATTTCCTTGCGCGCCTTGCGCACCGCTTCGCTGGTCACCGCGCAGGTGTTGATCACCACGGCATCGCCGAGCCCGCTCTGCGCCGCCAGCTCTTTCATGGCTTCGGTTTCATAGGCGTTGAGGCGACAGCCCAGCGTGGTGAATTTCGGCGCTGCCGACATCTCAGCCCTTCCAGACCCCATCGAACACATGCGCGGTCGGGCCGGTCATCCAGACGCCATCGTCGCGCCAGTCGATCTCGATCCTGCCGCCGTCGAGGTCGATCGTCACCGCGCGCCCGGTCAAACCGCGCCGATGTGCCGCCACGGCGGTGGCGCAGGAGGACGTGCCCGAAGCCAGGGTGATTCCGGCGCCGCGCTCCCACACCCGCATCCTCAGATGATCCGGGCCGATCACTTGGGCGAACTGCACATTCGTGCGCGCCGGAAACAGCGGGTGATGTTCCATTTGCGGCCCCAGCACAGGCAGATCGACGGCGGCGATATCCGCGACGAAAAAGGTGCAGTGCGGGTTGCCCATGCTGGTGGCGCTGGGGGCGCCGTCGATCGGCAGTTCGAGCGTGTCCAGTTCGCGCGCCAGCGGGATCTCGTGCCACAAGAGCTGCGGCGCTCCCATGTTGACCGAGGTGAGCCCGCCGCCGGCATCATGCGCAGTCAGCGTGCCGCGTTCGGTGAACAGGGTCACAGCGGGTTTCGTGGCCTCGTCCATCAGATGGCGGGCGATGCAGCGGGTGGCGTTGCCGCAGGCGCCCGCAGGCGTGCCATCGGAGTTGTAGAAGGTGAGCCGGGCATCGGCGCCCTCGGCGGCTTCAATCACCGCCAGTTGATCGAAACCGACACCGCGATGCCGGTCGGCCAGGGTGCGGGCCAGTTCCGGCGTGATCTCGACGGCGCGCGCGCGCGCATCGACGACGACGAAATCGTTGCCGAGCCCATGCATCTTCATGAAAGCGATATCGGTGGTGCGCGTGTTCATGCGCGCCATATACGCCCGCCCGCGAGATGAATCCAGCATCCCCCGAGAAAATCGGCGATTTTCGGGGTTGACCGCTTGGGCGGGGCTTTCTAGATAGGCCGCCTAGTGGGCCGTTAGCTCAGTTGGTAGAGCAACTGACTTTTAATCAGTGGGTCGCAGGTTCGAATCCTGCACGGCTCACCACTGAAATCAA
>CBDUGF010000032.1:0-31100 GCA_965366835.1 uncultured Rhodobacterales bacterium
AGGACAGCGTCCACTTGTCCAGCGTACGCCACCATTTCGGCAATACCGGCTCGCCCTCGCGCACCGGCACCGTGCCATAGACCATCTCAGTCATGGAAATTCACCGCTCAATCTGCCTCACCAACACGCCCCTTAGCGGGGTCTTGAAGCCCCGTTTTCGGGTGCTTGGGCGGCATCCTAGCACGGTGATTCGCTCTTGGGAAGGCGGCGATTCGCCGGGGGAACGGGAACTACCGCACTCCGGTCAATGCCCGGCCCGATCAATAGAGCCGGGTTTGCTCATCGCCGCCATGGTCTGCCTGAACCTCATCCAGGGTCTGCTCCCGGTCCACAGTCGCAATCACCCATTCGGCCAATGTCGGGGCGGTCTTGCGCGCAGGCCAGCTATCGGGCTGCCACATGCGCGACCGGATCAATGATTTCGAGCAATGCATGAACACCTCCTCCACCTCCACCACCAGGGCCAGCAATGGCGCCCTGCCCTTGATCGCATGGCGCTCGCTTATGGCCCGGTCCTTCACGATCCGCGCCTTGCCCGCGATCCGCAGCGTATCGCCATGCCCCGGAACGATGAACAGGATCGCGACATTAGGGTCTTCGATGATATTGTAGAATCCATCAACGCGATGATTGCCGAGCCGGTCCGGAATGATCAGCGTCTTGTCATCCCAGACCTCCACAAAACCGCCCGGATCGCCTTTCGGCGACACATCAATGAGCCCCCGTGAGGATTTCGTCGCAATCACGACAAAGGGGCAGACCTCGATAAACCGCCGGGCAACATCGTTCACCCGGTCAGTGACCTTGAGGAAGGTATTGACGAAGCCCTCGGTCGGAAGCAGTTCGCGCAGGCGGGCTGTGTCGGTAATGATTTCATCAATCATCAGCATGAAATTTTCCCTGAAATACGGCAATTCACACCCTATATCGAAACCCACATTAAGCAAAACGCCGCTCCGAGCGCTCGCAGGCACTCCCGCAGCCACATCTCGCATCCGCAATTACTGCTTGCTCCGCGCCTTTCCTTTGTGCGGTGGCAGCGGGCTTGATCGCCGTCGCCCAAACGGCGTGCCGGCGCGAGAGAACATTGCCGCGTTCGGCGATGTTGCCCCCGCGCTGCCTTGCCGCCTTCATGGCGCAGTATGCCCTCTTCCAGTGTCGCAATTTCCGACCGCTAGAACCGGTCGTAGTCGAGCAATATGCTCCCCTCCAGAATTTGCCCGATATAGGCACAGGGATCGTCTCGCTGAGACAGGTGCGCCCATGATTTTCGGGCAAACACACTCGGCGCCATGAACAGGATCACCGAGCTCAGTTCATCGCGTGAAACCCGTTCATCCAAGTCGGAATTTGCCGTGAATTCAGCCTGTTGTTCTGGCGTCAGCGACATGATCTGCATCGCGTAGGCAACATATTCATTCGCCGAAACACAGGATTCAAACGGGCATGGCACATCGTCGAAAAGCGTGTGCGACAGTTCATGCACGATGGCGCTTGGGAAATAACTTTCAATCGCGAGAAAGGCGAAAGCGTCGCCGGAACTGCGCCGCTTCTCCATCAAGGGCGGCTCCAGAACTTCGATCAAGCCCTCCCCGCAATGGTATAAAGCGACACATCCCGCACTCATTTCATCAACGATCTCGATCCGCAGAGGATCGTCCAGCGGCGGCATTTCGCATTGGGCAAACAGCGCCTCTGCATGTTTCACCGCCGCGCAGGCCATCTCTGCGTGTTCCGATCGCCGCGCACTCACACTGACATTGGTTTCTTCACACAAGACCGTTTCCGGCCACACCGGCGAAGCCAGGCAGACCAGACCGAGGGTCCAGACCACGCCCGCTCGCATCACATGCCACGACCGGCTGGAACGCCGTGCAGGTCTCGGGCGTCCTTGCCGCTGCCATGATACCGCCCGCTCAATCGCAAGCTGCCTTGATCGCGCTTTCAAGATCATCGGTGAACATTGCCCGCCATGCCTGCGAGCCGCATTGTTTTATGTCAAAGCCCGATTCCGGGCCGCGGATCACGCGTCCTGGTTTTCGGGCGCGGCGACCGGCCTGTCGCCAACATCCGGGAAAGCGGAGGGCGCTCACAATAGCGAATTGCAACGCCGGCCTTGGGTTCAACGCCGCCTTTTTCAGAAAAACACCCTTGCTCTGCGTCCCGCCCCGGTCCACCTCGGGGCCATGGAAATCGAAACCCTCATTCTCGGCGCCGGCGCCGCCGGCCTCATGGCCGCCGCCCATGCCGGGCCGTCCACCCTGCTGATCGACCATGCCAAGGCCCCGGGCGAGAAGATCCGCATCTCCGGCGGCGGGCGCTGCAATTTCACCAACCTGCATTGCGACGCCGCGGCCTTCCACGGACAGAACCCGCATTTCGCCAAATCCGCGCTCGCCCGCTACAGCCAATGGGATTTCATCTCGCTGGTCTCCGATCATCGCATCGCCTGGCACGAAAAGACCCTCGGCCAGCTGTTCTGCGATGGCAAATCCACCCAGGTGATCGAGATGCTGACCGGCCTGTGCCGCGCGGCGGGCGCCGAGATCCGCCTGGAAACCACGCTTGCCGATCTCACCCACGATGGCAGCCGCTTCAAGGCCATTCTCGCGCGCGGCAACCAGCGCGATACCGTCACCGCGCGCAACCTCATTGTCGCCACCGGCGGCAAGTCGATCCCCACGATGGGCGCCACCGGCCTGGCCTATGACATCGCCCGCCAGTTCGGCCATGATCTGATCGAGCCACGCCCCGCGCTTGTGCCGCTTACATTCCCGGATGGCCGGTTCAGCGCACTGTCCGGCGTCTCCCTGCCGGTGCGCGCCCGCGCCGGCGATGCTGCCTTCGACGAGGCGATGCTGTTCACCCATCGCGGCCTTTCCGGCCCGGCGATCCTGCAAATCTCCTCGTTCTGGCAGGCGGGGCAGCCGATCGAGATCGACCTGTCGCCGCACGCCCCGCTATTCGACGCCCTGCGCGCGAGGCGCCAGAGCCAGGGCCGCAAGCAGCTTGTCACCGAACTCGCCGCCCTGCTGCCCGCCCGTCTGGCCGCCGATCTCGGCGAAACCCTCGGCCTTGCCGGAAATCTCGCCGATCAATCCGATGACGCCCTGCGCGCGCTGGCCCGAACCCTGCATCACTGGCAGCTCACCCCTTCGGGCACCGAAGGCTGGCGCACCGCCGAAGTCACCGCCGGGGGCGTCTCGACCGCGGGCCTGAGCTCGCAAACCATGATGAGCACGAGCTGTCGCGGCCTCTATTTCATCGGCGAATGCGTCGACGTGACGGGATGGCTCGGCGGCTACAATTTCCAATGGGCCTGGTCCTCGGCGATGGCCGCCGCCCGGGCGATCCGCGCCTGACGCCTTGCGGGGCCGCGCCGCGCCTCGCGCCAGAGATTTCTTGCCCCTGCCCGGCGCGCAATATGCAAATACTCGGGAATGGCACGAATCAATCTCGATCAGTTGCAAACCTTCATGACGGTCGTGCGGCTCGGCGGGGTGCGCCGGGCCGCGACCGCGCTGAACCTCACCCAACCCGCCGTCACCGCTCGGATCAAGAATCTCGAACAGGCGCTGTCCTGCACGCTGTTCGAGCGCAGCTCCAGCGGCATGACGCTGACCAAGCGCGGCGAGCTTCTGATGGCCCATGCCGCGAAATTCGAGCATCTCTCCGAACTGATCGAGAAAGACGTTGTCGATCCGGCCGGCGCCGATGGCCGCCTGCGGCTGGGCGCGTCAGAAACCATCGCCCAATGCTGGCTGCCCGAGCTGGTCTCGCGGCTTCATGCGCTCTACCCGAAGCTCGAAATCGAATTCAATGTCGATATTTCCAGCAATCTGCGCACCGGCCTGTTCAACCGCGAGATCGATCTCGCCATCCTGCTCGGCCCGATCTCCGATTTCTCGGTCAACAATATCGAGCTGCCGGGCTTCGAGCTGGCCTGGTATGCGGCGGCCAAAAGCACCGGCGGCATGGCTGCGGGCGACGAGCTCACGCGCCCGGTGATGACCTATGCGCGCAATACCCGCCCCTATCGCGAGCTGCGCGAAATGCTGTTCGAGCGGGTCGGCCCGGATGTGTCGCTGTTTCCGTCCTCCTCGCTTTCGGCCAGCTTCCGCATGGTCGAGGCCGATCTCGGCATCGCGGTGCTGCCGCGCGCCCTCGGTCAGCCGCTGGTCGAGGCCGGGCGGATCCGCGAATTCGATCCCGGCTGGGTGCCGGCGCCGCTGCTGTTTACCGCCTCCTATCTCGGCGAGCCGAAAAGCCACATGGTCGAAACCGCGGCGCGCGTGGCCCATGAGGTGGCGCTGGCCTATTCGAACGATAAAAAATATTGATCGCCCGATACAAAAACTTTCGATTTGATTTTATAGCGCCTCCGGGCGATCCTTGGTCATCCCGGGGGGGAATGACTTGAGCGATCTTTACACCAAACTGCAAGACAGCGATCCGCAAACCGTCCGCGCAGCGATCCGCGCCGGTCAGTATGCGTCGCATACCGCCGGTCTGGGCCGCGGCTACCTCCAGGCCAACCTGGCGATCATGCCCGAGGCGTTCGCGCTCGATTTCATGCGCTTTTGCCAGCGCAACCCCAAGCCCTGCCCGCTCACCGGCGTCTCCGATACCGGCAATCCGCAGATGTTCACCATGGGCCGCGATATCGACATCCGCAGCGATGTGCCTGCCTACAACATCTATCGCGATGGCAAGCTCGACGACACCGTGAGCGATATCCGCGATCTCTGGCGCGACGATTTCGTGGTCTTCGCGCTCGGCTGCTCGTTTACCTTCGAAAACGCGCTGCAACAGGCCGGCATCCCCGTCTGGCACATCGACCACAACACCACCGTGCCGATGTTCCGCTCGAATCTTCAGACCGTGCCCGCCGGGCCGTTCTCGGGCCAGATGGTGGTGTCGATGCGCTCCATCCCCGAAGACCGGGTCGAGGAAGTCGCCGCGATCTCGCGCCGCTTCCCGCTGGCCCATGGCGCCCCGGTTCATTGCGGCGATCCTTCTGGGCTCGGTATCAAGGATATCGCCCGCCCCGATTGGGGCGATCCCGCGCCGGTCGGCCCCGGCCAGGTGCCGGTGTTCTGGGCCTGCGGCGTGACGCCCCAGGTTGCGATCGAGGCCGCCGGCCTGCCGCTCTGCATCACCCACAAACCGGGCCACATGCTGATCACCGACATTCCCGAAGACGCGGAAAACCCGGTGATGAATTTCAACGACACACAAGACCCCAACACCATCCAACAAGGAGTAACTCGATGAAAACCACCATCAGCATTCTCGCAACGTCCGTCGCTTTCGCCATGCCCGCCGCCGCCGAGGATCTCTCGGTCGTCGGCAGCTGGTCGAGCCTGCCTCTGCACAAGGAATACGAAGCGCCGTTCTGGAGCGAGACGCTTCCGGCTGCCTCTGGCGGCAAGATCAACGTCAATCTGACCACCCATAACCAGATGAACCTCGGCGTCGGCGACGTGTTCCGCCTGCTCGGCGATGGCGTCTATGATGTCGGCATGACGGTCTCCGACTATGCCGTGGCCGACGCGCCCGAGCTCGAAGGGCTCGACGTGCCGCTTATCGCCCTCACCGCCGACGAGGCCCGCGCCATGGTCGACGCCGCCCGCCCGATGGTGTCCGATATCTTCCACGATCGTTTCAACAGTCATGTGCTGGCCATCGCGCCCTACCCGCCCCAGGTCGTGTTCTGCAACGCCGAGATTGGCGAGCTGGCCGATCTCAAGGGCAAGAAGGTGCGCGCCTCGGGCCGGATGACCGCCAAGTTCCTCGAAGCCCTCGGCGCCGAGGGCGTCAATGTCGCCTTCTCCGAAGTGCCGGGCGCCTTGCAGAAAGGCGTGGTCGATTGCGCCGTCACAGGCGCCGGTTCGGGCTATTCGGCGGGCTGGTGGGAGGTCTCCACCCATCTCATGCCGATCCCGCTGGGCGGCTGGGATCCAGTGGTTACCGCGGTCAACCTCGACAAGTGGAACAGCCTCGACGCCGACACCCAGGCGCTGATCACCTCCGAGGTGGCGGCCAATTTCGAAGCCCCGGCCTGGGCAACCGCGCAGGACGCACTGGTCAATGACATCGCCTGCCTCACCGGCAATGGCACCTGCCCCTCGGGCGAAGCGCGCTCGATGAAACTGGTCGAAGTCTCGGATGCCGATTTCGCCCATGCCCGCGAGGTGCTGGTCAACGAAGTTCTGCCGGAATGGGCCGAACGCGCCGGTGCCGATTGGGCCAAGCGCTGGAACGATACGGTCGGCGCCGCCGTCGGCGTGACCATCGCGCAAGACTGAGCGCTGAGAGCGCTGGCTCAATAAAGCCGTTTCGCGCAGGCCCATCGCACCGGGCTTGCGCGAAACCTCAACGACCACCAATCTTCGCCCGGCGTTCCGTGCCCGCCCGTTCTCGGCTAAGATGCGAACCGCCCCGCTCCCTGCGCCCGCCTTGCGCCCGGCAGACCAATTCGTCCCCGAAAGGACCCCCAATGGCCCAGACAATCCTGACCACGCTGCGCCGGCTCAATCACTGGGTTGCGATCCTGATCGGCATCGGGCTGCTCGCCTGCGCCGCCGTCGTTCTGGCCGACATCATCCTGCGCCAAACCGGCTCGTCCTTCGGCGGCACCGATGAAATCAGCGGCTATGTCATGGCCATCGCCACCTCCTGGGGCATGGGCTACACCCTGCTCGAACTGGGCCACGTGCGCATCGACATCCTGCGCGGACGCGTCGGCGCCAGGGGCCGCGCGGTATTCGATCTCTTCGCCATGGCGGTGCTCTCGGGCACCATCACGCTGATCGCGGTGCAGTCCTGGCCGGTGCTGGCCCGCTCTCTGGCCAATTCCTCGCGCGCCAACACGCCGCTGGAAACCCCGCTGGCGCTGGTTCAGGTGCCGTGGTTCGCCGGCTGGATCTGGTTCGCCATCGTCGCCTGGCTCACCTTCCTCGCCGCGCTGATGCTGGTGCTCAAGGGCGAATTCGCCCAGTCCGAGGCCGCCATCGGCGCCTTCGGCGAAGAGGAGACCCTGGGATGATCACCTATGTTTCCATCGGCCTGCTCGGCCTTCTGGCACTGTCGATCCCGGTCGGCATCGTGCTCTTCCTGCTCGGCTTCGGCGTCGATGCCTTCTTCAGCCCGTTTCCCCTGATCCGCGGCCTTGGCAATCTGGTCTGGTCGACCTCCAACAATGCCACGCTGATCGCCATCCCCTTCTTCGTCTTGCTCGGCGAAGTGCTGGTCCGCTCGGGCGTCGCCACGCGCACCTACGCCGCGCTCGACCGCTGGGTCAGCTGGCTGCCCGGCGGGCTGGTCCATGCCAATATCGCCACCGCCACGATGTTCTCCGCCACCTCCGGCTCATCGGTCGCCACAGCGGCCACCGTCGCCACCGTCGCCATGCCCCAGGCCGAAAAGCTCGGCTACGATCCCAAGCTCTTTTCCGGTGCCATCGCCGCGGGCGGCACGCTCGGCATCATGATCCCGCCCTCGATCAACCTGATCGTCTATGGCTTCTTGACCCAGACCTCGATCCCCCGCCTGTTCCTCGCCGGCCTCGTGCCCGGCCTCTCCCTCGCCATCGGCTTCATGGTCATCACCATGATCATCTGCCTGATCTGGCCCTCCCTGGGTGGCGCCCGCCGGGTCTTCCCCTTCCCCGAGATGCTGCGCGCGCTGATCCAGCTCATACCGATCATCCTGCTGTTCACCATCATCATCGGCACCATCTACAAGGGCTGGGCCACACCCACCGAGGCCGCCGCCGTCGGCGTCGCCGGAGCCATCGCCATCGCCGCCTTCTTCGGCGGGGTCAGCTTCAAGATGTTCGCCGACTCCATCCTCGGCACCGTCAAGATCACCTCGATGATCATGCTGGTGGTGATCGGCGCATCCTTCCTCAATTTCACCCTGGCCTCCGCCGGGTTGGGCCGCGAGCTGGAAAGCTTCCTCGACGGGCTCGGCCTGTCGCCGCTGATGACCATCCTCGTCGTGGTCTGCATCTACATCGTGCTCGGCTTCTTCATCGAGACCCTGTCGCTGATGGTGGTGACGATCCCGATCATCGTGCCCTTGGTGGTCGAGCAGGGCTACGATCCGATCTGGTTCGGCATCCTGATGATCGTGCTCATCGAGATGGCGCTGATCACCCCGCCGGTGGGCCTCAACCTCTATGTCGTCCAGGGCGCGCGCAAATCCGGCAAGATGAGCGATGTGATGCTCGGCACCATCCCCTATGTCATCGCCATGCTCATCATGGTCGCCGCCCTCATCGCCTTCCCGCAGATCGCCCTGATGCTGCCCAACGCCCTGCAATAGAGATGTCACAGAGCGCCTCAGAAACCGGCCAAAGCTGGCCCCGGATCCGCACCGCAGGCTTCGATGGCCTCCTGGTCAGCTTCGCCGACAGCCTCAGCGAACCCGCCAACCGCGCCGCGCTGTCCTTGCGCGATGCGGTCGAGCGCGCCGGCTGGGCCGGGGTCGAGGAAACCTCCACCTCGCTGGTCTCAACCTACCTGCGCTTCGATCCGCACTGGCGCGACCACGCCGCGATGCGCCAGGCCCTCACCGATCTGCTGGCCGAGCATGACTGGTTCGCCGAACCCCTGCCATCCGGGCGCAAGCTCTGGCGCGTCCCCACCGTCTATGGCACCGCCATGGCGCCGCAGCTCGAAGAAGCCGCCGCCGCCGCCGGGATGAGCGCCGAGGAGGCCATCCGCCAGCTCTCCGAAACCCGCGTGCGCGTCCAGACCATCGGCTTCGCCCCCGGCATGCCCTATCTGGGCGAGCTGCCCGCCGCGTGGGACATCCCGCGCCAGACCGCGCTGACCGACAAGGTGCCGGCGGGCGGGCTTTGCGTCGCGATCCGCCAGCTGGTCCTGTTCCCGATGGCCACGCCGACCGGCTGGCGCCATATCGGCCAGACCGGTTTCCGCCTGTTCCGCCCCGACGCCGACGCGCCGTTCCTGCTCCGCCCCGGCGATGAAGTCCTGTTCCCGCCGACACAGCCCGAAACCCTGACCGCCATGCAAGACGACCCCGATGGCGGCGCCACCTGCGAGCCCATCGCATGACCCGCGCGCTCAGGATCATCCGCGCCGGCCCCGGCCTCACCATTCAGGACAAGGGCCGCCCCGGATACCTCGCCTTCGGCCTGTCGCGCGGCGGCGCGGCCGACCGTCTGGCCTTGGCCGAGGGCGCCGCGCTGCTCAGGCAGGACGACACCCATGCCGCCCTTGAAATGCCCGGCATGGGCGGCGAATTCGAGGCCAGCGAGGATACCCGCATCGCCCTCACCGGCGCCCCGATGCGCGCCAGCGTCGATGGCACCCGCCTCGCTTGGAACGCCGCCCACTTGCTGCCCAATGGCGCGCGCCTCTCCATCGGCGCCGCCGACTCCGGCATCTATGGCTATCTCCATCTCGGCGGCGGGTTGCAAACGCCGCAAATCCTGGGCGCCCGCTCGGCCCACCTCGCCGCCGGCATCGGCGCGCCCGTCGCCGCCGGCGATCAACTCCCCATCGGCCCCGATCCTCACCCAAACGAAACCAATCTCCGCCTCCCCCCCGATCCGCGTTTTGACGGCGGCACCATCCGCATCGTCCCCAGCCTGCAAACCGATTTCTTCGCGCCTGACGAACTAACCCGCTTCCAGGCCACCGCCTTCACCCGCGACACCCGCGGCAACCGCATGGGCGTGCGCCTCCTCCCCGAGGGGACAGGCTTTCACACCGAAGCCGGCCTCAGCATCCTGTCCGAAGTCATCGTCCCCGGCGATATCCAGATCACCGGCGATGGCACCCCCTTCGTGCTGCTCTCAGAATGCCAGACCACCGGCGGCTATCCCCGCATCGGCTCAGTCCTGCCCGCCGATCTGCCCCGCGTCGCCCAGGCCCGCCCCGGCGCCGCGCTGCGCTTTAGCTTCGTCAGCCTCAAAGACGCCGTCGCCCTCGACCAGCGCGAGCGTGAACGTATCAAGAGCCTGCGCCGCGCCGTCGAGCCGCTGGTGCGCGATCCCCGCGATATCCCCGATCTGTTGTCCTACCAGCTGATCGGCGGCGTCACCGCCGGTCATGACCCCGACACAACCCAGTAAAGGCCCCACCATGCAATTCACGACCGACACCGGACCCGAAGATTTCCCGATCGAAACCCTGATCGTCGCCGGCTGGACCGGGCGCGACAAATCGGCGGTGCAGCACCATATCGACGAGCTGGCCGCGCTCGGCGTCCCCGCCCCGTCGCAAACCCCGCTCTTCTACCGGGTCAGCAACACGCTCCTTACAAACGCCCCGAAAATCGAAGTGCTGGGCCAAGCCAGCTCCGGCGAAGCCGAACCCCTGCTGATCCGCCGCGGCGGGGAATATTGGCTCGGCCTCGCCTCCGATCACACCGATCGCGCGCTCGAAGCCCATTCCGTCGCCGCCTCCAAACAGATCTGCGCCAAACCCTGCGCCAGCACGCTCTGGCCATGGAACAGCGTCGCCGAGCGCATCGACACGCTGCGCATCCGCTCCTGGATCTGGGAGCAGAACGACTGGACCCTCTACCAGGACGGCAAGATCGGCCAGATCCTACCGCTGACCGAGCTGATTTCTTCCTCCGGCATGAGCGACAACTCGGCGATGCTCTGCGGCACCTTCGCCGCCCTCGGCGGGGTCCGCCCCGCGCCAAGGTTCCGCGCCGCCCTGATCGACGACACCACCGGTGGGGAAATCACGCTCAGCTACGAGACCACCTGCCTGCCCGAAATCAGCTGAGCGGGCAGGCCCTCCTCTCCCGGCATACCGGCCCGACCCACAGCGCACCGCGATGGAACTTCGCGGCGCCCGGCACGTTGACAAGGCGAACCCATGCCAGCAAGAAAAGGAGACCGCCTTGTCCGCTCCCGACACCAACACATCCAAACAGGTCAGCCGCCACCGCCCGTTGCTGATCGGCATTACCTTGGCCGTTCTCGCCTCGATCCTCGCGGTCCTGATCAGCGCCAATCTCGGCGACGAGCCGTCCGAGGCAACCTCCGGCGAAACCGGGACCACAGGCCCCGGCTCACCCGCCCTCGCCCCCGCGGAAATGGACGCGCCCTACCTCGCCGACCCCGGCGATCCCGCGCCCGCGGATACCAACCAGACACAGGAGCCCTCGGAATGACCAAGGATCATGGCCCCTCGATCAAGGACGACGAAACCTATGAAAGCCTGCGCGACAAGGGCTATGACAAGTCCAAGGCCGCCGCCATCGCCAACGCCCGGGCCAGTGACGATCAGCACCCCTCGCACAAGGGCGGCAAGGCGCCGCCCTACGAAGAGTGGACCAAGGACGAATTGTTGCAGCGCGCCCGCGAGCTTGACATCGACTGCCGCTCGACGATGACCAAATCCGAGTTGATCGACGCCCTGCGCGGCTGATCCGCGCCCTGGCTAGCCCGCCGCCGCCAGCGCCGCAATCGCCGCGCCGTTGATCCACAGCGCCAGCGCCACCAGCACGACCCCGCCCAAGGCCAGCGCCAGGTCATGCAGCCGGTCCCAGGCGCCGGTCGCGCGCGACAGCCAGATCACCACCGGATAGACCAGCAGCATCGCCACCCCCTGCCCGATCAGCGCGCCGATCAGCCCGGCCAGCTCCAGCCCGATGACAAGGCACGCCACCATCATCGCCGCCTTGCTCGCCGCCAGCACGAAAAAGCGCCTGGAATCCCCCGCCGCCAGCGCCGCCTGATCATAGGTCAGCGCGATGATCTGCGGAATCTGGGCGCAGGCGATGATCACGGTCACCGCCCCGGCCATGGCATAGCGCGGATCATAGAGCAGATCGACGATCCAGACCCCGCCCAGCGCCAGCACCGCCACCAGCGCCAGCAGCGCGCCGGAGACGGCAAACCGCATCCGCCGCAGCCGGGCGAAGTTCGCCGCGCTTTCGCGTGGCGGCCATTCGCGATAGATCGGAATCAGGATGCGCCGCACCAGAACCCCGCCCATCAGCAGCGGGAAAGAGGCCAGGAAAAACCCTATATTGTAGACCCCGAATTGATCCAGCGCGAGATATTTGCCGATCAACAGCTTGTCGGCCTGGCTCAGAACGAACCCGGCCACCGTGCTCAGGAAAATCCACTTGCCGAAATTGATCAGCTCGCCCGCCGCCCGCGTCTCCCAGCGAAACCGGTTGGCCTTCCCCGGCAGGAACACATTGTAGGAAATCAACTGAACAATCGCCCCGATCACGCCGGAAATCACCAGCGCCCAGACCGACTGCCAGGCCCAGGCCAGCGCCACCGCCGCCAGGATCCCTACAATCTGATTGAAAATGTCCAGGGTCGTGACCCGGCCCAGCCGCAAATGCCGGTTGGCCTGATCCAGCCGCGTCGGGTTGAACCCGGTGATGATCAGCGTTGTCGCCGAGACCGGCAGCATCAGCGCCAGCTCGGGCGCGTCGTAGATCCAGCTCACCGGCAAGGCAATGGCACAGGCCACCCCGAACAGGCTGAAGCCGCGGATCACCTGGATGGTCCAGGCGGTATCGAGGAAATCCTCGTCGTCGCCGCGCGCGCTCTGCATGATCGCCGGCGTCACCCCGACGTCGGAAAACATGTTGAGCCCCATCAGGAAGACGGTGATCAGCGCCATCAGCCCGAAGGCTTCGGGAAACAGCAGCCGCGTCAGGATCAGGTTCGAGATGAGCCGCAGCACCTGCCCGGTGCCGAATCCGAAGATGGTCAGCCCGGCACTGCGCAGCGCCCGCGCCAGCACGCTGTCGCCGTTCATCGCGCGGCCAAGCGCGCTCATCGTCCGCGGCTCCAGCCGCCGTCATGGCGCCCCAGCCGCACCCTGAGCGCCACCCCGGCATAGACCGCAAAGCCCACCGGATCGCGCAGCGCCAGCGCCAGCTTGCCGAATACACCCAGCTTCGGCTTGTCATCATTCGGGATCAGCTGCGGGAACTTCTCGCGCACCTCGCGCACCCCGGCATCCTGGCGCGCCCGCACCCGCACCAGGTTGGCGAAACCCTCGACAATCGGCCAGCTATAGGACGCGCCGACGCCGATCCGCTCTTCTGGCCGGAACAAGAGTCGCACGAAAGTGTCGTTGGAAACAATATCGGGCCATTTCTTCCAGCGCCGCCGGCCCGCCTCGTTGACCGCGAAAAAGCCGCAACCCGGCACGCCATATGTCATGAACGGCACGCGCCCATAGATGTTTGCATAATGCCGGCTAATGGCGGTTTTCGGCGGCGCGATCCGCACCCGGCCGCTGACATAGGCGGCGCGGCGGATCTGCAACGCCCGCCCGACCTGATCGAGCAGCGGTTTCGAGACCACGACATCGGCATCGAGATAGGCCCGCGCGCCGAATTTCGCCGCCTTGTCGCCGGCATCGAGCGCGCCCATCTTGCCCGCCGCCGCCATGTTCAGAACCTTGAAATCCCAGCCCATGGCGCCAAACGAACGCGCATAGCGGCGCGCGACCGGCGCGGTATCGTCGTCACAGCCATTGGCCACCACGATCACTTCCAGCGGCATCGGCAGCGGCAGAGAGCCCGATCCCGCGCCCGGCTTGGGGTCGCTCGCCAGAACCGCCTCGAGACAGCGCCCGATCAGCGCCGCCTCGTTGCTGGCCGGAATGATCAGGCTCAGCCCCGGCATGGCAGGCCCCCCGGTGCTGCGGCCTTGCCCTCGGCCTTCGTCTCGGTGCAGGGTCGCTTCATTACCAGACCTGTCTCAATCATCTGCCCGTACTCAATGCCCCTGACCCCGAAAGCGCCGCCCGTGACCGACCTCAACTCCGCTCCCGGCCCGATCGGCATCCTGATACCGCAATTCCCCGGCCAGACCCATATCTTCTTTTGGCGCGAGATAGTTGAACTCGAAAAATCGGGCGTGAGTGTGGCGCTTTTCAGCACCAGACCGCCGCCTCCCGGCCTGATCGCGCATCACTGGTCCGAGGCGGCAATGGCGCGCACCACCTATCTGGGCGATGCCTCGCCGATCAATGCGGCGCTGGCGCTGCCCCGCCTGCCGCTCGGCGATCTGCGGGGCGATCTGCGTCGCGGCGGCGCCGCGTTGCTGCGCGATGTGGCGATCTGCCTGCCCGCTGCGCGCCGCCTCGCGCTGGCCTGCCGGGCGCGCGGCATCGCCCATGTCCATGCCCATTCCTGCGGCCGCGCCGCGCTGATCGCGGCGCTGGCCAACCGGATCTGGGGCCTTGCCTATTCGCTCACCCTGCACGGCCCGCTCTCCGATTACGGCCCGGGCCAGGGCTTCAAATGGCGCCACGCCGCGTTCGGCACCGTGATCACCCGCCAACTCACCCGCGAGTTGGAAGCTTCGCTCGGCGCCGATCTGCCGGCGCGGCTCTATCTGCAGCCGATGGGCGTCGATATTCATGCGTTGCAGCGCACCGCGCCCTATGTCCCCCCTGCTCGCGACGGCACGTTGCGGATCTTCTCCTGCGGGCGGCTCAACGTGGTCAAGGGCCACCAGGATCTGCTCGAGGCGCTGCGCCTGCTCAGGGATCGGGGCATCGACGCCCGGCTCGAGATCGCCGGAGAGGACGACCTCGGCGGCAGCGGCTTTCACACCGAACTTGCCGCCGATATCCAGCGGCTCGACCTTGCAGAGCACGCCACCCTGCTCGGCGCCGTCGACGGCGACACCGTGCGCGCCCGGCTCGAGGCGGCGCATGTCTTCGCGCTGGCTTCCTGGCACGAACCGCTCGGTGTGGCCTACATGGAGGCGATGGCGATGGGCGTGCCGACGATCGGCACCGACGCGGGCGGCGTGCCTGAACTGATCACCGCGGGGCGCGACGGGCTCTTGGTGCCACCCAAACGCCCGGATCTTCTGGCCGATGCCATCGCCGCGCTCGCCACCGACCCGGCGCGCTGCCACGCGCTGTCAAACGCCGGACGCGCGCGGATCGCCGCCGGCTTCTCTTCGGCCCACGGCGCTGCGACGCTTCTTCGCGGTGTCGCGGCAGGCTGAGGCATTGCGCCGCCTTCGGCGTCGCCCGGTTCGAGGTTTTGCGCCGCCTTCGGCGTCGTCCGGTTCGAGGTTTTGCGCCGCCTTCGGCGTCGCCGGGGGGCCTCGCTTCGCTCGGCCCCCGAAAACCCAACCGGTATTGCCAGAAATTGCATCCGCTCGAGAGAATTCAGGCTTGGGGATTCTGAGTATTTATACCAAGAAAAAGGACAGGGACATGGCACGCCCGCCTGCGCTTTTTCTTGGCCCAAATACTCAATCCGGCCGCAAGGCATTTCCCGCCGCCGGCCGGCCGGGCACCACGCCCTGGACGCCGCTCATTGCGGCAGCTCCAGCCGGTAGATCTTGCCCGGCTCATCTTCGAATTCCAGCCGCTCGATCCGGCGCAGACGGGTTTCCGCCGATCCGCGCAGGGCCAGCAGACGGCCTTCCTGCATGGCGAAGCTGTAGTCGCTGCGCGCACCGGGCATCCGCGCAACATCATCGCCCGGGCCGCCATCGAGAAAATCGCCGCCGCCGAAACTGATCAGCCGATCATCGCCCGCGCCGCCGAGCAGGATATCCTCCTCCGCGGTGCCGTTGAGAACCGCACCCGCCGGCCCGGCACGGCGCAGCACACCATGGAGGAACGTGCCCGGCGCGCGTTCGCCATCTTGCGCCGGAGGGATGGCATTGTCGGCCATCAGCGCGCGCCAGCGCGGGTTGTCATCCTCGAGATGCCTGAGCGCGCCCCAGCTGCCGAACTGGGTCGGGCGGGCGACATCGACAAAGGCGTTGTAGAGCTGCCCTCCTGCCTTGCGCCAGCTCGCCAGCGCCTCGCCGTAGAGCACGGCCATCGCCTCGGAATAGCTGAATTCATTGAGAAATTCGGTCAGCGCTTCATCGTTGCTCGCCCCGGCGTGGCCCACCGCATGACTGCCGCCCTCATACATGATCAGGCGCAACCCGTGGCGCCCGGCGACGCCCGCGTGATAGGGCCAGAGCGTGCCCATCAGCTCCTTGAGCGAGCCATCGCGGATCGCCTGCGCCGCCTTGGGAATCGCCAGATCGAAGCGTGTCGGCGCGATCGCCGCCTCCAGCGCGCGCCGCTGCAAGCCCTGCGCCTCTGCGCTTTTCTCCGCCGCCGCCCGGCTTTCGGCAATCCAGCGGAGCGTATCGGTCAGCCGCCCTTCCTCGCCATCACCAAGCTCGAAGCCGAAATAGCCCGACACCGCATAGGCATCGAAATGCGCCGCCGGCGAGAGCCCGGCGCTGCCCGCCTCGGCCTGCCACAGCGGCGCCTCCAGCAGCGGCTCTTCCAGCCCGACCCAGCCGGTATGCACCGCCACCACCCGCACCAGCCGCGCCGCGTCCTCGCCGGCAAACACCCCGCCCCAGGCGCGCATCACCTCGGCCGCGCGCATCCCGGCGAATTGCATCCAGGCATCGCCGCCCGCCTTGTCGCCCCAGCGCGCGCGCGCCTGTTCGGCCAACCATCCGGCCTGCGGGAAGCCGTAATTCCAGACCTCGTTGGAATATTCGACATAGACGTTGAGCCGCGGGTCGAGCTCGGCCAGCACCATCTCGGCGAAGCGTTCGGAATAGGCGTCATCGGCGGCGTGGGGCATGCAGAACCACGGATCGGCACCGATGAAATTGGCCAGTTCGATCATCGCTTCCAAGGGAACGCCCCGCCAGGCATAGGAAAAATCGTCCCATTGCGGCCGCCCGTCCCAGCTGGTCACGGTCGAGCCGTTGGTCAGCATCCAGTCCATGAAACGCAGCGCGCGCAGATCGGCGATGCGCGCGGTCCAGCCCGGGTTGAACACCACGCCGAGCTCATGCAGCGCGATCTGATCCTCGCGCACCACCTCGATCTCGCGGATCGGATCGCCCGCCCCGCGCGGATCGGTCTGCTGGATCGTCAGCGCCACCTCGCCGGGGCCGGGGGTATAGTCGAACCAGGCCTCGTTCTGCCCGTCGACATGGCGCAGGTTGCGCAGCCGCCCGCCGATCCTGAGCCGCCCCTCGCCCTTCCAGCGCACGCGGTAGCGCCCGGCCATCGCCTGCGCGCCCTCGTTCTGATCAGTGAGGATGAAGCTCTCGATCCGGTCGACCCCGGGCGGCAGGCGCCTGGGCCAGCCATTGGTGTCGAGATAGCCCTCGCTAGCTAGCCGTTCGGCATCCCACGCGCCCCAGGTCTCGCCCTCATGGCCGAGCCAGGGCCGCGCCGTCTTCATGATGTCGATGAAGGGCTGCTGGGTGGTCCAGTCGGCAATGCCGTTGAGCCCCATCGCAAGCGACGGCTCGGCAAGGCCAACGCCGGCGCCGGGGGGGCCCGACGGTTCGGGCGCGGGCGCGGCTGCCGGGATCACGCCCTGCGTCTCGGGCGGTGTCGGGGCGGCCGCACCGTCCTGCGCTGCCAGGATTTCGAAAATCGCCCGCGCCACCAGCGGATAGGCCCGGCGCAGCTCGGGCGCTATGCTCTCGGGCAAGTCCAACGCCTGCGGTGCAGGCTCGCCATAAAGCGCGCTATAGGTGACCATCGCCGCCAGCAGGTAGAGCGTCGGCGTGCCATGCGGATCGGCATCGACATAGAGCGCTTCGGGCGCGATCTCCTCCAGCGGTCCTTGCGTGAAAAGCTCGGCCAGAATACTGGCCACCGGGATCAGCGTGATCTGCGCGTCCGGCCTGGCAGCGCGCGCCGCGCCCGCGAGTGCGCGATACCAGTCGTGATAGTCACCGCGGTTGAAGTCATTGTAACGTCGGAACTGGCGCGCCGAGGGGGGAAACGCCGCGCTCATCTCGGCCCAGCCCTCATAGAGGTAGATCGGCGCGACGCCATGCGCGTCGATGATCCGCAGCAGTGCGGAAAGCGGCGAGGCGCCGTCGGGATTGTCGCCGTCATAGGGCGCGTCCGGCGCCTGATACTGGATGAAATTCGCCGGGTTGATCACGATCGCGTCCCATCCGGCATCGGCAAAGGCGGTGCGGTCGCGGTCCCAGACGCCCTGCACCCGGGCAAACGACCAGTTGGCCAGCGGCTTGCCGGGGCGGGCGAAATCGCGCAGGAAGCCCCATTGCCCATCGGCGCCGAAGCGGTGCCCGCCGGCCCGCGCCATCTGCGCCAGCCAATGCGGCACCGTGGTCTCGTCGGTTTCGCTGAGGTGGTGGATCAGCGAATTGCCGAAGAAATAGACCTTGCGCTCGCCGGCCTGCGCCGGCGCCAGCAACAGCGCCAGGGCCAGCAGCGCTCCCCCCCAGATCAGTCCTGTCGCGCGCAGCATCGCTTTCTCCCTCGGTGGCGCCCTTCGCCTCGCGCAAGACTGTTGCGCCTTTGGCGATTTCTTGCAAGGTTGATTGCAATGTCCTGCGCGCTAGCACACGGGAATGATTGAATTTTCGCCATTTCGGCGCAGTTGAGGAAGAGCCCATGGACCCGGATTCGAATGTCTCGGCCGAGATCCCCGACTGGTCGCGCGAAACGGTGCAGCGGTTCTGGGATCCGGGGCGCAAGCTGTTGCGCTCGATCCGCCGCTACCAGGCGGCGAAGGCACGCGGCGGGCTGATCGGGCGGATGGCGGCGCGCTATTGGGTGGCTGTGCATTGGCTCTGGTCGCTGCTGACGCAATGCGAAATCCATCTCAATTGCGAGATCGGCGGCGGCTTGCGCCTGACCCACCCGACCGGCATCATCATCCATCCCGGTGCGAAGATCGGGGTGAACTGCATGATCTTCCATCAGGTCACGCTGGCCGGCCCGGTGGTGCTGGGCGGGCATGTCGATATCGGGGCGGGTGCCAAGCTGATCGGACCGCTCAGCGTTGGCGATCACGCCCGTGTCGGAGCCAATGCGGTGGTCACACGCGACGTGGCTGCGGGGGCCACCGTGGCGGGGATACCGGCCCGGGTGATCGACGCATGAACAGGTTTTGCGCCGCTTGAAGGCGTCGCCCGGTTCGAGGCTTTGCGCCGCCTGACGGCGTCGTCCGGTTTGAAGGCTTTGCGCCGCCTGACGGCGTCGCCGGGGGGCCTCGCTTCGCTCGGCCCACCTGTGCGCGACCGGTAGCACCTGACCTGGCGACCGCGCGGCGCTGGAAGCGGCGGATTTGAGTATTTTGACCAAGAAAAAAGCCACTCGTGCGCTTCATCTTGCCAGAAATATCCAATCCCCACCGACGCTCCGGCGCGGCCATCGCCAATCTGCGCACATCCCGCTGCCTTATCCGAACGGCGCCGGTTTCTCTGACTGCCCCAGCACCCAGTCATAGACCGCGCGCATCTGCGCCGCCTTATGCGCCCAGGTGAACTTGTCGCGCACCCTTGCCCGGGCAGCCGCGGCCAGACCGCCCAACGCTTCAGGATCACCAGCGCAGCGCGCAAGCTCGGCACCAAACCCGGCGATGATCTCGTCGCGCGTCCCGAGCGGCACCTTCAACCCGACAGCGTCATCCACCAGCTCCCCCGGCCCGGCGTAATCGACGACCAGCGGCACCACGCCCAGCGCCATCGCCTCGAGCACCACGCCGCCGCCGAATTCGCGCACCGAGGGAAAGCTCAGCAGATGACAGCCCGCCAGCACCTCCTGCACGCTTTCATGCGCCAGCCAGCCATGAAAGGTCACCGCCCCGGTCACCCCCTCGGCGACAGCAAAGGCTTTCAGCTCGTCCAGCATCGGCCCGTCGCCGATCATCTCGACGCGCATCCGCCCCGCCTTGAGCAGCGGCAACGCCGCCTCAAGAAGCATGTCCGGCCCCTTGTAGGGCACCATCCGCCCGACGAATGCCGCGCGCAGCACATCGCCCTCGGGCGCCGCCACGCGCGAGAACCGCGCCGGGTCGATCGCGTTTTCCGGGATGTAGACGCATTTCTCCCGCCAGCGCACAGGCACCTCGCTGGCCGTATGGCGCGAGCCCACAAGGATGGCCGCCGCATGGCGCAGCGTCGCCCGGCGCCCGGGCAGCGCCTTGTAGGCGCCGCGCAGATAAGAGAGCCACTCGCGCTCGCGCCGCCGCTCGGCATCGAAGCCCGCGGGCCAGGACACGCCGCCATTCAACGGCCCGAGCACGAACGGCACGCCCGCCCGCGCGCAGCGCCGCGCCAACGGCGAGGCAATCGTCGGCGACAGCGGCGTCACCCGGTGCACCAGATCATATTCCCCGCCCTCGATCGCGGCGCCAAAGCGGCGCCACACCAACCGTTCGAAATAGGGATAGCTCAGCGCCGCCACCGCCTGCAGCGCGGTCCAGCCCTTGCCCTGGCCGCCGCGCAGCCTTTCGCCCAGCTGCCACAGTGGCCGCGCCAGCGCCTCGCTGTCCACGGCGGTGAAATCGCGCCCCTCGACCTCGCCAGCGCGCAAGAAGGCGTCGCGGTTGCGCACATGGGTGACGATATGGACCTCGGCCACGTCGCGCAAAGCCGTGGCCAGCGACCAGCCGATCAGCGGCACCGAGACCCATTCCGGGTTGGCCGCCTCGGCAATCACCAGAACCCGCGGCCTGGCGCTCACATCACGCTCCGCAATTCGCGCCGCTTTTGCCGGCGGCGCGGCATCCGCCCCTCGACATAGCCCAGCGCCATGCCCGAGATCAGGAAGGTCAACGTGGTGATCGTGGCGTTGGGCAACAAATCGACGAGGTTGAACGCCAGGATCAGCGCCAGCGGCCCCAGCCAGGGCGAAACCTCGTCCTCGGCGCGCAAGCCCCAGCTGCGCAGCGCCAGCAGGAACAGCGGCCAGGCCAGCAGTCCGAATTCGGCGATATACCCGACCCAGCCGAACACCCCGATGGTGATGATCCAGCGCCCGTCGGTCACGGTCAGGATCCGCCCCGACACCGGGTCGAGAATATGGTTGCGCCCCCAGCTGCCCCAGCCGAACACCGGCTTGATCCGCGCCCGCTCCAGCAGCACCGCCTCGTTGTCAAAGCGGAAATCGAGCGAGGCGGCGCGATCCGGGTCGATCGCCGCCGCCTGTTCGACCAGCCAGTCGGCGGGCACCAGATCGAGCCCGCGCATCGCCGGATAGGCCAGCGCCAGCAACGCCAGAAAGGCCGCCACCCGGAATTGCAGCATCCGCCCGGCGAACAGAACCAGCGGCACCAGCACCAGAGAATAGCCGAACGAGGCCGCTGATTTGCACAACACCAGCACCACCCACATGTAGCCGGTGGCGCCGAAGGCGAAGGTTTTCATCCGCCCCGTGCCGCCGCGCCAGAGCGCCGCCGCCGCCACCAGCACCATCAGCGCGAAGAACGCCACCCAGAGCCCGTGATAGAGAAACACGATCGGGCGGAAGCCGCCAAAGCGCACGGTCTGCTCGAACAGGTGCTGGAAATAGCCGTAGATCCAGATGTTGAGCTGCGGACTCAGCCGGATCTCGATCAGCATCAGCAGCGAATAGAAAAGCCCCGCCGCCAGCAGCGCCACCAGCAAATCGCGCTGATCCTCGCGCCGGGCCAGGATATTCTGCGCCAGCACGAAGGGCAACAGCAGCATCGCCTGCTGCACCATCAGCGCAAAGGCCTCGATCAGCCGCAGCGCCGGCAGGCCGACCCGCCCGAAGAACACCGGTTCGTCATTGGTCAGAACCGTGGCCAGAGGGCTCAGCACGAACATCAGCATCAACAGCCGCGCGACGTTCGAGCGCGGGAAAATCCTGAGCTCGCCGCCCCGCATCAGGACCACGATGACAAACGCCGCCACCGGCGGCAGCGTCTGTTTCGACAGCGGCGGCATCAGCGGAAAATCGAACACCGCCGGCGGTGGCGGCAGGAACAGATAGGCCAGCAGCAGCGACCAGATGATCGCCCGCCCGACCTCGAGCCTGCGAAACAGCACCAGCGAGATCAGCGGCCATCCGGCCAGCGCGAGATATGCAAGTGTGTTGGGCATGGTCTGCGGGGCTGCTCAGGTCAGGTTTGTCGGGTCAGCACTTTCGCGCCGTCTGCTGTGTTGATACGCGAACTTGCCCTTGTCTATCAAATGTTTGCCGCCCTGTCCTCACAGCCATTCGCCAATTGTCACGGAATGGTCCACAATCGCCCCGATTTCCGCCCACTGGCGCGGCTTGAATGGCGCCGAAACACATGCTGCACCCGCATTCACCCAAGGCATTGCCCATGACCGCTTTGAAGATCGCCTATCTCTGCGATATCTCGCCCGAGCATGTGCACCCCTATTCCGGCGGCAATGCGCGGATCTACCGGGCCTTGTCCGAGCGCGCCGAGGTCACGGTGCTGCCGCAAGACTGGGGCATGGCCGAACCGGTGCGCCGCGCGATCTATGCCACCTCGGATGGCGCCCAGCTGCGCCTCAGGTGGCGCGCCCATCTCGCCCTCGCGCCGATCATCGCCGGCCCGATCAATCGCGCCTTGCGCGACGGCGGCTTCGACGTGCTGTTTGGCGCCTATTCCTTCCAGTCGCTGTCGCATGTCGCGCCGCCGCCCGGCTGTATCAAGGTCTATTCCTCGGATGCCACGCCGAGCGTCTACAAGAATTCGCAGATCGGCCAGGAATATGGCTCATCCATGCTGGCGCGCCATCTGCTCGATCCGCTCACCTTGCGGGCCGAACGGCGCGTCCTCAATGCACTCGACCTGATGCTCTGCCCTTCCGACTGGCTCAAGCGCGAGGCCGAGGCGCTCTATGGCCTGCCCCCCGGCCTGGCCCAGGTCCTGCCCTGGGGCGCCAATATCGAAGACCCCGGGCCGGCCCCGCCTCCGCCGGCGCCCGGCACCGACGCCCGGCTCGATCTGCTGATCATCGCGCGCGACTGGTTTGCCAAGGGCGGCCCCGATGCGTTCCAGACGATGACCGAGTTGCGCGGCCGCGGCCTCGATGCCCGGCTGACCGTGATCGGCTGCACCCCGCCCAGGGCCCATATCAACGCATATGTCACGCAGCTCGGCCCGCTCGACAAGTCAAAGCCCGAAGAGGCAGCGCGTTTCGCCACCGCCCTGCGCCGTTCGCATTTCCTGATGCAGCCCAGCTTCGAAAGCTACGGGTTTGCCTATTGCGAGGCGGCAGCCTATGGCCTGCCGTCGCTGTGCCATGATGTCGGCGGCGTACCGGTGCGCGACGGCATTACCGGCCATCCCCTGCCCGCGAGCGCCACTCCGGGCGATTTCGCCGATGTGGTGATGCGCTACATCGCCGATCCGGCCGCCTATCTCGCCCTGCGCGCCAGCGCCCGCGCCGAATTCGAAACCCGGCTCAACTGGCCGGCCTGGGCCGATGCCGCCATTGCTCTGATGCAGGAAAAAAAGGCGCAAACCCCGTAGGGTGCGTGATTTCACGCACCTTTGCGTGTCACACACCCTTGGCATTTCGCTCCGCTTTTGCTCGCCGATCCGCCTTCAATACCCGGTCGCGCGCAGCACCACCTTCACGGTCCGCGCCAGCACCCGCAGATCGGTGCCGAGAGACATCTGCCGGAAATAGGCGTTGTCGAAAAAGGCGCGCTCGGCAAAGCTGGTCTCGTTGCGGTCACTCACCTGCCAGAAGCCGGTGATCCCCGGGCGCATGTCGTAATAGGCAGCACCGGGATAAAGCTCGCGCTGATCCACCATCATCGGGCGCGGCCCGACCATCGACATCTGGCCAAGCAACACATTGAACAGCTGCGGCAGCTCGTCGAGCGAGGTCTTGCGGATGAAGCTGCCGAACACGGTGATGCGCGGATCGGTCTTCAGTTTCTGGGTCAGATCCCATTCCGCCCGCGCCTGCGGGTTGCGCTCCAGATAGGCGTCGAGGATCTCATCGGCCCCCGCCACCATCGAGCGCAGCTTGAACATGTGAAACACCCGGCCATGACGGCCCAGCCGCTTCTGCACATAGATCGGAGAGCGCCCGTCAAGCGCGATGATCGCCATCAGCGGCACCAGGATCGCCACCGCCGGCACCAAAGCCAACAACGCCATCACCACATCGAGCAATCGCTTGAGACCGCGGCGATAGGCCGCCGCCCCGCGTCGCAATGGCTCGTCGCTATCGATCAGGCCTTGCAACCCCCCACCGCCAAATCTTGAACCCACACGTTCGTTCACAATACATTCCCCAAGTAATAACGCAGACATCGGCAAGAAGCTGGCGAACCCGGCCTTGTGGCAAAATCCTGCCGCGTTGGCCGAAGTTCGATTCATGACCCGTAAAAGCAGCCGGGCCGTGACTCGCTCCCCTTCGTCGCGTGCGTCCCCAAGACATCACACGTCCGTTCCGCCGCAAGCCCCGTCCCGTCTACAGCCCCACGAAGGACGGGTTCGGATATCTCTGTCCTGCACCAGTTCGAATGACTAAAAAATACTGCCTGCGCCCCCCGCCCGTCAAACCTTGTCTTCTGGTCATTCTACCATAAGGAGAGCTCTCCCATCGCAAAATTCACCAAATTCACCGCTGCCGCGGCACTTGCCGAGGTCGAATACCCGGCTCCGCGTCGTGGTGCGATCGCGCCGCTGCAAGCAAGGGTGCTGCGCGCCGGGTCAGCAGGCTGGTCCGCTTGGCTCATCCCGACCCGGCCACCCGTCTCTGCTCCGTCGCGGATGCACCGCGTCCTGTTGCCCTAACATTTGTGATGAGATCGGAAACAATGCAAGTGATGTTTCGCGGTCGGCACCTCGCGTGGAAACAATCGCGTCGGGTTTTCGGAACAAACCTGATGAAAAAACACGATTTTTCCAAAGCGGCCTTTCCCGCTCATGACGCAAATCCGGCAATTTCCCCCCCTCGCGGCGGGCCTTTCCAGCGCCCGGCAATCGGCCCTCCTGCCACCGCCTGCACCCTGTTTTCTGCGCCCCTGCCCGCCGGTTATACGCCCCGAAACAACCCTCTGGGTGCAACACGTTGAAAGCGAGTCTGGCCCAGGAAAAATCTGCAACAACACCACCCGTTTACGCGCTTCAACCGCCAGTTCACCGCCCGTTCGTCGGGATTCGAGTCTAATTTTTGCCAGATTTGCCCCGAATCAGCCATACATGCGTCGGTTGCCGCCGGTTTGCCCATTCTCGCACCGCTCCGCAGCCCTTCCGCCGCATCCGGTCGAGGCCGCGAAGCGCTCCTCCGCCCGCCCCCCGCGCCCCTGCGGCGCTTCGCCATGGCGTCTGCGCACAAAACGTTTTTATCATTTGGCAAAAGAAAACGGACCCGCTTAATGTATCGACACATGCAAATATTGCGATACAAACCCAGACCAGATAGAAACCAGAAACAAAACCGACAAGCAGGGCAGACTGATGACCGATACGAAACTGGCCGCGCGCCCCTCTCCCAAGGTTTCCGACGAGATCCGCAAGACCACCTGTTACATGTGCGCCTGCCGCTGCGGCATCAATGTGCATCTGCAAGACGGCCGGGTGAAATACATCGAGGGCAACCGCGATCATCCCATCAACAAGGGCGTTCTCTGCGCCAAGGGCTCGGCCGGCATCATGCAGCATTACGCCCCCTCACGCCTGCGCGCGCCCCTGAAGCGCACCGGCCCGCGCGGCTCGGGCGAATTCGAAGAGATCAGCTGGGACGAGGCCTATGAAATCGCGACGGGCTGGCTCAAGCCGATCCGCGACACCGCCCCGGAAAAGCTGGCCTTCTTCACCGGACGCGACCAGTCGCAAAGCTTCACCTCGCTCTGGGCGCAGGCTTTCGGCACGCCCAACTACGCCGCCCATGGCGGTTTCTGCTCGGTCAACATGGCCGCCGCGGGCATCTACACGATGGGCGGCGCCTTCTGGGAGTTCGGCCAGCCCGATTGGGAACGCACCCGCCTGTTCATGATCTTCGGCGTCGCCGAGGATCACGATTCCAACCCGATCAAGATGGGCCTTGGCAAATTGAAGGCCAATGGCGGCAAGGTGATCGGCGTCAACCCGATCCGCTCGGGCTACAATGCCATCGCCGACGATTGGATCGGCATCACCCCCGGCACCGATGGCCTGTTCATCCTGGCGATGATCCACGAGCTGCTGAAAGCCGGCAAGGTCGACCTCAACTATCTCTGCCGCTACACCAATGCCGGATTCCTGGTGAATACCGACGAAAGCAGCCCCGATTTCGGCCTGTTCCTGCGCGACAAGGATGGCAAGGCCCAGGTGATCGACCGCGCCACCGGCAAACCCGCGCCCTTTGACGCGCCGGGCGTCAAACCCGATCTCGCCGGTCACATCCGCAAGGCCGGCGCCACCTACAAACCCGCCTTCCAGCTCTTGGCCGAGAAATACCTCGATCCGCAATATGCCCCTGAAAACGTGGCCGAAAGATGCGGCCTCACCGCAGAGAAAATCCGCGCCACCGCCGCCGAGCTGGCCCGTGTCGCCTTTGACGAGGAAATCACCCTCGATATCCCCTGGACCGACTGGAAAGGCGAAAAACACAAGACGATGACCGGCCGCCCGGTCTCGTTCCACGCCATGCGCGGCATCTCGGCCCATTCCAACGGCTTCCAGACCTGCCGCGCCCTCCACATCCTGCAAATCCTGCTCGGCAGCGTCGAGGTCCCCGGCGGTTTCCGCTTCAAGCCGCCCTACCCCAAGCCGCCCGAATCCCACCCCAAGCCGCATGCCGGCTCCCAGCCCGGCAAGCCGCTCGACGGCCCGCATCTGGGCTATCCGCTCGGCCCCGAACACCTCCTCATCAACGAAGACGGCAGCGCCAAGCGCATCGACAAGGCCTTCACCTGGGAGAACCCGTTCAGCGCCCATGGCCTCATGCACATGGTCATTTCCAACGCCCACGCCGGCGATCCCTACAAGATCGACACGCTGTTCATGTACATGGCCAACATGGCTTGGAATTCGACGATGAACACCTCCCAGGTCATCAAGATGCTGACCGACACCGACGAAAACGGCGACTACGTGATCCCGCATTTCATCTACGCCGATGCCTATTCCTCGGAAACCGTCGCCTATGCCGATCTGATCCTGCCCGACACCACATACTTGGAACGTCACGATTGCATCTCGCTGCTCGACCGCCCGATCTGCGAAGCCGAAGCCGCCGCCGACAGCATCCGCTGGCCGGTGGTCGAGCCCGATCGCGACGTCAAGGGCTTCCAATCCGCGCTCTGCGACCTCGGCGCGCGACTCGGATTGCCCGGCTTCGTCAACGAAGACGGCTCGCAGAAATACGCCGACTATGCCGACTATATCGTCAGTCACGAACGCCGCCCCGGCGTCGGCCCGCTGGCCGGATGGCGCGGCGAGGGCGGCTCCGAGGAGGGCCGCGGCGCGCCCAATCCGAAACAGCTCGAAAAATACATCGAAAACGGCGGCTTCTGGATCTCCCACATCCCCGAAAACGCCCAGTTCATGAAGCCCTGGAACCAGCATTATCAGGATTGGGCGGTCAAGATCGGCCTGTTCGACGCCGCCGCGCCCTACGTCTTCAATCTCTATCTCGAACCGATGCGCAAACTGCAACGCGCCGCCGAAGGCCATGGCGATATCCAACCCCCCGAGCACCTGCGCGAGCGGGTCAAGGCCACGATGACTCCCCTGCCCGACTGGTATGAACCCTTCGAGGAAAGCATGACCGACAAGGAGGAATATCCCCTCCACGCCCTCACCCAGCGCCCGATGCACATGTATCATTCCTGGGGCTCGCAGAATGCCTGGCTGCGCCAGATCACCGGCGTCAACAAGCTCTACATCCCGGGCAGGACCTGGGAGCAAAAGGGCTTCACCGACGATGACAACTGGGCCTATGTCAGCTCGACCCATGGCCGCATCAAATGCCAGGTCGCCCGCATGGATGCGCTCAACGAAAACACCGTCTGGACCTGGAACGCCATCGGCAAGAAGCGCGGCGCCTGGGCGCTCTCCGAAGATGCCCAGGAAGCCACCAAGGGCTTCCTGCTCAACCACCTGATCAACGAGCTTCTGCCCGAAAAGGGCGACGGCCTGAGATGGGCCAATTCCGATCCGGTGACAGGCCAGGCCGCCTGGTTCGACCTGCGTGTGAAGATCGAAAAAGCCCCCCCCGGCGGCCCCTCGGAACCGGCCCACGCCGCGCAGAAATCCCCCGTCGGCCAGGGGCCAAAAGACATCGCTTACGGGGAGGAATTCTGATGACGAGATTGGAATGTTCCGCCCGGCATTTACGCCGGGCAGCGCCTGCCTGCCCCCCGGCAGGCGCTTTTCGAACCTCAACTCGTTTGACACCGTTTGGCATTGAAAGACCAACAGCGCCGATCTCAACGTCACACACCAAAGCGCCTACCCAGGCAGGCGCTGCCCTCACCAACCAAATCCAGGGGATCACCACATGACCACGCTCCCCACCTCCACCGAGAAGAAACTCGGCCTCGCCATCGATCTCGATACCTGCGTCGGCTGCCATGCCTGCGTGATCAGTTGCAAGGAATGGAACACGTCGAACTACGGCGCCCCGCTCAGCGACGAAGACGCCTATGGCGCCGAGCCCCACGGCACCTTCCTCAACCGTATCCACAGCTTCGAGGCCCAGCCTGCCACCGGCCCGGCCCAGACCATCCACTTTCCAAAGAGCTGCCTGCATTGCGATGATGCCCCCTGCGTCACGGTCTGCCCCACCGGTGCCTCCTACAAACGCACGGAAGACGGCATCGTGCTGGTCAACGAGGATGATTGCATGGGCTGCGGCCTCTGCGCCTGGGCCTGTCCCTACGGCGCGCGCGAGCTCGATCAACTCGCCGGCGTGATGAAGAAATGCACCCTCTGCGTCGATCGCATCTACAACGAGAATATCCCCGAGGAAGACCGCACCCCGGCCTGCGTCAGAACCTGCCCCGCCGGCGCCCGCCATTTCGGCGATTTCGCCGATCCGGAGTCCAACGTCTCCAGGCTGGTCAAGGAGCGCGGCGGCATCGACCTCATGCCCGAAATGGGCACCGCCCCGGTCAATAAATACCTGCCGCCGCGGCCCAAGGATGTGCCCTCCGCCGCCCGGCTCGAAGAACCCAACAAAGAGCCCAAAGGCTTCCTCGCCTGGCTCGACAAAGCTCTGGAGGCCCTCTGACATGCACCCGGCTCCCTCCGTCATAATCTTTACCGCGTTTTCCGGCCTCGGCTTCGGCCTGCTGGCCTGGCTCGGCATCGGCCTGCCGCCGGTCACCGGCTGGGTAGCCTTCGCCTTCTACGTACTGGGCTATGGCATGGCCGTCGGCGGCCTCCTCGCCTCGGTGTTCCATCTCGGCAACAAGAAGAACGCGATCAAGGCGTTTTCGCAGTGGCGCTCCTCGTGGCTCAGCCGCGAAGGCGTCATGGCCGTGATCGCCCTGCTCACCCTGGCGCCCTACGCCTTCGCCCAGGTGTTCTTCGACACCATGATCCGCCCGCTCGGCATCCTCGGCGCGCTGTTCTGCCTGATCACCGTCTTCACCACCTCGATGATCTATACCCAGCTCAAATCGGTGCCGCGCTGGAACACCCCGCTCACGCCGGCCCTGTTCCTGGCATTCTCGCTCGGCGGCAGCGCGCTCTTCGTCGATCTGCCCCGCACCGCCGCCGCCCTTCTCGCCCTGCTCGGCGTGTTGCAGGTGATCATCTGGATCAAGGGCGATGCCAAGGGCCAGACCGGCGACAGCAGCATCGAAAGCGCCACCGGCCTCGGCGCCATCGGCAAGACCCGCCTGCTCGAGCCGCCCCATAGCGGCCAGAACTACCTGCTCAATGAAATGGCCTACACGGTCGCGCGCAAACACGCGCTCAAGCTGCGCATCATCGCGCTGCTTTTCGCGGTCATCGTGCCGGTCATTCTGCTTCTGAGCCTGCCGCTGACCCATTTCATCGGCTTTCTGACGGTTCTGTCGCATCTCGTCGGCCTCCTGGCCGCGCGCTGGCTGTTCTTCGCCGAGGCCGCCCATGTGATGCGGCTTTACTACGGCAAGTAATCCACCCCCATTCCCCGACCCGAGAGTCCGCAAAATGAAGAAAATCATCGTCAGCCGCCTGCAAACCATCCCCGTCGCCGGGGTCCATCCCGATCTGGTGATGTCCGGCATGATCGTCGAAGGCGAGATTTCGATTACCGATGGCAAGGTGATCATCCCGGTGCATGTGCCGGATGGCTTTTCCGGCGATCTCGCGGCGCTGCAATCTGCCATCGAGGCCAAGATCAAGCCGGTCGAGGGCGTGCAGAACCTGCTCGTCGTGCTCACCGCCGAGCGCCCCGCGCCCAAGGCGCCCGAACCGCCGCGCCTCAAGAAACGCCCCACCGAGCCCAAGGGCGAAGACAAGCGCCCCGCCATGGCGCCGATTGCCGGGATCAAGACGATCCTCGCCGTCGCCTCGGGCAAGGGCGGCGTCGGCAAATCCACCTGCGCCGTCAACCTCGCGCTCGGCCTCTCCGCGCTCGGCCTCAAGGTCGGCCTGCTCGACGCCGATATCTATGGCCCCTCTGCGCCCAAGCTGATGGGCATCCACGAACAGCCCCGGATCGAAGGCGACCGGGTGTTCCCGATCGAAAAGTTCGGCATCAAGGTGATGTCGATGGGCTTCTTCATGGAAGAGGAAAACCCGGTGATCTGGCGCGGCCCGATGGTGGTCTCCGCGCTGATGCAGTTCACCCGCGAGGTCGACTGGGCCGGCGATTGGGGCAGCCTCGACGTGCTGGTGCTCGACATGCCCCCTGGCACCGGCGACGCCCAGCTCACCATGGCCCAGCAAACCCCGCTGACTGGTGCTGTGATCGTCTCCACACCCCAGGATCTGGCCCTGATCGACGCCCGCAAGGGCCTCAACATGTTCAAGAACGTCGATGTCCCGATCCTCGGCATCATCGAGAACATGAGCACCTTCATCTGCCCGCATTGCGGCAAGCCATCCGACATCTTCGGCCATGGCGGCGCCGAGGAAGACGCCCGCCGCCTCGGTGTCCCCTTCCTCGGCGGCATCCCGCTGCATATGGACATCCGCGAACATTCCGACGCCGGCACCCCCGTCGTGGTCTCCCAGCCCGACAGCCCGCACACCCAGATCTACAAGAACATCGCCCTCAAACTCGCCGCCCGCCTGTTCCCCGAAGACGACGCCGACTAAAGCGTTTCAGGTTTACATTGAAGCATATGGATCGAAATGCGCGTTCGAGCGGCACGCGTAAGGCCGCGTTTTTCGAGTCCGGTTTAACCTGAAACGCTCTGAAGCGCAGGCGCCCGCCCCTTCATCTTGCCGAA